>LIAL01000001.1 GCA_001437625.1 Nitrosopumilus sp. BACL13 MAG-121220-bin23
TTAATTTTTAATTATTTATCTAATCCTGGGAAACTTGCTTCATAATCTTTTTCCATTGCTTCTTTATTTTGTTTTTTAATTGGATCTTCTTTTTCTTCAATCACTATAATTTCAATTCGGCGTTCATCTTTTGTAAACCATGCTACCTTGATGAGTCCTAGGATTTCTAAATCTAAAAGTAATTTGTTAAATTTATCTTCTGGTACATTTAACCCATCTTTTGCTAAACTTTTGTAAAGCTCCACATCCGTTAGTGAATTTACTTCTTTAATTTTTTCGTATATTGTATTTCGTAGTGGGATTGCCATAATTAACCGTAAAATGTATTCTCTCCTTTTTTAGGTACCACGTTAGATATACTTTCTCTTATGGTGTTGTACCATTGATCTACTTCTTTGGTAATTGATGGTTTTACTTGTTTTAAACCCGTTGCAAAATCCTGACTAGAAATTTTTGATGCGTTATTCCTCATTGCATGCACTGCTGCCTCTCTGCATAATGCTGCTAAATCTGCACCCGTGTAACTATTTGTTGCGATTGCAATTTCTTGCAATTTAACATCATTAGATAATGGCATTTTTTTTGTTAAAATTTTAATTATTTCTAATCTTCCTTTTTCATCTGGGGGTGAAACATACAGAACCAAGTCTAATCTACCTGTTCTTAATAATGAATTATCTATGATATCTGGTCTATTTGTGATTCCAATTACTACAACCCGTGAGGATGTACCTTCTTCTATTTCTGTTAATAATTGACTCAGAATTGTTTCACCTGCACCTCCTTCACCTGATTTTAATTTCGCCAATGCATCTAATTCATCAAAAATTACTACACACGGTGCTGATGCTTTTGCTTTTCTAAATATTTCTCTTACTGCTTTTTCTGATTCTCCCATCCACTTAGAAAGAATTTCTGGACCTCTAACTAAAATCATATTTGCTCCTGTCTCTGTTGCAACTGCTCTTGCAAGTAATGTTTTTCCACATCCTGGTGGACCATAAATTAAAGCTCCTTTTGGTGGTTTAACTCCCATTTTTGTAAATTTACTTGGTTCTTTTATTGCTGTGATCAAATTATCTGTTAATGATTTTTTAACTTCCTCCAAACCTCCTACATCACACCACCATACTTTTGGTCTTTCTACATAGAACTCTCTCATTGCAGTAGGAACTACTTCCTGCATTGCATCGTAAAAATCAACCAATTTAATTTCCATTGATTGCAAAACTGCGGATGAAATTTTTTCAGTTTCAAGATCAATTTCTGGTAGGTATCTTCTAATTGATTTCATAGCTGCCTCTCTGCATAGTGATTTGATATCTGCCCCTGTGTATCCGTGTAATTCCGATGATAAATTTTTAAGATCTATGTCTTCGCTAATTGGCATTCCTCGTGTATGAATTTGCAAAATTTCATATCTTTCATCTTCATTGGGTACTGTAATTTCAAATTCTCTATCAAATCTGCCTGGTCTTCTAAGAGCAGGATCCATACTATCTGGCCTATTTGTTGCGCCTAACACGATAACGTTTCCTCTATCTGTAAGCCCGTCCATTAATGCTAATAATTGAGCCACTACTCTTTTTTCCACATCACCGTAAGCCTCTTCTCTTTTTGGTGCAATTGCATCAATTTCGTCAATGAATATTATGCTTGGGGAATTATCTTTTGCTTCTTTGAAAATTTCTCTTAGTTTAGCTTCTGTTTCTCCATAATACTTGTTCATAATTTCTGGACCGTTAATTGGATACATGTTAGCTTCTGATTCACTTGCAAGAACTTTTGCAAGTAATGTTTTTCCACATCCTGGTGGACCGTAAAGTAAAATTCCACTGTGCGGTTCAACTCCTAATCTTGCAAATAATTCTGGATGTCTTAATGGTAATTCTACAATCTCTCTCATTGCTTTGGTTTTTTCTTTTAATCCTCCCACTTCTTCATATGTAACTCGAACTTTTCTATCAATTGATATTTCTGATGAAATATTTACCTCTGTTGTTTTATCAATTTCAATTACTCCTTTTGGTACTGTTTTTGTAATTTTAAAATCCATGGAATTTCCCAAAATCATTACAGCAATTTCATCTCCGTGTGTGATTGGTAATCCTTTCAATCTATTTTTTACAAAATCTGTATATTCTTTATCTACTGTAACTGAATCATTTAGTGGAGTTAATGTTATTATTTTTGCAATCTTTGTTGTAACTTTTCTAATCTTTACAATATCGTTTAATGTTCCTCCTACATTTTTTCTTGTTTGTCCGTCTATTCTAATTATATCTGGAAATTTTTCATCTTCATCCACTGGCCAAATAACTGCACAACTAGTTCTTGAACCCATTATTTCAATAATATCTCCTGGTTCTGCTTTTAGAAAATCCATTGCTTGTGGACCTACTCTGGCACGTTTCTTACCTATGTCTCTTTGTTTTGCTTCCCCAATCCTCATTTGCAAAGGTTCTTCTTTGCGGACCAAAAATCACTTACTTCCTGTTATACTAATTACGGCTCATGCTTAATACTTCAAATTCACTAACACCCTCTACTGCTCTTACTGTGTTTTCTAGTGAATCCATTTGACCATCTTTATCTTCTAACACAAATTCTGCTTTTAGACATTCTAATCCAAAAGCTAATGGCTCTTTTGCATGTCGTTTTAAGATAATTCCGTCTTTTAGTGAGGTTTTTACATTTTCTGCTAATTTATCTAAATCTACTTCCATTCCTGTTGGAAGAATTTTTGCTATCAATACTACATCTGTCATTTTTTTAAGGTCCTGTGAAATTACATGAAGAACATGTGTAATTTCTTGCTGCATCTCTACAATTTTGACATCTCCAAATAATATCTACACCACAATCTGGACAATTAAATTTCACAGATTTATCTCCTGGCATAATTGGTCTATTACAACAACTACATGTTGGTAATGATATGGTAGATGACATGTTCAAATTTTCTGTAAACATCATTTATACCTTACTTGAAATTAATCTGTAATTGAACTCAATATTTTTTTTAGTTCTCCTGTGATTAATGTTTTAGATATTTTTAGTGAACCTTTTACTCCCAGTAGTTTTATGATTGAACTTGTATGAAAATCAAAATCATCTTTTTCTGAAATATCATTGGTAATTTCTGGAGTTATTGTTTCAAATAATTTATTGATTGTTTGATTATCTATTCTTTCTAATATTTTTCTTACAAGTAATTGTTTTTCAAATTCTTTCCCAAATCTATCTGTCCATCTTTTTTGATACTCTTGAAGATCTAAAATTTCATTTGTTTTTAAAAATTTAGATATGGCTTGCCCTGCATAAACTCCTCCCATACCGCTTGTAAAAATTCCCCCAGATGTAGTTGGTTTTGCTTGCCCTGCTGCATCTCCTATGATCACTGTTTTACCTTCAACAAATTTTTCAATTGGACCTTTAATCCAAATTGGTGCATATATTTTTCTAATAGTTGAAAATTTTCCTTTTTCTCTAAGGATTGAATCTAATGCTTCTGCGACGTTAATTCCTTTTCCTGCTACTCCTACTTTTCCTTTCCCTTCATTTGATGGAATTATCCATGCAAAAAATCCTGGATATTTTTCTTGATCAAAAATTACTTCTACCTGTCCCTTTTTTATCCAATCTGCATAAATTTCATATTGTGCGGATGATAAAATTCCAGTTCTATCTTTTTGCACTAATGATGATACTCCCCTTGCATCAACAAAAATTTTACAATCTATTTTCCCTTCATTGGTTCTTATTCCAACATCTGTAATTTCTTGAAAACTTGTTCTAACTTTAATGACTGCTCCGTTTTTTTGAGCTTGAAATGCAATTTGTTTATCTAATTCTCTTCTGCTGATTTCTACCACTTTTTGTTTTTTTGAATTAATTGTAAAACTATTCCCATTTGCTGATGTAATCTTTGCAGACTCTATCATATGATCAAACGTTTTTCTAAATGGTATTATCCCTAATTCTTCTAAACCTGTAATACTGACTAATCCTCCACAATGTTCTGGTGTCCCTATTTCATAATCTTCTTCAATTACTAATACTGAAAATCCTTTTGAAGATATTTCTCTGGCGCATAGTAAACCTGCAACGCTTCCTCCTGCAACTATTGCATCGTAGTACATAGATTTTGGTTCTTTGTCAATTATTTAATTCCAAAGTTTTTGATTATGCCTAATTCTTCATACTGTCATGGGCGACATTAAACAAGTAATTGTAGTTAGAACTGATCTTGCTATGGGAAAAGGCAAGATCGCTGCACAAGTAGGACATGCATGTGTACTTGGTGCTGAACATGTTAGAAAATCTCATCCTGAGTGGTGGTCTGAATGGTGGGGTGGTCAAGAAAAAGTGGTTGTAAAAGTCTCTGGACTTAAGGAGTTACAGCAAGTAAAAAGACAGGCTATTGATTTGAATCTTCCATGGTCTGAAGTATCTGATGCGGGACATACACAATTAGCTCCTGGCACAACAACGTGTATATCCATTGGACCTGCACCTGAAAATTTAATTGATAAAATTACTGGCGATTTTAAATTACTCTAGATATTTTTCTTGCAATGAGATATAACCCTCTTAGATGTTTTTTCAAACATGAATAAAAAGGGCTTACTGGTTGTTTTCTTTTTTGGTGGAATAATGCTAACATCTGGATTTGGATTATCTAGCATGATATCCCCTGCTGATGATAACTCTGATGTTACACTAACTGGAACTCCATCTGATAATTTTCCTGATGATCAAAGAACTACATTTTGTAGTTCTGGAAGTGATGCAAAATCCACTAAGTATGTTCAAGAATATTTAATTCCAACAGAATGTAGTAACCCGTTAGCTATTGTATCTGATTTTGATGGCAATGTTTGGTTTGCTCAAACCAACACTGGTAATATTGCAAAATTTGATCCTACAACTAAAACATTCACTGAATATGATAATCCCACATGGCCTGACGGTGCTCGTTCAATGATGTGGGGAATTGATTATGCTCCTGATGGATCTGTTTGGTTTACTGATGAAACATATGACTCTGTTTGGAGTTTTTCAACCCTTACTGAAGAATATAATAGATTATCTTATCCTTCTGATGGTAATTCCTTACCTCAAAAATTAATGATAGATGGTTCTCAAATTATTATTAATGATTTTACTGGTAACAAGCTTACAATTTTAAATATCAATCTCTCTGATGAAGAAGTTAATTATCTTAGTATTCCATCTGCACTTGATGATTCTGTAACTGCTGACTTTGCATTAGATGCAAATAATGACATTTGGTATACAAATTGGTTATATCAACAAGGTGGATTTTTGGTTAAGTTTAATCAAAATGGTTACCTTGATGCTGTATCTAACTCTGGTGAGAAATTTTTACCTCTCATTGATTTCATCAATGCCTACGCATTACCTGTTCAATTACTTACTCCCAATGGAATAACTTTCTCAGACGATGGACTTCTTTGGATTGTAGATACTACTTCTTCTTCTTTCTTTAGTTTTGATCCTTTATCTGAAGAATTTATTCAATATGTTACGGCAGATCCTGCGCTTGAAACGTATGGTAACCAGACAGGTGTGATTAAATCTCCTATATCTAGACCTTATTGGATAGAAAATAATGATCAAGGACAACTTGTATTCAATGAACAAACTGCAAATAATATTTCTGTAATTGATCCAAAAAAACAATCTCTTGTGGAATACCATGTACCTTCAAAAAATCCTAATTGGGGTGATTGTGACAATGGTGTTGAAGTTTTAGATAATTGTGGTATTGCACAAATCTTTGATTTTACAATATTTGGTGATAAAATTTGGTTTACTGAATGGGTTGAAAATAAAATTGGTGTTGTAGATACTTCTGTACCGTTACCACTTGAAATTCAATTTGAATATGATACATTGAATTTACTTCCTGGAAATTCCGCTAATTTTCATTTTATAATATCTCCACAATTTAACGATGGAAAATTGGAACTTTCATCTATTGTATCTATAACACATGATTTTCTAACTGTTGATTTCATTCATGACTCTGTTGAAACTTTTGAACTAGATTCTGATAGCCCTGTCCCAGTTCATGTTGATATTTCTGCTTCTGATGATGCATTACCTGGAACATACAAAATTTTACTTGGTGTAGACTCTGATGATATTGCAATTAGTAAATTTCTTACAGTGATAATAGAGTGATACCTGATATTGACTCTCAAATAGGAATCTCTCTCTACACTACAAAATTTTCTGGTATTGGCGGAAAAATTAGAATTACCCCTGAAGATTTTGAGGTATCTGAATTAATTTCTAAGCGTGCAACAAACTCCATCACTAATGAAAGTGGTTATGCTGTTTACAAATTAAAAAAGAAAAAAATTGATACTAATCATGCATTATCTGATGTATTTCGAAAAACAGGTGTTCGGTTAAAATCCCTAGGCTTAAAAGATGCATCTGCTATAACTGAACAATTCGTTGGTTCGCCTCATAAGGGTAAACCTATTGAGGATTTTTCTACTGAGAAATATTCTCTTACAAAAATTGGATTTACAAAAAAACCGTTATCTAAAAAAGAGATGATTGGTAATAATTTTAAAATACGCATTTCTGATTGCTCTGATAAATTATCTTCTTTTAGTGAACATAATTGCATTTTAAATTTTTATGGTTATCAAAGATTTGGTTCAAAAAGACCTGTAACTCATTTAATTGGTAAAGCTATTCTGCAAAGAGATTTTGATATGGCTGTAGATTTAATTTTATCATTTACTTCTACATATGATTCTGCAGAAAATACTGAAATTCGTGAAAAACTTTCTGATAAAATAAATTATGTGAAATATTATGATCACGTTCCATCTCAAATGGATATTGAACGAATTGTTCTAAAAGAAATGATAGATCACGATGATTCCATACGTGCTATACGTGCAATCCCATTATCTTTAAGACGATTTTATATTCAGGCTTACCAATCCTTTATTTTTAATCAATCTCTTAGTGCTGCATTTTTGGATGGTGAAAATTTATTTGAATCTCAATCTGGTGATGTTTGTTATGATTCTAAAAGTATCATTGGTAAATTCAAAGATGGTGTTGAACAATACCTTTCATTACCTTTTGTTGGTTATTCTTATTATAAAAAAACAAGATTTGATCATCAAATTTCTAAAGTTTTAAGTCAAGAAGAGGTTACTCCTAAAGATTTTTTCATTAAAGAGATGCAAGAAGTTAGTAGTGAGGGTGGATTTAGACAGGCTGCAATTCATTGTTCTGATTATTTATCTGAAAACAATAATGTTGAGTTCTCTTTATCTCGTGGTTCTTTTGCAACCATTTTACTACGAGAAATTATGAAACCTGATGATCCTATTGCTGCTGGTTTTTAATTTATTTTATTTTTTTAAAACCTTTGATATGATGCCTACTGAAATTACTATTATTCCACAAATCATAATTCCAATTCCATAAGTAATCCAATTTGGATTGGCATACATGAAAGATGATTCTGGACCTACTATTGATTGTCCTTGAAGGTCAAAAATTAACCCAAAAATGAATGTAATAATTCCAATTCCAATCACCGAATAAGATTTTTCCATAACTTCTTGGTATAATTTCTATTAAAAAGGGTAAACAGAATTGATACTTTAAGCAATTCATTTTCTGATTCTATTTTTAATGATTTTCTAATGATTTAATGAAATGTACGACTGGAATGGTGATTCTGAATCCTCTCATCACAAATATTTAGGTTTGATATTGTTTGTCTCATCAGCACTTTTAGCAATAATCTTGTTTCTTATTTTTTATCCTCAAATTGAGACCATCAATAAAGAATCCCCTGTTTTAATTAATTTGATGTTTATTCCTGCTATGGCTGTAGGATTTCTTTATGGTATTAAAATTACTCAACGTGCTGTTAATCCGTCTGAAATTCAAAGTCCAATTAA
The DNA here is from genome assembly GCA_001437625.1 of Nitrosopumilus sp. BACL13 MAG-121220-bin23. GTDB lineage: Archaea > Thermoproteota > Nitrososphaeria > Nitrososphaerales > Nitrosopumilaceae > Nitrosopumilus. The sequence goes on from LIAL01000001.1 coordinate 7,968, forward strand.
AAGGTCTATTGTAAAAATATTCTTATTCTTTTTTGTAATTGGTGGAATGTTTAGTTCTGTTAACTTTGCAATTAATGGTGGAAGTGTAATGCCTGAAGTCTCTATTTTTGAAGATGGGTTGTTGACATGGCTACATACTTTTATTGTGGAAAACGGGGGTGCTACTTTTCTTATTATCACTAGTATTGGATTAATGGCCGCAGCAACGAAAAGAATTGTAGGATTGGATTCTGGATTTTTAAATAGACTTGTTTCTTCTGTTGGTACTTTTGTTTTTGTCACTATTCTTGTTTTAAGTTTTACAAAATCTGATCCTACTTCGTCTGGTGTATTTTTATACACTTTTTATCAGGCTGGAATTGTTGGCGGTGCATTTTATGCTATGAATAAATTAACTAAAGACAAAAACATGATGTCCGATTTTTCAAATGGATATTAATTTAATTCTCTCTTAAGTTGATGCATATTCTTAATTTCTAGTGTTACTATAGATTTTCTATGGGATTTCTAAATAAAATTAAAAAAAGTATTGAATTAAAACAACGTATGCCTAATAATGAATCTATTAAAAAAATTGAGAATAGAATACTAGAATTAACAAAACAATTAAAAAAAAATCCTAATAATTCTAAAATTATTACTACATTATACATGTACTATGTTGAAATATCTGACACTGAAAAAAAAATTGAATGTTTAAAAAAATTATCTCAACTTTTACCTAATGATTTTTATTCATTTCAGCAACTTGCAGATATTTATATAAATGAATTTGAAAATATTGCTCAAGCAAAAATTTATCAAAATCAGGCAAATAATATCAAAAATTCTTTCTAGTTTTTAATTAATTGTATGATTTAGTTCTCTAAATCTACGTATATTCCTGAAATTTCAGTATTGATTCTACTCCAGTATGTTTCACATCCATCTGTTTTAAAATCATTTGCTTTACATTCATTGAAATGGGCTGTACTCTCTCTAGACATATTATCTCCAAACAAAACATCTTCGCCAATTGCAACTCCTATTATTAAAATTGCCACTAAACTAGCTGAAACAAGGATCATAGAATAGCCTACTCCTCTCATATTTTTAGGATCTTTCATTTATGTGAAATCTATAAACCTTGAATTTAATCTTTTCACGTCTAAATCTCCGCTTCAATCTTTAACACTAGTATATTTTTTCCGATAAAAAGAAAAGAGAGTACTTCAAAATAGGTTTGTTGAGTATTCAAATTCTTCAATATGAGTTTCTTGGTCCTATACCCCTTACTGAATGGGGCCCTCCAATGGAACAATTGGTTTATTTGATTTTATCTCGAAACAAGGATAAATTTGATATAATTTATGCTGGCGATTGTCAAAAAACTGATGATAAATCGTTTTTTACTGATCATGATAAATTCGAATGCTGGCTTAAACAATCTGGATCTGAACAATCTTTACATCTTGCAATTTTACCGCTGTTTGATTCTACTGATAAAAAAAGAATAAATATAATTCAAAAGATATTATCTCAATACAAACCACATTGTAATTTTGATGATATTATTAAACAAAAACCTGATTATGTTGTAAGAGTTTCAGAGGAACCTGATGTAAATTCTGATAAGATAATTTGTGCATGTTGTGGCTCTAAAATGAATTTGGAAAAAACTCTTGAAAAATCTAATCTTTATCGTTGTATTGGTTGTGGATTAAGCGACACTAGACTTAATTCTTAACTTTGTTTTGTACTTTAAATAATTCCACTGTTAGTAAATCAATTGCTTTTTTCAAATGTTGAAATTCATTAATTGAATGCATTTGCCCTTCTACTAATGCTCTCATGATTTTAACTGAACTTTTTTGATGATCATCTGATGCAACAATTTCCATGGCGTTTAATTTTGATAATAAATTATCTAAATCTTTAATCATTTCATCTGATGGTTTGTGTTTATCCATGATTGTCCTATTTTTTTTTCGTATATGAATTATTACAACAACCTTTTGATTAATACAAAATACATAAAACTCATATAATTTACTAAAAAATATGGGATTCAAAAAAGGTATTAACACATGTGTGGAATGTGAGAAAAAACTCTCTGAGGATCCAAATGAAACAGGCATGTGTAGCAAATGTGGTTCAGGTGCTAGAATTGATTCAGAAATACACAAAGAATTAAGCGATTTAGGGATAATCTAAAAAAATCTGTATATTGAGAATTATTATAATAAATCTTCATCAATTTCTTCAATTGGATTGATAAATTGCTTACATGTACAATCTGGAATTTTACATTCTCCTAATTTTATCATTAAATTACTTTTTTCATCTGGAACGTGAACTTCATCTGTATGGTGACATTTTTTACAATTCATTTTGATTTCCTTATTGTACCTCTAAATCTATGGAATTAAAACTGCACGTGCATCTATTTTTGAATTTTTTAATTTTTGTAGTGCTTCATTTGCCTTCTCTAAAGGAAATGTTTCATAAATTACTTCAATATTATTTTCATCACATATTTTAATTACTTGCTCCATGTCTTTTGTTGATCCTATCAATGTACCTCTAATTGTTTTTTCTTCAAATACATTAAATTCTGGATTCTTACCTATTGTTGCAATTACAATTATCCCTCCCTTCTTTACTGATTTTATTGCAGTATCTGTAACAATATCTGCTGGAGCAAATACAATTGCTGCATCTAACAATCCATGTCTTTCTTTCACTTTACCTAGAAATTCTTCTTGATCATTAGAAAATACCATTGTATCTGTTGCACCTAATCTTTTTGCAACATCTAGATGATTTTGCGTTCTTGAAAATGCAATAACTTTACATTTTTCTATTTTGGCGAATTGTACTGCCATATGACCAACTCCACCAATTCCAAATATTCCTATTTTTTTATCTAATTTTGGTTCTGCAGCTTTTACTGCTTTGTAGGCTGTTATTCCTGCACAAAATAATGGTGCTGCATATTCTGATTTCATACTATCTGGGACTTTTGTTGCAAAATCTTCTATAACTGTGATGTATTCTGAGTAACCTCCTTTCAGTGTCTCACCTGTAATTTTTGATGATTCACAGAGATATTCTTTTCCTTCATCACAATATTGACATTTTTTACATGCTTCTAGTAATGGGGTTATTCCTGCTCTATCTCCTATTTTGAATTTAGTAACATCATTTCCAATTTCAATAACTTTTCCAACTAATTCATGTCCTGGAACAATTGGCAATGTGTCTGGAATTCCAACATGTTTCCAATCTCCTTCAATTCCATGAAGTTGTGAATGACAAACACCGCATGCTTCTATTTTTAGTAAAATTTCATTTGATCTTTCAATTTGATGTTTATCAATATTAGTGGGTTTCAAAGGATTTGTTTCAATTTTAGCACATTCTGAAAGTACCATTGCACGCATTTTTTCCATAAATTCTCTTTTTCATTATTCTATTTAAAACACTGTACTGATTTTATTTCTAAATATTGTAATTAAGATAAGATTTATTTCTAAAATAATATAATTATGTATGTGGCTGATATCACATCTGAAGATCGTGAGCGAGTTAAATTACTATCTTTAATTTCTTCATCTAAAAATGAATTTGATAAATTATCTTTAGAACAATTAGCACGATTAGAAGAACTAGTTAAAAAAAAAGATTACAGTCACGATAAAAAGGCTGATAAAACAAAATCCAAATTTCTTAAAAGAATCAATGTTAGAATTTATGAAATAACTGAAGGTAGAGGTATTTGGGGTTAATTTTTACATCTATGTACAAATATTCTAATGATTTTGATTAGTTATGGTTGAAAATAGCCTCATACATGAAACTAGTCCTTACTTACTTCAGCATGCAGAAAATCCTGTTAACTGGTATGGGTGGAATGATGATGCATTACAAAAAGCTAAAGATGAAAATAAACCCATTTTTCTGAGTGTCGGATATAGTGCATGTCATTGGTGTCATGTGATGGCACATGAATCATTTGAAAATAATGATGTTGCTGAATTTATGAATGAAAATTTTGTAAACATAAAAGTTGACAGAGAAGAGCGTCCTGACATAGATGACATTTATCAAAAAGCTTGTCAAATTACAACTGGACAGGGTGGTTGGCCTTTGAGTGTTTTTCTTACCCCTGATCAAAAACCATTCTATGTTGGAACCTATTTTCCTGTATTGGATTCCTATGGTAGACCTGGTTTTGGAAGTATTTGTAGACAATTAGCACAAGCATGGAAAGAAAAACCAAAAGATATTGAAAAATCTGCAGAAAGTTTTATTCATGCATTACACAAAACAGAAAAAATTACTGTTCCTACAAAATTAGAACGAACTTTACTTGATGAAGCTGCAATGAATTTATTTCAATTAGGTGATCCAACATATGGTGGATTTGGTTCTGCACCAAAATTTCCAAACGCTGCAAATATTTCATTTTTATTTAGATATTCTAAGATGGCTAATTTGCCAAAATTTAATGAATTTGCACTAAAAACTTTAAAGAAAATGGCAAAGGGTGGTATTTTTGATCAAATTGCTGGTGGATTTCATAGATATTCCACTGATGCCCGATGGCTAGTTCCTCATTTTGAAAAAATGCTTTATGATAATGCCCTTATGCCTGTAAATTATTGTGAGGCATATCAAATTACACATGATCCATTTTATCTTGATATTTTACAAAAAACACTTGACTTTGTTTTGCGTGAAATGACCTCTTCTGAAGGTGGTTTCTATTCTGCATATGATGCAGATTCTGAAGGTGTAGAAGGCAAATTTTATGTTTGGACTAAAAAGGAAATTAAAGAAATTCTTGGAAATGATGCTGATGTTTTTTGTTTATATTTTGATGTAACTGATGGTGGAAATTGGGAGGGTAATACAATTCTATGTAATAATCTTAATGTTTCTACGATTGCATTTAATTTTGGAATTACAGAACAAAAAGTACTTGAAATTATAAATTCATGTTCTAAAAAATTATTGGAAGTAAGATCAAAAAGAATTTCTCCTAGTTTAGATGACAAAGTTTTAGTTTCATGGAATTCATTAATGATAACTGCTTTTGCAAAAGGTTATCGTGTTACAAATGACATTCGATATCTAAATGCTGCTAAAAATTGCATTTCATTTATCGAAAAAAATCTTTTTGTTAATGGTAATTTATTGAGAACTTACAAAAATGACACTGCAAAAATTAATGGTTATCTTGAAGATTATTCCTATTTTTCTAATGCGTTGTTGGATGTATTTGAAATTGAACCTAATTCCAAATATCTTGAACTTGCCTTAAAACTAGGTCATCATTTAATTGATCATTTCTGGGATTCGGAAAGTAATAGTTTCTTTATGACTTCTGATGATCATGAAAAATTAATTATTCGTCCAAAGAGTAATTATGATTTATCGTTACCTTCTGGAAATTCTGTTTCATCTTTTTTTATGCTAAGATTATATCATTTATCTCAAGAACAATCTTTCCTTGATATTTCAATGAAAATCATGGAATCCCAGGCACAAACTGCTGCTGAAAACCCCTTTGGATTTGGATATTTACTAAATACTATTTCCTTGTATTTGGAAAAACCTACTGAAATTACTATTATAAATTCTGAAAATTATGAACTTTGTAATTCTTTATTTAAAAATTATTTGCCTAATTCTTTTATGATAACTATTGAAAATCCTGATCAATTAAAAACTCTCTCAAAATATCCTTTCTTTGCTGGAAAATCTTTTGAGGATAAAACATCTGTTTTTATTTGTAAAAATTTTACTTGTTCCTTGGCATTGCATACTTTAGATGAAGTAAATTCAACACTTTAGATTATTTTTAAATCTATATCTATTATACTGCCTACTTGTGGTCTACCCATATTATCATATCTTGATTTTGGCATTGCAATTGTAATTTGTGTTTGTTGATATGATTTAATATTTACAGTTGGTTGTGCTTGTAAAATTGCTTCTAACAATGGCATTACCTGTTCTTTTGTTTCTGAATCTAATTTTTTAGAAACATTTTCTATAATCATTTGTTTTTGTGAAATTGGTTCTGTAGATATATTTTCAATTAATGTTAATTGTATTATTTGACCATTATCTACAATCTGTGTAATTTTAAATTCATTTATTGCAGACAATATTTTATGACGTTATCCTTATGATTTATCTTTAACGAATTGAAAAATATAATGCAATAACTGCAGTTGCTACAGCTGATGTTACACCTAAACCAAAAATAATCTTACTACCATCTATCTTCATGATGTTATTTTTTTATAATTCAAATTAAACTGTACTGATTTTTTAAATTATTTTAATTTATCAGAACTAATTTCTTTATATTTATGCCTGATTTTATTTCAAATTCTAAGTTTAACCTTTTCTCTCTTTTATTACACCATCTATTTCTATTGGTCCTAAAATTGATTTTTTAATTAATAATGCCTTTTTTTTAATTATTTGATTAAATTCATTCATGTCCTCTAAACTAGGTGTTTGTTGTTGGTTTTGATATGCTTGTAGAAATCCTGAATAGACGCACCCTGTAATTATTCCAAATACTGTATCTGGAATTGATTCTACTTCTGGAAGAAAATTCTCTGCAATTTGTTTATACGATTCAGACTCACTAATATAATATTCAATTAGGCTATCGATAAATTCTTTATTTTCTTTTGATATTGACATATCTTTACTTTAATTCCTGGTTTATTTAATTATCTTTTTAAAAAATGATAAACTTATCTAAATGATCATTTTATTCTGAATATTGTTAGAACACATTTCTCCAGAAATAAGAAAAACGTTGAGACAAATTAAGAGACAAACTTTAGCTCTACAATCTATACGACATCTAAATAAAATTCAAAAATTAATTTGGTTTGAAATGGCAACACAAACAACTGGAATTGATGTTAGTCGTATATGTTGTAACAATAAACCAATAAATCTCACGGTATATGATGTTGGAGATTCTAAATCTTCTGTTTTACTTTGTACTAATCATGCAACACAAAAATATTTTTTAAAAGATATTTTTGAAGTTAAAATACTGGATGAAATATTAGTTAATGCTCATACTTTGTAGTGATAATCCACTTTAATTTTTAATGCCTATTTTAAATTGTAATGTAAAAATAGCGTGTTATTTTTTATTTGATTATGGATATTAATGAAATACTCACTAGGGAAAGGGATTCTTTGAGAGATGAAAATATTGAACTCCGAAAACGAATTAATGATCTTGAAGTATCTTTACAAAAAGCATTGAATTTACTCGAAAGCAAAGATTAAAAAATATTATTTAATTTATGCCTAGATTACTCTAAAAATTATGTTTTAGAATAAACATTTAGTAATTAGTATTTCTGTATGTTTTCCTTGGCATCATGGAAATTAGAATTTGAAGATGGATATTTTCGAATATATGATTCTAAAAAATTAGTTGCTGGATATTTTGATCCTGATTATGGTAATCTTTCTAATGTAGAAAATCCTGATGATGTTATTCTATCTAAAATAAAAAATCATGATGTAATATTGGGTGGTATGCTAATGATTCCTCTTGTTAAATTCAAATTATTTGACACGGATTTGAATACTGTTCTTTCTGAAGTAAAACAAAACATCTCTCGTGTATCTGTTCATTTAGAAAAATGGGGTACCTTTCTTTCTGAAATAAATAATACTCGCCATTTTATTGGAATTTCTCATACTGATCAAGATATGTTGACTATGACTTTACCTGTAAAATTTTCAAAACCTACTATTCTTGAAAAATCTAACTTGTTAGAAGAAATTCATCCTGTTTTGAGTTTATTAGAAAAATCTGAATTACTATAGTTTTTATATTTTTTATTTATGGCATATGTTGTATTTTCCATTCTTTTGCTTCATTGTTACAATCAAACCATTCAATTTCTATTTGATTAGAATCAAATCCTCCTAATTCATTTCTAAACTGTTCACTACATTGTTTTTCCATTTTTTCATATACTTGTAGTACTTTTTGTGCTGAAACGCCTTGCGGTTCTTCAAATTTTTCTCCACCCTCATAATATTTTATACCTACTTTTGCTGTTTGAAATTCAACTAAACCTAAATTTTGATATTCATATGATTCTTGAAATAAGGCATCTGATCTAATTTTAGCAGATTCATCCCCTGTTTTTATCCATTCAATAAATTGTAAATCACTTTCTAGTTGAGTTTCAGCTGAAATTTTTAATAATATAACTGAACTCTTGAATAATTCTGGTGGTGTTAATTCATCATACTTTGATATGTTTTTTTTAAAATTATCTATATGAATTTTATAAAATTTTAGTAATTCTATTTTTGAAATATCCCCTTCAACCCACTTTATTTTTTCTGAATAAAATTTTGCTTGTATGTCTGAAAGATTATTTTCTATTTGATTTAATTCATTTCCAAATTGTAATCCTTTTTGTTTTGTAATGTCTACTGAATAATTATATGCGATAATTGAACCAATTATTAAAATGGCAATAGTAAGAATGCTAATATTTTGAATTTTCTTTTTTTTCAAAGATAATCTACATAATTTCCGTTTTCATCTAATTTTAATTCAATATTGAATTCAGCACCGCTAATGAATGAATCATTTCTAGTTGTTCTTACTCTACCTATAACTAACTCATATGGCCATATTTCAACCACAATTGCTCCTACTGTCACATTTGGAGTTTCTGTAATTGTCATATCTTCACGTTTTACTCCGTGTCTTTCTAACATGTGAATTGCGTGATCTAATAGTGGTTCTGGATTGTTATAATTTAACACCCATACTGTTCCTTCATACTCAATTTTTTGCAATTTGAAACAATCATTGTTTCCTCATATAACAATTATTCCCTTATCTTTATTCAATTTTACCCGTTAACACTGCTCTGGTATTTTAGATGTTATTTCAAAATTTTAATTAATATTATGCCCATGAAAATATCTTTTTACTTTTATTTTGAATTCCAAAAAACATACCTAATGTGATTCTATCTGTATTTCCTTGAATTTTTGTAATTTCATGAAGATAATTTGGATTAATTATTACTAAATCTCCTATTTTGGGTTCTATCTTGTCTACTTCTACATTTTTAGTCAAAATAGAATTATATCCAAATTCTATCTCCCTAAACTCTTCGAATTTTTTTTCCCATTTTTTTTTATATATTAATAATTTTCCTCCTCTTTCTGTTTCTTGTAAATGTAAAATACATGATATCTGATTATCTATTTTTGATACGTTGTATTCTATTCCTTCATATGTTACATTATCTTTGTGCAGTGGTACTTTCTTTCCTTTTTCATGCCTTCTAATTGTACATAATGCATAATTCATTCTATTTTCTTTTGTTTCTGAAATCTCATAATTTGGATAAACTTTTGAAATTACTACTTTTATTTTATTTATTGGATTATCGACATTTAGAAAAATCTTTTTAAAAATCATGTTTGCTTTTTTTGCATTTTGAAAATACTTTCCTTTTTTTGTTGTATAATTCATTAAAAAAGGACCTATATGGTTAAACTTTTTTGAATCATTTTCTATGTTGGTACTGTTTATTTTTTCAATTATTTTTTTACAATTTTCTTTTTCATAAAATTTTTTAATTATTATTGCTGATTTTTCTCCGCTAATTATTTTTTTAATATGTATATCACTAATTTTATTATTTGTAACTACTATTGAATTCCACAATTAGTATCCTGCTGCTCCTGAATGTGATACTTTAGATATCAAATCTCCTTCTGATGTCTTTGAATCAATTTCACATTTTAGAAATGAGCCTACAATAACTTTTTGAAGATCATCTATTTTCCAACTAGATTTGTTATCTGATAATCCTGGTAAATCTACATCTGAAATTATTATTTTTACTGTGTCTTGGTATTCTTCAGAATTTCCATTTTGTCTATGCGTTACAGTCAATTCAAAACTATCTTTAGAAATAATATTCTTACCGTTACCCCAAATTATATCTGTCATATTTTTTTCCTAATATTCTGTTTTTTATCCATTCTGAATTTTTTTGTCTTTAAACTATTTAATTCAAATTTTATTTTTTTACTAGTGTTAATGTCTTTTTTTATTTTTATACTTATTTTGACCTGTAACTGAAAATACAGTAATCATTTTAGGTAATGATGAATTAAAAAATTAATGACTGAAAACACTGATAAATTTTTTTTTGATGTAATAGTTCAGTTAAAAGAAATTGATCCTAAAGCATATTATCAAATTCTAGAAGAATTGGGATACGATTCCAACGACGAGGAAAAATAACTTGTATTTTTAGTGGAAAGATCTAAAAAGAACTTTAATAATAAAAAAAAAATTGATAGAAAAAACTAATCTTACATCTAAAGATCCTGGTAAAAAAATCCCTCGTTCATTAAATGATTTATTGAAAGTGGAAAAGGATTTAAAAAAAATGAATATTGATCTCAAAAAAGTTATAAAAAAAGTAAAAACACTTGAAAAAGAGAATTTAAAATTGTCCAAGAAATTAGATAAAAAATAATGTTTCTTACTGTACTGATAATTTGTGCCTATTAATCGGTATTAATTACATTTAATGTCATTGTACTTACAACTCTTGAAAGTTTTCTAATTGTTGCAACCACTTTCTCGAATTCTTCTTGATCTTCTGTTTCAATCTCTGCAATTACGTCATATGCTCCAAAAGTCAAATATGCGTTATCTATTATTGTCATTTGGTTTAACTGATCAACAATATATTCTTCTGCTCCTAAATCACAATTTAATAAAATGAAACCTTTATGCATTATTTATCTTGGATTAACTAGGTAGTTCTTATCTTTAAATTTTTATAATATTACCATCTACTACGTCCACCGTAGCTGTTTTTACCATCGCTATCGGTGTCTTTCCTTTTTGTTCCTCTATCGTCTCTGGTATTTCTACCGTAACCCCCGCCACTACTTCTGCCACCGCCACTACTTCTGCCACCGCCACCGTAGCTACTTCTGCCACCGCCACCTCTACCATAACTATTTCCACCACCGAATCTTCTTGATGATGATTGTCTTTTTAGTGGGTCTGGAATTGAAACTTCGATATGCATTTCTTGATTTAAATCTCTTAGTGGTACTTTAATTTGACGTTTAATTATATTCCAATCTCCAATTGATGAATATGACACAAATGTGATTGCTCTACCTTCAGTTCCTGCTCTTGCTGTTCTACCTATTCTATGGAAATATGCCATTTCTTGATTTGGTACGTCGTAGTTAACTACTAGTTCTACTCTTGGAACATCTATTCCTCTTGATGCGACATCTGTTGCAACTAGAATATCTGCTTTACCGTTTCTGAATTTTGCCATTGATTGTTCTCTTCTACTTTGTGACATGTCTCCTTCTATTGCAACTGCATTGTATTTTTCTTGGTGTAAATATTTTGCAACATCTCTTGTTCTATATTTTGTTGAACAAAATACAATAATCTGACCTTTTAGTGGTTTAATGAAATCAAGTAAATACTTGAACTTGTCTCTATCTTTAATTACTAAAAATGATTGGTCTATTCCTTCTCCACTTAGATCATCTGCATCCAACAATATTTGTTTTGGATTGTGTAGATAATCTTCAGCTAATCTCAAAATTGCAGTTGGCATTGTTGCTGAAAACAGTGACATTACTCTGTCTTCTGGTGATAAGTCTAAAATAAATTGAATATCATCTACAAATCCCATATCTAACATAGTATCTGCTTCATCTAGTACAATGTGTGTAATATCCCCTAATTCTATTGAACCTCTTTTAAGATGGTCAATGAGTCTACCTGGTGTTGCAACAATAATCTCTACTCCTCTATGTAATGCATCTAATTGAATTCCCATACCTTGTCCTCCGTAAACAGTTGCAATTTTAATTCCTGTGTGCTTTCCCATTTTTCTAATTTCTGTACTAATTTGTATTGCCAACTCTCTTGTTGGTGCCATAATCAATCCTTGAATTCCTTTTTTTGGTATGATGTCATTTAACATTGCTAAAGCAAATGCTGCTGTTTTACCTGAACCTGTGTGGGCTTGTCCTACGACGTCTCTTTTAGTAAGTAATACTGGAATTACTGCTTCTTGAATTGGAAATGCGTCTTCATAACCTTGATCAGTAACTCCTCTTAACACTTCATCTTTTAATCCTAAATCTTTAAATTTTGTCATTTCATTTCATTCTCTTAAGCCATGACGATAAAGCATATTGGCTACTCGTCATTATTCCGATATCCAAAAAATTGTTTCAGGTATAATAAACGCTTCTTATTTTATTTTTTTTAATTGAGTCTCTATAATACCTTTAAAATTTTCAAAAGGATGTGCTCCTTTTAATTCAATAAATCCAATTTCATCATTTCCAATAAAAAATCCTGGTGTCCCTGAAATCCCATACGCTCTACCGTCATCTAGATCTTTTTGAATTTCTTTGTCATATTTTCCATTTCTCAGACAAGAATCAAATTTTTCTTCTTCTATCTCCATTTCTAATGAATATTGATTAAATAAAATAATCACATTATCTGTATTTTTACTGTTCCATTCATTTTGGTTTTCAAATAATTTATCGTGCATTTCTTTAAATTTCCCTTGCTCATTTGCACATTCTGCTGCTGTTGATGCTATCCATGCGTTAGAATGAATACTTTGAATTGGAAAATCTCTGAACACTAATTTGACTTTACCTTTTTTGATATATTCCTCCGTAATTTTTGGAAGTGTCTGTATGTGGAATTTTGCACAAAATGGACATTGAAAATCTGAAAATTCTATTATTGTGATTGGTGCATTTGAATCTCCTATGATTGGATCATTATCTGCTGATATTTTTAGTTCAATAATTGGTTTGTTTGAAGGTAGTTTGTTTTGAAGAATTTTTAATTCTAATTTTGCAATTGCCTCGTTTAGTTCTTCTTGTGAAATTTGATTTGAATCTAAATTTGATATGTGTAATCCTCCAAGAAATGCTGCAACTCCTATGACTATGATGATTGTCATGATTAATCCATTAAATGTTGATTTTTTCACTATTTTTTCATTTTTTTTAATTCTATCTTCAAAATTTTCTGAAGTCAAATATTCTATTTTAAAATTTAGTGTACTTATTCGTATTGCATCTTTTTAAAAAATGTCTATTTTCTTTTTTAAAAATTAAAAGAGCCAATGACGGGATCTGAACCCATGACCTACTGATTACAAATCAGTTGCTCTACCAGGCTGAGCTACATTGGCACGAAATAAAATAAAATTTTTCAAGCTTTAAAGTGTTGCCTGAGGCGCTGTTTTTACTTTTAAAAATAATTGATTTACCTGTCAACTTATAATATTGTGTCTTTTTGATATTTTATATGAGATACATCGAGCCAACTAAAGTTAAGGTTCTAATGATAATGTTTTTTGCAACTGGGGCAGTTGGTGTACTTGTTGGATTATCTGGTGTTACCCCGCCTAATTTGAAAATTATGATCACTCTCATGAGTATAATCAATATTGGACTTGGTGCTTTCTTCACATTCATCTATTTGACTCAAATTCAAGGCGAACCTGATGCAAGAAAGAAAAAGAGAAAGCAAAAATTAGATTAATTTCGTCTTTTATCTTCTTAGAATTAAAGTATAAATAATAATTGTTTTGTCTGAAATTCAGAAATGTTGGATTTAGTAGCTAAGGAATTATTTCTTACAAAAGGCAAGGGTGTACATGAAGATAGATTAACTAGTTTTGAATATGCCCTAAGAGATGCAGGTATTGCTGGAACTAACCTTGTACTGATTTCTAGTATATTTCCACCCAAGGCTAAATTGATTTCTCGTAAAGAAGGTTTGAAAAAAATTAAACCTGGCCAAATTTTATTTACAATATATTCCAAAAATCAAACTAAAGAACCCTATCGGGTTTGCTCTGCATCTGTTGGGATTGCACAACCAAAAGATACTGAGCGATATGGATATCTATCTGAATACGAATCTTTTGGTCAAAATGAAATTCAAGCAGGTGATTATGCTGAAGATATTGCTGCACAAATGCTGGCATCCTCATTGGGAATCCCTTTTGATGCTGATAAAGACTGGGATGAAAAAAGACAACAATGGTTAATTTCTGGTAAAATTTACAATACTCACAATACGACCCAATCTACTAAAGGTGACAAAGATGGAAAATGGACCACTGTTTTTGCAGCTGCCGTACTTTTAGTTTAATTATTTTTTATATCCTTTAAGATAAAATATCGCTGCCCCAATTGAAACTATTGTTATTATAATTATAACTACAATGGATTCGTCTAATTCTATTTCTTTAGACTGTAGATTACTTCCCCCTAATGAGAATTTCATTTCATTTTCATTTATTGATATGTTTTCTCCAAAAATAAATTTCCCTTGAATTGTTTCTCCTCTCTGAGGATCAAAAATCCATCCTTTTTTTGCAATCTCTATTGGCATTTCCATTCCATCTATCTTTTGTGTTGGTATGATATCTCCCTTAACATCTGACACATTTGTTTCGTCATTTGATATTATCACTATTTGAAATATTGAATTTAGTGGATAATTTCCTGAAGAAAAATAATTTGATCTATTTAGATTCTCTATGTTAAAAAATTCAAGAGGGTTGATTTTTGGTGTTACTTTTTCCATTTGACTTGTAATTGGACTATTTACTGAAACCCTTAATTGTAAAAGTGATTTTGATTCTAGTGGTGTTATTGAAAATGACATTTTAGCATTTTGTTTCATTGAGAGTATTTTTGCATTATCGTAGAATCCTCCTCCATCTCTAATTGATTTTGAAAGTAGCATTGATGATAATTTACCATACATTGAACCTGTATCCTCCATTGGCATTGTGTATACTGCTGAAATTGTACCACTACCTGAAATAATACCTGATGTGTCTAATGCCTGATTTGTGTCATCATTTGTGTGGATGTATACTTGAAAAAATTTAGCATTCGTATCAAAAACCCGATTCACTGCATCTATGTATGAATCCGCTATTTCTCTGGTGTTATCCTGTATTGCAAAAATACCTTTGTCTTCTGGACTTCTTTCTATGTTGATAATTATGCATGATTGATCATAGACTCCTAATGTACAATTATTTTGATTTGTTATGACAACTGCTTGAATTCTTTTACTTTCTCTTATTTTTTGTTCTAATTCTGTTGGAATTATAATTTCTTGAATGTTAGAACTTGATAATGTGATTGATGTTATGCTCTCAAAATTTATTTTTTTATCTATGATTACCTGTGCTGATTCTTGAAATGTTGCTAAACCTATTTCTTGTGAATGTGCATAATTTGTTGAAATACCTGCAATTCCAATTATGGCTATGATTAATATTATTTTTAACATATGATGACCATCGTATGATGAAATATTAAATTTACTTATCTTTAATTATCCTATTTTTAACACACTCTTATGGTTATCTGTTTTTTAGAGCCTCTTATTTTGATGTGTGCCCTCTCTGAATAAATGGCATTAATTCCTATACTTGTTGAAAGTTTCAATGATCCTTTAATCCAATTAATTGTAATTTTAACCACATTTGGAATTGGATTGTCACAAGGAATCATTTTAGGTAGGGCAATTCTTCAAAGATTCCCTCGTTTACAAAATCATGTAAAAACTGTATCCTTCACATTCTTTATTTTATTTTTAATAAATGCCGTTCTTAGTGTTCCACGTTTTCAATCCCCGACAAAAATTGATTTAACTAATTTATCTGTGGCTAGTAGCGGAGATGTAGTTTCTTCAGTATTTTTGATTTTTGGAATGAATACTGGATTTCTAACTGTATTAGCTATTTCTATTATGGTCATGACTTTTGTTGTTTTAAAATTTACAAATCTACACGGAATTGTAAAGGGATTTGTTTTCTTTTTTAGTGCATTATTACTGATTTTTACTGCCTTGAGTAGATTCACTGATCTTACTCCCAGCACTTTTGAAGTTCTACTTTATTTTCTTTATCAATTAGGAATTACAATTGGAATTTTATTAGGCACGATAAGAAAAATTAAACCTAAAAAATTAGACTTAAAATAATTCAAAGGTTTAAATCATATTATTTTTGATACAGAAATGACATCGAATTCAAACCGTTCGGGGAACAAGCCGGTAGTCCATGCGTTGGACTACCGGCCCCATTATTCTAAAATTTAAAAAAACTATTCCTGGCAATCCTTTATAGATAAAATAATTTTAATCACAATTATGAATAAATTTATCACAATTGGTGATGAAAAAGTAAGCGTTACTGAAATAGAAAATGCAAAAACTATTCCTGAATTATTGCAATCTAGAGTTCAATATGCCATTTTGGATCAACTAAATGACATGGTTGCTCGAACTGGAATGGGAAATCCTGATGAAGTTAAAAAACTAGTCCTTCGAGATATCGCTTTTACACGAGGTGGATATTCTTCTTCTTTTACTTTTCAAATGGCTAATCAGGCAGTCAATATCACTGAAGTTGATTTTACAAGTGAAAAAAATATCTCTGAATTATTGACGTTAAGAGTTCAATATGCAATCTTGGATCAACTCAATCATTTACTTTCTCAATCTGATAACCCTGATTATTCATTAAAAAAAATTAAAGACTCACTTGTTTTAGACATTTCAAAAATTATTGATACTTTTACTCCCACAAAAAATAGTGATGATAATTAACATAATTTTAAAATATAATTTTAAACTTCGATCTAATTTAATGATGACAGTACTTTGACTTGCTCACTGACATAATCAAAACCTTCTTGCCAAAATTTGGGTGATTTGATGTCAAATCCGTGCTCTAATAGTAATTTTTCTGGTTTTTTTGAACCACCAGCTGCTAAAATATCCATATATGATTTTACAAAATCATTTCCTTCTTTTTTATATCTCTGGAATAGGGATAATGCTAACAAATTCCCAAATGAGTATGCATAGCAATAAAATGGTGTGTGGTAAAAATGTGGGATACAACTCCACTCAATTGCAAAATCTTCTGAGATATTCACTGAATTACCAAATTGCTCTTTCAAGTTTTGCAAGTACATCTTTGAAATTTCATCTATTGTGGTTCCTTTACCAATTTGTTCATGTGCATCAACTTCAAAAATTGTGAAATATGATTGTCTGAGTATTGTTGCATAGAGATCATCAATCTTTTCAGATAACATGATCTTCTTTTGATCATCTGATATCTTATCTGCTAAGTTATCATAAAGTAACAATTCTGAAAATGTTGATGCTGTTTCAGCTAACGGCAATGGTGCATCTTGAACAAGAATTGATCTGTCTTGTGCTGCCTGACTATGTACTGCATGACCTAATTCATGAGCTAAAGTAAAAACATCTCTTGATTTACCTGTAAAATTTACCAAAACATATGGTGTGATTTTTGGAGTGAGTGTGCTACAGAATGCTCCATCTCTTTTTCCTGGCCTAATTGATGAATCAATATGATTCTCATTGAATACTTTTCTAGCATACTCTTCTAGAGTACTACTAAACTTTCCAAGTGACTCAAATACCAATTTTACAGATTGATTATACGAATAATTTTTTTCTTTAATTTTTGCTGCTGCTGGTGCATAAAGATCATACCTTTGTAATTTTTTCATGTTTAGCATTTTTGCTTTTTGAAGGAAAAATTTTTGAAATACAGTTGAGTTTTTTCGGCAAATTGAAAGAAGCGATTCTATTGTTTTATCATCTACATCATTAGCAATATTTCTCATTGATATTGGAGTTTTGTACCCTCTAAGTTCTATTCCTTCATCTTTCCAATTAAGAACAATATTTTGATAAATTTCACCAATAACTCCTTTGTTTTCTTCATATTTACTTAGAATTGTTTTGTAAGCTGTTTCTCTAATTTTTGGATTTGTACTTCTAACATAATTTGTTAGTTCTTCTCTTGTCATTGTTTTTGTTTTGTTGCCAATTTTCATTTTGTATTCATAGACATTGGTTATTTTATCATACAATTTTACTAGTGCTGAAATCCCTGTAACATCTAATGTGTTTATGATTTTTTCTTCTGATTCACTTAATGCATATTTTGCAAATAATCTTTTGTATGCTAAATATTCTTTTAGCTCTCCTGTGTCCTCCATTAATCGTTTAGCATTTTTTTCATCTACTTGTGTTTTCCACCATAAATCAAAAAATAAAATTTTGTTTGAAATTTCTGAACCTAATTTTGACATTTGAGTCATTAACGAAGTTGCTTCATCTGATTGAGTGTCTGCTGAATATGCAAGTGATGCATATCCTCCAATTTTACTCATCTTATGTGAAATTTCTTCAACTTGTTGTAGGATTATTTTAAATTGCTTAGATGTCATTTTTGAGTTTAAATTAATTTTAATTTTTTCAAATTTCTTTGCTTGATTTTCTAAATCTTTAATTTGTTTTTTAAATGCAGGACTTTTTGGATTTTTTGCTAATTCTGATAAATCCCATTTACCTAATTCGTACTCTGACATTATTTTTATTATTTTTTAACTATTAAAAAATGAATGTCTTTTAATTTTTTAATTCTATTTTTTTTAGATAACTTCTGCTTCTTGTTCTTTAATTATGTTCAATGTCATACTAGTTTTGAGATTTGGTAATCCTCTGATCGCTCTAGTTATCACATCTTGTAAAACCTCTTCACATGATGACTCAATTCTACAAATTACATCATAATATCCAAAAACTACGTCTGCTTCTTTTACTTCTGGTATTTTACAAATATTTTTTAATATTGTATATTCTTGACCCTTTTCACAATGAAATACAACATATGCCTGACTACTGTTTTTCCCTAACATTGCACCTACTAGTTTTTCTGATATTTGGAATAATTCTCCAGACTCTGAACTTGTTAATGTCATACTGGTTTGAATTTTTGGTATTTTTCGAATTTTCTGTGTAACAATTTCTTGAATTTTTTTATCTGTTGTACATTCAATTTGTGCTACAATATCGTACAATCCAAATGTTCCATGAGCCTCTTTTATTCCAACTATTTTTTTTAATTCTTGAATAACCTCTTTTTCTTCTCCTAATTTACAATTCATCATAACGTATGCTTTTGACATTAATATCGCATCCCTTTGTAAATTTTATTTTGAATAATCATCTAAAACTTTATACAAAAATAGCATAAAAGTTTTCACAGATAACTTTGTAATAATTTCAAGTTTTCTAACTAAAATCCGTAATATTCTTCATGGATATAACACCATTTCCAAATATTATCCGGGGTGGATTTCATTATTGGATGACCTGTTTCCTCAAAATGTTTTGTTGCATGCTTTCCTATTGATGAATCACAACAACCTACATGCCCACATGTTAAACACATTCGAAGAGCAACTGTAGGTAGGTGTTGTTTTTTACATTCTTCACAGTATTTTGTATTTGGTAAAATATTTTCTTTTTTTTGTAGAAAATGTTGACAATCTTTTTGCATTTTTCTAATCTTTTTTTAGAGTATCATTGTATCTTTTAATGGATTCAACAATTACTGCCTTGGCGTCTTTTGCTGATTTCCATCCTATAATTTCTACTTTTTTTCCTTCTAATTCCTTGTATACTTCGAAAAAATGAGCAATCTCTAAACGATTATGATCTTCCATATCTGAAGTGTCTACTGTTTTTAAATATCTTGGATCATTTGTTGAAACACAAATAATTTTATCATCTGATTCCCCATCATCGTTCATTTGCAATAGTCCTATTGGTCTTGATTCTATTAAAACACCTGGATATGTTGGATTTGTAACTAATACTAGTGCATCCAATGGATCTCCGTCTTCAGATAATGTCTGTGGGATGAGTCCATAATCTCCTGGATAATGAAATGGTGAAAATAACACTCTATCTAATTTTATTATATTATGTTCTTTATCATATTCGTATTTGTTCATTGAACCTTTTGGTATCTCCACTATAACGTTAATTTTTTCTGGAATATCTGGACCTGTTTCAATATCGTGCCAAAGGTTTTTACTCATTTTCTAGATGTCATAATTATTCCTCAGTATATGAATTCTGTGAATATTTTTTAAAATTTCTTAAACATTTCATATATAATTATTGAGACCATCTGGATTTAATCTAATTCTATACAGTTGGATTTGTATTTGGAATTACCTTGAATATCTTTACAGTATAATCTCCATAAAAGATATCTTTGGATTCTCCTGTATTGTGGTCTAATGTTCTAGCTCTAAACTTGTATTCGTATGACCCATCACCTTTGGTGTCTACCTGTGCTACATGAACTGGTTCATTTTCTTTGTAAAATTGAATTATTACTGGATATCTTTCAATTACCTCTGAAGCTGTACCCCACACTTTACCCCATGGTAATTTGTTATTTTCAGGAACCGTCATAGTAACTGTGGTTACCTCTAAACTCATTTTATCATTAATTGGTCTTACATTGATACTATTTTGATCTGTTTGTGCAATGACATCGTTTGGAGCAATCATTACTACAAACACGGTCATTATTGATGCGATTATCAGTAAATTCATTTTTGTATTCATTTCAAATTATGTTGTTTTAATCTCACTTAAATAATTTATTACCAACTTCTACTAGTTCTTTATTTTTATTCTAAAATATCATAATATTGATTTAGACGTTGGGTTAGCAAGTCTTTGTAATCTTCAGTATTTTTTACAAATTCCATTCTTGAATTTTTTTCACTACTGACTAGGATGACCACTTGTTTAACTTCAATACCTGTTAATTCTTTGAACATTTTTGCATATGCTGTACCTTGAATAAAATGATCTGTCATCCATTCTTCTTTTTGATTACTTCTTTTTGTTTTATAATCAATAATTGATAATTCCCCCTCATATTCTGCTATACAATCTGAAGTTCCGGCAAGTTTCATTGCATAACTATAAAGTCTTAATTCTGTTCCATACACATTATCAATTTTTTGTAAAAATGGAATTAAATTATTAAAATGTGCAACTGATAGTAATCTTATTTGGTCTGTTTGTCTTACTTCGTTAATGTAATTTTCAATTAATTTGTGAGTTTCTGTACCTATAGTTACTGCTTCGCTAGTAATGTACTCTGCTGCTACTTCTCGTTCTTTCCAATTTTGTAAACTTTCTTTTTTTTCAATTGACATTGTTTTTTGTAGTATTGTTGTAATTGATGGAAAAATTTCTCCACTGGGAGTTTCATAATAATGTGCATTATCTTTTTCAATTAATTTCGCTTGCTGAAAATTAATTGGAATGTGGTTATAGGATGACATTTTTATAATTATTTTATTGGTTAATATAGTCATTTTGTATTTTTATCTTTTTTAAAAATATTCTAATTTGTAAATATTAAATTAAAATAATGGACCCGATGGGATTTGAACCCACGACCTTTGCGGGAATTTCTTCCTTACGCAGTGTGAGTGCGTCATCCAAACCAAACTAGACGACGGGTCCAATCAATTTATGACAGTGCCTGTTTTTTATCTTTAGTTTTTTGATATTTTGTAATTACCTAACCTTTTTCTATGAATTGTTGAAAGATATTTCATATCTCTAAAAGAATTTGACACTGTAATTGATAGGATGAATTTGGCTTTTGACTCTGCTAATAATCTTGGTCAATTTATTGCTGCAGGAAGAATTCTATTTCAAATGAATGAATTTTTACCTGATGATCTACAATTATCTCTTGAAGAAATAGATGATCCCAATGCTGCAAAATCCTTCATTCTTGAAAATGAATCAAACTTAAAAATTGCAATTAGAGAATATCGTGAAAGTTTAATGTTACTTTAATTCTATTTCTTTACACCGAGATTTCTGTTCTTTAATCTCAAATATGGATTTCTACATTTTCTACATCTTGTTGCACTAATATCGTTCCTACCACCACATTTGAAACATATTTTCATAACTAAACGTGCTTGCTGTGCAATTCGTTTTTTTTCAGGGTCTGTGATAGGCATTTAATTTTATCCTCAGTCTCTTCCTTTTATTCTAATCTATTTTCCATTTTTCCTGCTAATAAAACCGGAACTTCTGCTGGTCTTTTTGCTACTGGAATGTTTGCTTTGTTAAACATTGATACTTTTGATTCTGCAGATCCATAGGTTCCCATTACAATCGCACCTGCGTGACCCATTCGTTTTTCTTTTGGTGCTGCTCTTCCTGCAATGTATGCTACAGTTGGTTTGTTAAATCCTAAATCCATAATTTTTTGGGCTAACATTTCTTCAGAATCTCCTCCGATCTCTCCTACAATTACTAATCCTTCTAGATCTGAAATATCTTTCACCATTTCAAATGCGTCAATTAGTCTGGTACCGTTTACTGGATCTCCTCCAATCCCAATTGTGATTGATTGTCCAAATCCTGCATTAGTTAGTGCATCTGAAATTTCATAAAGCAATGTTCCACTTTTTGATAATACTGCAATTTTACCTGCTTTGAAAGGCATTGGTGGCATAATTCCAATTTTAATTAATTCTGGAATCATTATTCCTGGAGTATTTGGTCCGATGATTATTGCTCCTTTTTGTTTTGCTAAATCTAATGCTTCCATTGTATCTCTAATTGGTACATGTTCTGGGATTGCAACTAGTAATTTAATTCCTGAATTTAATGCATCTTTTGCTGCTCCTAAGAAAAATTTTGCTGGAACAAAAATAATTGAAATTTTAGCATTTGTTGCATCTACTGCTTCTTGCATTGAATTGTATATTGGGATTGTTTCTTCAAATTTTTGACCACCTTTACCTGGAGTTACCCCTGCAACTACGTTAGTTCCATAAGATATCATTTGTTTTGCATGAATTGAACCGTATGAGCCTGTAATTCCTTGAACAATAACTCCTTTTTTCTCATAATCTGTATCTCCTGGTTTTCCTTTTAGTAATTCAAAAATATCTGTCATTTTTTTGTCCCCATTACTGCTGCATTAATTGCTTCTTCAATTGAATCAAATATTTTGGTTTTAGAACCTTGTAACATCTCTTTTGCTTTTTCTGACTCAGTACCTTTTAGTCTTGAGAATACTGGTATGTCAATTAGATTATTTTCATATGCTTTAAGAAATGCTTCTGCCACAACTGTGGTCTTAACAATTCCTCCATACAAGTTTACTAGTATTCCTTTCACTCTGTTCAATTTACTTATCAAAGTTAATGCCTCATAAACTGATTCTGTAGTGGCGCCGCCACCAACATCTAGAAAACATGCTGGTTTTCCACCGTTATCTGATAACATATCTAGTGTTGACATTACAAGTCCCGCACCATTACCTACAACTGCTATATCTCCATCTAACTCTATTAATGAAAATCCACTTTTTTCAGCTTGTTCTTCTATCTCTGTTCTTTCTTGATATTTTTGTAATTCTTCATGTCTGAAATTTGCATTATCATCTGTTACAAATTTACCATCTAATGCCATCACTGTATCATCTTGCATAATTGCAAGTGGATTAATTTCTACTAATTCAGCTTCTTTTTCAATTGTTAATTTTGATAATTTTTTTAGTGTATCTACAACTCCTTCTGCCGTTATTCCTTCTAATCCCATCTCTTTTGCAACTTCTTTTGCAACTTCATCAGAGACATGTCCTAATCCTATTTCTTTAATAATTTGATTTTTGACTGATTCAATTTCAACCCCTCCGTCTGCTGATGCAATAATTGTGTAGCATCTTTTTGAACGATTTAGAAATATGGATAGGTATAATTCTTTTTTAATATCTGCCATTTTTTCTAGTAGAATTGCTCTTGCTTTTTCACCTTTAATTTCTAAATCCATTACCTGTGGATATTTAATGTCAAATTCATCATCATTTTGACATTTTTGAATGCCTCCTGCTTTACCTCTACCGCCTACAGGTACTTGAATTTTAATTACAAATGGATATCCTAATTGTTTTGCATGTTTTCTTCCTTCTTCAATATTTGTTGAGGATATGCTATCAAGTAGACTAATTCCATATTCTCGAAAAAGCTCTTTTGCTTGAAATTCTAATAGTTGCATGCAAGTGAAGGGAATTTTACGGTCTTTATTAACTATGATGCTATTTTAATTGCTCTTGAAGAAAATCAACCATTTCTAAAAATCGATCTTTACTTTTTCTCAATAATTCTTGTGGATACTCTTCAATTCTAAAAACAAATTGTTGATGAAAACTTGGAACTAGTATTCCTCCGGATGTGACCATTTGTTCAATTACATATCCTTTGGTGAGACTGCAAACAATTTCCTCATAAGATTCATCTTCTTCATCTAGAGTTTGTCTGTACAAAATAATCGGTCTGTTTGTTTTGGCAACAATGTCTGATCCTTTTTTTAATAGATCTACTAATTGTTGAATTTGCCAAGCATCTAGACTAATCTGTTTTACCATACTTTGTCTATGCAATTTTCTATTTAACCATAATAAAACAAATCTTCTTCACACATTGTCATCAATAAAATTACTTAATTTTTAATTAAAATAAAGAAAATGATTTGGCACTTATGCCATATCTAATGCTCTAGAATGTTTGCCTGTATGTGGTCTTTCTCCTGCATACTTTCTTCGCATGTGTCCTGATGGTCTTCCATAGATTAACTCTAAGAACCAAGACTCATGTTCAATCTCTTCAGCAAGAATATCTTTTGCAATATCGTATGTAACTGGATCTTTTCCAAATGTCATTTGACAAATTTTATTCCAATTAACAATTGCACCTTGTTCTGCTTTGAGGCATTTTTCTAGAATTGCTTTATGATCTGTTGGGTTTGCTGGAAGTTGTAAGAACTCACAACCTGACATTTTAATAAATGCAGTTGCATCATTTGGGAGAATTCCTCCTAATTGATAGATTCTTTCAAGACATGATTCAAAATGACTAAGATCTTCTAATCTTGCATCTTCAATAATTCCTTTGAGTCCTTCTCCTTCCATACCTGTACAATGTGCTCTGAGATTAGTAAAGTAATAGTATGCTGTAAATTCAACTGCAGCATTTTTGATTAATTCCTTTACTAATTCATCCACATCTAGGCCGTTTTGTTTCAAAACGTTAATTCCAACAACGTTTGGGTTTGAATCAGACATTTCTTTGTGTAGTAAATGATTCTAATAAAAATATTGCATTAAATTCTATTCTACGGATATTCTAATTTTTAGACCATCTATGTCATCATCTTTGTATTCTTTACATGATTCTTCAAAATTTACTTTTTTTACTCTTACTAAAAATGCCAATTCCTCATCTCTTTCTTTAATCATTTCTAATGATTCTTCATCTAACTCTAAAATTGATGCCACTTCCAAAACATCAGTTGGATTATACCCTTTTTCTTTTCTGAGAGTTTGCAATCTTCTTGCAATATCTTTTACCAATCCTTTTGCCATCATTTCTTTATTTCTTAATGTTGAAATGAATACCACAAATTCATCTCTTTTTGATATTGCAAAATTTTCATTTGCATCAAAATCTACAATGAAATCTTCTTTGTCTAATGAAATTATTTCATCATCAATTTTAAAATCATATTTTCCATTTTTTTGTAATACTAAAACAATTTCTTCTGGATTTGTTTCTTTAAACATGCTTACTATCTTTCCCATGTGCTGTTTTACTTTTGGACCTATTTTTTTTCTTTCTAATTCTAATGTTGCTTTTACTGGTAATCCTAATTTTTTTAATTCTAGTAATTGATCTAGTCCACTTTCTTCTTCTGTTTCAAAAATGTTAAATTTCTCCACATTGAGTTGTGATTTTAGTAAATCTGTCAAAGATTCTAATTTTATTTTCTGGTTCTTCTTTACACAAATTTGTGCTTCATTTAATGGCCATCGTCTTTTTAATTTCCCCTTCATTCTTGCAGCTGATGATATGGATACTATGTCCTTCATAATGTCAAATGATTCTTCAATTTCTTCATTTACTAGTAATTCCTGATATTGTGGCCATTTGTCTAGTAGAATACTTTGTTTTCCCTGAAATACTGTTTGGTACAGATGTTCGCTGGTATATGGGCAAAATGGATGAATCAGAATATCTAGTGTTTTGAGTACTTCACTTAACACTGCATAAATTGCAAGGCGTCTATTTTTCTTCTCTTCGGATTCATCCCATAACTCTCCTCTTGTAATTGGAATGTATATTTGACTAAGATTACTAATTATGAAATCATCTATTGCTTTTGCCCCCTCATGGAACTTACATGTCTCATTTTTTTCTGTCATTTTTTGAATTAATTTTTGAAGTTTTGACAATAACCAAATATCTGGGGATGTTAGGGCATTGTTATTTTTAGCCCATTCTATTGTGTTTGTTTTATCAAAATTATCGTATTGACTATTTTGTTTAAAGTATAGATGCAGATTGAACAATGTGTTAATTACTTGATATGGTCTTGACATTAATTCATCCGTACTGAAACTAAGTGGTTCAATCGGACTTGCTTTCCACATGAAATAGAATCTTATCAAATCAACTGGATATTTTTTTAGTAGTTCTGCACCTTCCAAAACATTACCTTTACTTTTACTCATTTTTCTTCCTTTTTCATCTAGTACGTGCCCTTGAAACAAAAATGACTTGTATGGTGGAGTAGCACTATTGTTTAGAATTACATTTTCAATTAGTAATGTGTATGCCCAGCCTCTTGTTTGATCAATACCCTCAGTAAAAAATGGCGCTGGGATTTCTTTTTCATATTCTTCATTTGTTAGTGATGCATATGGTGCAGCTCCACTATTATGCCATGTATCTAAAACATACTCTTCTCTTTTTGTTTTGACACTATTGCATTTTTTACATTTTACTGTTATGTTATCAATCCATGGTCTATGTAATTCAAAGTCTGGTCCATCTGGTAATTTATCTGCAGAATCTACAATCTCTTTTCTTGTAAAAAACCAATTTTTTTCACCACAATCTTCACAATTCCATACTGGTAATGGGCAACCCCAAATCCTTTCTCGTGAAATACACCATGGATGTCTTTCTTTAATAATTCCTAAAAATCTATTTTTTGGTTGTTCAAAAAAGTATTCTACACTTTCTGCAGCCTCTATTGCTTTGTTACCTAATCTATCTAACTTGTAAAACCAACCCCTTCTTGCCAGCCATACAATTGGATGATGTGATCTCCAACAAAGTGGATACTTGTGTTTTATTTTTCCAATTTTAACTAATGCTTCACATTCTTTTAGATCTTCTACAATTACTCTATCTGCATCTCTAACAAACATGTCTTCGTATTTTCCTGCCTGATTGGTGAATTTTACTTCGTCATTTATTGGATTAAAAATTTTTACTTTTCTTTTATTTGCAATTTTGATATCTTCTTCTCCGTTTGCTGGTGATAAGTGCACTAATCCACTACCTGTACTTGCATCAACAAATGATTCTGACACTGCAACGTGGTAGTTATCTAATTTTGAATATTCCTTTAACTCTGGAATTACATCTAGCAATGGATGGATGTATTTTTTTCCTTCAAATTCAGAACCTTTGACTGTTTTTTGAATTTCATACTTCTCAATTTTTACTTCTAGCATGAACTCCTCTAATCTTGTTTTCCCTATCACCCATGTTTCATTTTCTACTTTGACATACGCATAATCTTCATTTGGATTTAATCCGACCATTGCATCTGTAACAAGTGTAAATGGCATTGTAGTCCATACAACTAAAAATGCATCTTCGTTCACTAACTTTACTTTGTAGTACAGTGATGGATCCTTAACTTCTTCATATCCTTGATTAACTTCTGCATGACTTAGTGATGTTTGACAGCTTGGACAATATGCAATAACTGTAAAGTCTTCTTCTAGAATTTTATTTTCATATGCTTTTTTGAGTACTTGCCATTCTCTTTCTATAAATTCATCTTTAAACGTCCAGTATGCTTTTTTATGATTAAAGGACATTCCAAGTAAATCATCTACTTCGACCCATGTTTTGTTAAATTTCTCTACAACTTTTTTGCATTCTGAAACAATTCTTTCTACTCCAAATTCTTTGATGGCTTCTGTTTTTCCACCTGAAACTCCTAATTCTTTTTCAACTTGTAATTCTACTGGTAGTCCTTGTGTGTCCCATCCGCCATTAAATTGGATTTTTTTACCTTGTAATGTGTTAAATCTATACCATAAATCCTTCATTACTCTGCCTCTAAGATGACCTGCATGTGGAATCCCGTTCATTGTTGGAGGTCCTTCAATGAATCTAATTTTTTCAGGCTTATCTGATGCAAAAATTAGTTTTTCAATATCTATGGATTTGATATATTCTTTAATTTCTGATTCTATTGCTTTTGCATCAAATTTTGAATTTAACTCCATCTGGATTTTGATGTGTGTGTGGCATTATAAAGATAAACAGATTTTTTGAGAATTGGATTATATAATTGAGCAACTGATATTTTTTTATTGGTAAATATCCTTGTAATTGGGTCTGGTGGACGAGAGCATGCATTATCTTGGAAGTTGTCTCAAAGTAATAAAGTTGAAACTGTTTTCACTGCTCCAGGTAACGGTGGTACTGAAAACAATGTTCCTATTGATATTAATGATTTAGATGGATTAGCTGAATTTGCACAAAAAAATAATTGCTTTACTGTGGTTGGACCTGAAGATCCACTAGCTGCTGGAATTGTTGATAAATTCAATAAATTAAATCTCAGAGTTTTTGGACCGTCACAAGCAGCTGCACAACTTGAATCTAGTAAAATCTGGGCAAAAAATTTTATGAAAAGAAATAATATTCCTACAGCAAGATTTGAAATATTTGATGATCCTCAAAAAGCAGAAGATCATGTAAACTCAATTGATTACAATGTTGTAGTAAAAGCTGATGGATTAGCTGCTGGAAAAGGAGTAATTGTTTGCAACAATAAAGATGAGGCTATTTCTGCTATACAAACAATTTTGGTAAAAAAAACATTTGGCAATGCTGGAAATAAAATTATTATCGAAGAGAGAATTGATGGTATTGAGGCTTCTTACATTGCAATATCTGATGGCAATGTGGCACTTCCAATGGCCTCTAGTCAGGATCATAAAAGAATCTTTGATGATGATAAGGGTCCCAATACTGGAGGCATGGGTGCGTATTCTCCAACACCTGTGATTACTGATGTCTTGGCAAAAAAAATCCAAGAGGAAGTAATTGAAAAAACTATCCATGCCATGAAAAGTGAAGGAATTTCCTTTAAGGGATTTTTGTATGCTGGAATTATGCTTAAAGATGGCGTGCCATATGTTTTAGAATATAATGTTCGCATGGGTGATCCTGAATGTCAACCCATTACGATGAGAATGAATTTTGATTTGTATGATTATTTTGTTGCAAGTGTTGATGGTACATTGTCTTCTATGCCTTTACTTTCTTGGAAAGATCAATTTGCTGTATGTGTTGTTTTAGCAGCTAGTGGATATCCTGACACATATCCTACCAATGATGAGATTACTGGTTTTGATTCTATTTCAAATAACACTCATGTTTTTCATGCTGGAACTAAGAAATCTGATGGAGGAATTTTTTCTAATGGTGGACGTGTTTTGGGAGTTACCTCTTTGGGTGATTCTTTAGATTCTGCAATAAATAATGCTTATTCTGCAACTGAACAAATTATCTGGTCTAACAAATACTGCAGAAAAGATATTGGTAAAAAAGGACTATCTTATTTTTCAGACTGAAACATTCTATCTTCCGTTATAATCCAGTCTATGCTTATGTCATGTTCTGATTTTGGAATATTTTTTATGATTTGTTTTTCCAATGTTAGTGAAATTGTTAACGCGTCTTTTTTTTCTAAAAATTTATCATAAAACCCGTGACCATATCCTAGTCTAACTCCTGAAGGTGATATTCCTACAGTTGGAACCACTATGATGTCCAAATAATTATCCACTTGACAGTCTTCTTTAGGTTCCATGATGCCAAAATTACCGCTTTCTAGGCTTGAAAAATCTTTAATTTTTCTAAACTCTATATTTTCACCTATAACTTTAGGCAAAAATACTTCTTTTCCTTTACTAATTAATTCTTGAATTATATCTTGAGTTAAAATTTCACTTCCTATTGGATAGTAAAGTCCTATTTTTTCGGCATCTTTGAATGCATATACTTTGTTTATTCTTTTTTGTATTTTTTTACTTGCAATTTTTAATAAATCAAAAGATGTATTATCTCTTCTTTCTAGAAGAAGTTCTCTTAATGCATTTTTTTTACTATTATCTTCCAATTTGAATTCCTAGTGATGTTGCAGTAATTGTATTTTTTAATAACATTGCAACTGTCATTGGTCCTACTCCTCCTGGAACTGGTGTTACAAATGATGCCTTTTCAATAATTTTTTCATAATCACAATCTCCTACCAGTTTATCTTCAAATCTTGATATCGCAACATCAATTACAATTGATCCTTCTTTGATCATCTCTGGAGTTAGAATAAACTTTGTTCTATCCCCTACTGCAGTTATGATGATATCTGCAGATTGGCAAAATTTTTCAATATCTTTTGTTCTAGAATGACATGTTATCACAGTTGCATTTTTTTCTAATAATAAATGATATAGAGGTTTACCGACAAGATTACTTCTATTGATTAGTACGATGTTTTTACCTTCCAAGTTTATGTTATGATAATCAAACATTTCCATAACCCCTGATGGCGTACATGCAACAAGAACTGCTTTTTTCACTGCCAATAATCCTACATTATGTGGAGTAAGTCCATCTACATCCTTTATTGGTGATATTCGTGATGTAACTGCAAATTCATTCAAATGTTTTGGTAATGGTAGTTGAACTAAAATTCCATGCACTGATATATCTGCATTTAATTCATCTATGATATTGTTAAGTTCCTGCTGAGTTACACTCTCATCAAGTTTGTGGTCTTTAGTAATGATGCCTACTTCTTCACATGCTTTGTGTTTATTTTTTACATATGTTGCAGAAGCTGGATTATTCCCAATTAACACTGTGGCCAGGCATGGGTTAATTCCTTCTTTTTTCAACTCATATGCTGCTTTTTTGACTCTGTCTTTGACTGTTTGAGCAATTATTTTTCCATCAATTTTAATTCCAGTCATAATAATTTCATAATTTATTGATATTTAATTCTTGGAAATCATTGTCAAGAATTTGAGAAAGTAAATTAAATGGGTTACTTCTTACTTTCTGTATGTTTGTAATGATGGCCGATATACAACTCAAAGATAACACGGAAGATGATTTCAAAATTTTGTTTTCAGAATCAAATAAAATTTTGTCCTCTTTCACTGGATTTGTATCTAGACGATTTCTAAAATCTATTGATGGAAGTTATCGAATAATTGTTGAACATGAAACTAAAGAAACTTTTATGACTATGATTCAAAGTCCCGAACATCAGGAATTTCATCCAAAATTACATTCTTTTATGAGTGCAGAACCCGTGAAAAAATTATTTACTATATCTGCTGAATAAATTGAAACTTGAATTCAATTTAAAAGATAATTTAGAAAAAATCAAAACAAGCAATTCCTATTTTCATACTTTCATCAATAAAGATAGTCTTGCTGCAGGTATTTTGATATTGAAACCTGGGGAGGGCGATACACAAGAGCCTCATGAAAATGATGAAGTGTATTTCATACTTTCTGGAAATGGATACCTTAAAATTAAAAATAAAAATTACAAAGTTTCAAAAGACAAGTTATTTTTTGTTGCAAAAGGTGCACCTCATTTTTTCCATAGTAATACAAATGATCTCAAAGTTTTGTATTTTTTTGGTGGTTCTGATTCTTAAGAAATATGGGTTTTTCTTCCTGAAACTTTAATTTTTTTCCTAGCAAAGAGGTTAACTGCTTCTGGATATATCCTGTGTTCTTCTTTTAAAATTTTCTTAGATAGTGATTTTTCTGTATCATTTTCTTTTATTTCTACAACTGCCTGAATTATGACTGGACCTGTATCCATACCTGAATCTACAAAATGTACTGTACATCCTGAATATTTTGCTCCATAATCTAATGCTTGTTTTTGTGAGTCTAATCCTGGAAATGCTGGTAGCAATGCTGGGTGCATGTTTATTATTCTATTTTTATATTTTTTTACAAATTCGGGACTGATGATTCTCATAAATCCTGCAAGACATACAAGTCCATTTTTTGGGGTAACTCCATATTTTACAAGTATGCTTATAATTTTTTTATCATATTCTGTTCTATTACCTTTGAAGTTTTTACTTTCAATTATTTCGATGTTTACTCCTAATTTTTTTGCTATCATCAAACCTTTGGCATCTGATTTGTTTGAAATAACAACTGCTGGATTTATTGGAATTTTTTTCTTTTTAATCGATTTTAGTATGGACTCCATATTACTTCCACGTCCTGAGATTAATATTCCAAGATTTAGCAACTTGTCAATACTAAATCAAACCTGCAATTTATATCAAATCCATTATTTTTTATTTTTATTGCCCAGTAAAGTTAGGATGACTAAAAATGGAATCCTATGTGATGTCAACGAAAAGCATGTTTATCTAGATCCTAAAAAAACTGATTTGACTACAATTAATTTTGTTTCTCATGCTCATTCTGATCATCTACCTTCAAAAAATGGTGGTACTATTTTATCTTCAATTGAAACTAGTGAAATATCTAATCTTCGTGGATTCACAATGGAAAACCACATTGAATCTATTGATGGTTTTTCACTAATTGATAGTGGGCATGTTTTAGGTTCTAAAGGATTATTGTTTGATGATATTTTCTACACTGGTGATATCTGTACCCGTGATAGAGGCTTTTTAAAAGCTGCAAAAATTCCTTCATGCAAAACCCTCATCACTGAATGTACTTTTGGTTTACCTGAATTCAAATTTCCTAAAATGCATGAGATTGAAAATTATGTAAATCAATTAATCTCTGATCTTTATTCAAAGGGAATTCCTGTAATTTTAATGGGTTATCAACTTGGAAAGGCTCAAACTTTAACTCAAATGTTTGGTCATTGGGATCCTCTGTACCTTCATGATTCAATTAAAGAGATGAATCTTTTACACCAAAAATTTGGTGTGTCTTTAAAAAATTGTCTTGGTCATTCAGAGGCTCAAAAAAATGGTTTATTGGATAAAAAACCATGGGTTATGGTTACCCCTGTACTGTCTGCTAAAAATAAATTTCTTCAAGAAATGAAATCAAAATATGGTGCAGTAACTATTGGTTTTAGCGGATGGGCACAATCTAGGAAATTCTCTTTTGGAAGACGTGCTGATTATTCTGTAACTATGAGTGATCATTGTGATTTTAATGAACTTGTAGATATGGTGGTACAATCTGGTGCAGAGCAAGTTTACACTATACATGGTTTTGTTGAAGAATTTGCTACACATTTGAATAAAATGGGTATTAGTGCTCAACCTTTGATAAAAAATTCTTTAGGTTCTTACTGATTTCAATATGTCCATATGGAAAATTATCTGATGAAGAAATTAAATGGCGAAGCCCTCTAAACTGCAGAACATTAAGAGATTTCCTCTTGTGGTCAAGCGTCAAACGCTTGGTTGCCTTTTTCGTTCTACGGGGCTACGCAGGTTATTTGTTAGATTTTGTAACTAACACTGTATTATTTGTTAAGATATACAACTATTTAAAATTATTATGTAATTTTTATAATTAATAGTCATTTTTATTGTAATTCTCTCTAGTATTATTCCAAACTAGTTGGTTTTATTCTAATATTTTGTTGGTTTTTTACCCTTTTTCTTTACTTGTTGTTCTTTTTTGTATTTTTTAATTCGTTGATTTTGCTCTGCAACCTTTTGCCCTTTTTGCTTCCTTCCTTCTTTTTTCCCTTCTGTTTTATTCTTAAATCCCATATCCAAAATTCTGTAATTTAATTATGATAAAAATTTTGATATGTATATGATTTATTTAGTAAATTGATTACATTTACAATCTACTACTAGGCATGTCTCAGCATTTCTAATGTGATTATGAGTGAAATGCATACATGTTTTATTTTTACAAATTCTTTTCTGTGCTTCTTTTTTTACTATTACTTGAGCGATAAAATTTGCTTTCTCTTTTGAATATGATTTTTTGTCAATGTAGAAATGAACTATTCCGTTGTACAGTAAATTATGATTAAATTGTTTTTCAAGCAATTAATCCCTCATGTTGCCTCTTCTAATGTTTTTTATTTTATGATCGCTGCAACCACAATTTCTTTCTACACATAATTCTTGTTCTAATATTCGCATGCATTCTATACGTGATTCTGATATTTGAAATTCTTTGTATTTTTACTTGTCAAATGTTTGTTTTTTCATCTTATTTTAAAAATAATTAAAATTATGATAATGTTTTTAAAAAAAACATTCTAATCTAGTTCATGGGATTTTTATCTAATTTTTGTAATGATTTAAAAAATGCAAAAAGAAGTAAGGCTGCTAATATCAACGGAAAAAATCTTAAAGAATTACTTACAAAATTCAAAGATGAACGTGATGGAATAGAACTAGATACAGGGATTCGACCTCAAATTGATGATACCACTCAAATGTTCATGCAAAAAATTCTAAATGTTTGGATTTCAGAAGGTAAGGAAATTGACGAGGAAAAATTTTGGTCTGAAGTTGATTATAACCGACAATTTACTCATTCAATAGAATATTATGAACGACGTTAATAATTTTAATTCTGGAATTGATTTGATTGGATAAAGAGCGATTACGAGTAAAAAGTGGTAGAAGTAAGGGTTGTAAAGATTGCATTACTCACAGATGTATTCCTAGTAGCTGCAATTGTGATTGTCATCGTTAATAATTTTATTTTAAAATTATGCCTATGTCCATTAGATTCATGTGTGTGAAATCTGTTTTGATGTTTGCTTTTTGTTTTTGAAAGAATCTTGCTGAATCATTATTTTTTAAAAATTCTTTCATGACTGTTAGATCCACTTTAATATTTTCTATAATTGCCCCTGCAAAATTAGAATTTCCGTCAATTCCATCTGTACCCATTGACGCAATCGTTATTTTATTTAATTTTTGAGTATTTTTTAAAATTCTTAATACTAATTCCTGATTTCTTCCCCCTTTTCCTTTCCCTACCACTCTAACTGTTGGTTCTCCTCCTAAAATTAAACACGTATTTTGCCCTTCTGGAATATTTTCTAGAATTTTTTTAACTGTATCTTTTATGTCTCCAAAAATTTGCATTTTAATAACTTTGTACCCTTTTGTTTTTGCTGTTTCTTCCATTGCTTCTAGACAATTATTATTATTTGCAATAACATAATTTTCAATTTTTGCCCTTTTCGGTGTTTCTGTTTTTTGATTGTGTAATCCGTTACCCAAAATCTGTAAAACTTCAATTGGAATTCTAGTTTTTAATCTATATTTTTCTATTATGTTCATTGCATCTTGATATGTTGTATCATCCATGTATGTTGTACCTGATGCAATTGATGATAGATCATCATTCTCAACATCTGACATTACTAATCCTATTCCATCACATTTCATATTTTCTACAAGCTTACCTCCTTTGATTTTTGATAGATGTTTTCTAACACAATTAAATTCTTGAATTGTTGCTCCTGACTTTAACAGCATATCTGTAGTGTGAACTTTATCGCTAAGTGTAATTTCATCTGGCATTGCAAGTAATGCTGATCCGCCACCTGAAACTAGAAAAATAATTAATTCTCTACTTTTTCTATTTTCTACAAATTTTATAACTTCTTTTGCAGCTTTCACACTTGTTTTATCTGGTTTTGGATGTCCTGAGTTAAAAATTTGAAATTTTTTAGATTTGATTTTTGCCTTTGCATTTTTTGGAATAACAATTATTCCACTTTTTATTGGAATTATTGAATTAATTGCCCTAGTCATGGAATCTGCTGCCTTTCCAAATGCTACTGTATAGATCTCAGAATATTTTTCGATATTCAATATTCTCCCATCTATTTTAATTTCATTTGTTGTAACGTAATTTTGTATGATGTTTTCTGGATTAGCTGCCTGAAGACCTGATTCTAAAATTTCTAAACAATCTTTCTTCTTTTCTGTAATTGCTAATTCCTCAAAATTCTGAATTATCATATGATTTTCATCACTGTAAGATATAATAAACAAACCAATGATGTTTATTTTATGCATACAGTACGCATTCCAAAAGTTATTAATTTTGGAGAAAACGCACTTGGTGAAACAGAATATCCAAAAAATGCCCTAGTTGTTACAACCGTTCCACCAGAATTGTCTGACAAATGGTTAGCAAAAATGGGAATTCAGGATTATATGTTATATGACCAAGTAAAACCTGAACCATCAATTGATGATGTCAATAAGGTCATTTCTCAATTCAAAGACAAAAACCCTTCAGTTCTAATCGGCTTGGGTGGTGGAAGTTCAATGGATGTGGTAAAATACGCTGCACCTGAAATGAAAAAAGGAAAAATTCTAATTCCAACTACGTTTGGAACTGGAGCTGAAATGACAACCTATTGTGTTCTAAAATTTGATGGAAAAAAGAAATTGTTACGTGAAGATAGATTTTTAGCTGATATGGCTGTAGTTGATTCATACTTTTTGGATGGAACTCCACAACAAGTTATCAACAGTTCTGTCTGTGATGCATGTGCTCAAGCTACTGAAGGCTATGATAGCAAACTTGGTAATGACTTGACTAGAACATTATGTAAACAAGCATTTGATATTCTCTATGATGCAATTATGAATGATAAACCAGAAAACTATCCATACGGTTCAATGTTATCTGGAATGGGATTTGGAAATTGCTCTACAACATTAGGACATGCATTGTCCTATGTGTTTTCAAATGAGGGGGTACCTCATGGATATTCTTTATCTTCTTGTACTACAGTTGCACACAAGCATAACAATTCAATCTTCTATGATAGATTCAAAGAGGCAATGAATAAACTTGGATTTGATAAATTAGAACTCAAAGCTGATATTTCAGATGCTGCTGACACCGTAATGACCGATAGAGGCCACTTGGATCCAAATCCAATCCCAATATCTAAAGATGATGTCGTAAAATGTCTTGAAAATATCAAAGCAGGTAATTTATAGAAAATTTATTTTTCTCTTTTTTTATATCTAAACTGCGAAATGGGCAGATTAACTAAACTTTTTATTGTAATGATTTAGAATAAAATCAATTGGCAAGTAAAAAATTAAAGTTTGGTATTCAAAATGGACTAAATGTTGCTAGAGCTGGATACACTGAAGATCAGATAATTACTGCATGCCAGCTTGCTGATCGAACTGGATATGATTCTATTTTCTATATGGATCACACAAATGTACCACAATGGAAAAATGCAACTGTTTTAGATCCTTGGGTTATGTTATCTGCAATTGCTGCAGTTACAAACCATGTTGAATTAGGAACTTGTGTTACTGATGCAATTAGAAGACACCCATCAAATATTGCACTAGCTGCAATTACTCTTGATAGAATTTCTAAAGGCAGAGCTATTCTTGGTATTGGTGCGGGAGAAGCACAAAATCTTAAGGAATTCTGTATTCCATTTGAAAAACCAGTTTCCAAATGGGCTGAACAAATTGAAGTTATTAAAAAATTATATAATTCTAATCCTGATAACACTGTGGATTATGACGGTCAATATTATCAATTAAAACAAGCATGTTTACAAGCTGCATCAATTAGAAAACCATATCCACCTACCTACATGGCTTCTGGTGGAAAACGAACATTAGATTTAACCGGAAAACTTGGAGAAGGTTGGTTACCGATTGGTTATACACCTGAATTATTTGAAGATCATAGAAAACAAATTGAAGTTTCTATGGATAAATATGGACGAAGTCAAGAAGATAAGGATAATTTTGAAATGGCATTGGATATCGATGTTTACTTTTCAGAAGATGCAGAAGCTTCTTGGGCAAAAATGAAAGAAGCTGTTAAAGTTAGTTTGTTTAAACCTGAAATTTTGAGGGTGCATGGATTAAAAGAAATTGAAGGATTTGATTTCGTAAAATACTTTACAGAATACTCCATGTCTGATCAAAGTTGGATTGTTAAAATGAGAGATGCTGCAACTAAAATTCCAGATAAAGTAGCAAGATCATCTACTGCCGTTGGTACTCCTGAAGATATCATTCCTACTTTTGAGAGATTTATGGAAGCTGGTGTGAATCACTTTGTAATTAGATTTTGGGGTAAGAATTACTTTGGCTCTATTGACAAGTTTGCAAGTCATGTTATGCCTGTATTGCGTGAAAAACATAAACAAAAATTCGCTTAATCCTAAATTATTAGAACCTTATTTACTGTGTTAATTTCTTGAATGTTATTATGAATGATGATGTACCTGACTCTGTCAAGAAATGCCTTGATATTTTGGATGATAGTTTAGAAATATTAGTTGACATTGAATTTGCTTTAAACGATGAAAAAAATGATGAATTAATTCCTGACATGAAACTTCATAATTTGTTTGATATGACTGAAGATGTAGCTGAGTCTGAAAAAATTAAATTTGCTGAATCTAAATTAGTTCAAAGGCAATTTCAAGATATTTAGCGATTTCGTGAATTGTGCTGATGCTTGTTTTTTGGTAACTGCTTTACTTTTCTTTTTGATAACTGCTTTACTTTTCTTTTTGTTTGTTGTTTGAGTAATCTTTTTCGAGTTCTCTCTGTTCCACTTGTCGAACCTTGAACAATTTTTGTTTTACTTCCGTCTTTTAACATAATCACTTTTCCCTTAAATCTAAATTCAACATCTCTGCATTTGATATAGTATCTTCTAAGGCTGAAAAATATTCTATTGTTAGTTCCATGCATTTCTTTAACTTCTTTTGTCTTTTTTAATTCATTGAGGATATTTCGTAGTAAGCCTTTTTCAATATCTGTTATTCTCTGTAATTCTTTAAACCAAATAAATTTTGAATCTGATCCCCAATAGTTTAATATCTCTATAATTTTATTTGTAGCTTCTTCTGTTTCTTCATTTGGGGTCATTATTTTTATTAGTTTAATCCTAAATTTAGCAATTTACATTAATGAAAAGTTTGAATCAATAAAGTCAATTTTTAGAATGTTTTATCTTTTTGACAATTTTTGTGATTACTTACTATGAGTCATAAATCAAAAGACGGATGTACTGAATTAGGCTGTAAAATACTCCAAATACGAGAATTAGCAAAAGAATTAACTGCTGATTAATTTTATATTTTTGATTTTTTCTTTCTTTGTTTTAGTCTAGAATGTGTTACTTTAACCGACTGCTTTTGATTTTTTTCCATTTTATCTGCTAATGCATCAATTTGTTCTATTATCTCTAATTGCTCCTCTGTAGAATTTGTTTTTACAAGTGCTTTGTTTAATTTTTTTAATTGATATGAATATCCGTTAAACTCTCCTCTTAATTCATTTAGATATGGATCATCCATGATTATTTTTAATCTTCCCTGTATTTTAGGTATTTTTATTCTTGATATTTTGATCTTAATTTATAATATTATTTGTTAGAATTACTCTATGCAACTTGTTGACACTCTTAAAATTAAATCATATGAAAAAATAAAAGAATTTCTTAACCAAGAACATGTTGGAAGAATTTCAAGTATCGATGTAAATGGATTTCCTCAAATCATCCCCATGAATTTTATATTTCTTAATGATGCTGTATACATACACTCTCATGTAAAAGGTGAAAAGTTAGATAACATTTCTAAAAATAATAAAGTTGGTTTTGAGGCTGATAGGGAGTTAGAATTTTTGCCATCTTATTTTGAAGATCCTCATAATGCTTCTTTAGCTGATACTCTGTACATCAGTGTTGTAATCAAAGGAATTGCCTCTTTAGTTTCTGATAGAGATGAAAAAACTTTAGCTCTAAACGGTTTGATGGAAAAATATCAACCTGAAGGATATTATGATCCACTTCAATCCAATATGCGCGTTTTGAATGCAGTCAGTGTGATCAAAATAACTCCGCAAACACTTGATGGAAAATATAAAATTGGTCAACACATGAATTCAAAAGATAGGATGAATTTAGCTCAAAAAATTCTTAAAAAAAATTCACCTACTGCTAAAAACACTCTCAAGATTATGGGTTTTGAAGAAATTGATTGTGAATTGAGAATGGTTGATGAACCTATATGGTAATTTTATCATAGTATCACATTGCTTTAAATTCAGTTTTTAGTAATTCTAACTATTGCAACAAATCTCTAAATTTGAATTAGTTTCTGATTATTCTCCTACAGGTGATCAACCTCAAGCTATTGACGCTTTAGTTGAAGGAGTTAAAAAAAAATCCATACAAACTTTACTTGGTGTTACTGGAAGTGGCAAGACTTTTTCAGTTGCAAATGTAATTGCTAGAACTGGTAAAAATACACTAGTAATCTCTCATAACAAAACTCTTGCAGCACAACTTTATACAGAATTAAAACAATTTTTTCCAAAAAATAATGTTGGCTATTTTGTTTCTTATTATGATTATTATCAACCTGAAAGTTATCTACCCCAAACTGATACCTATATTGAAAAAGATACTCAGATTAATGAAAAAATTGAAAAATTACGGTTAGAAGCAACTGCAATGTTGTTATCTGGAGAACCTACAATCATTGTTTCAACTGTATCTTGCATCTATTCCCTTGGTAATCCTCAAGAATGGAAAGATTCTTCAATTCTAGTTAGTACTGGTGATGAAATTAAACGAACTGATTTAATTCGAAAATTAGTTGATGCCCGATATGAGCGAAATGATGTTGAAGTTGCCCCTGGAAATTTTAGAGTAAAAGGAGATACTATTGATATCACTCCTGCATATTCTGACGACATTGTTAGAATTTCTATGTTTGGTGATGAGATTGAAAAAATAACATTACTTGATCATGTGTCCTTAAAAGAAAAAAAGAAAATAACTCAAATGACAATTTTTCCTGCAAAACATTATCTAATTGCTAAGGATGCTAGTAAAAGAGCTGTGGCATCAATTAGGGATGAATTAAAACATCATTTGCCAACATTAAATGAACTTGAAAAACAGCGTCTTGAAATGAGAACTAATTATGATTTAGAAATGATAGAGGAATTGGGTTATTGTTCTGGTATTGAAAATTATTCACGACATTTTGATGGGCGCAATGAAGGGGATAAAGCATACTGCTTGATGGATTTTTTTGGTGATGATTATCTTTTGGTGATTGATGAATCTCATGTTACATTACCACAATTACATGCAATGTACAAAGGTGATTATTCCAGAAAAGATAAACTTGTAACATATGGATTTAGATTACCTAGTGCATATGATAATCGACCTTTAAAATTTGAAGAATTTGAAGAATATATTCAAAATACTATTTTTGTTTCAGCTACTCCTTCTGATTATGAAAAGAAAATATCTGCAAAAATTGTTGAACAATTAGTTCGTCCTACAGGTTTACTTGATCCACAAATTGAAATTAGACCTACTAAAGACCAAATGGATAATTTAATTTCTGAAATAAATAAAAGATGTAAGAATTCTGAACGGGTTTTAGTTACTACATTAACTAAAAGAATGGCTGAAGATTTAGCTGAATATCTCTCAAAAAAAGATGTTCGAGTTAGATACATGCATTCTGAAATTGATGGACTACAACGTACTGAAATTCTTCGTCAATTACGCCTAGGTGAATTTGATGTTTTAGTTGGAATTAATCTTTTACGTGAGGGTTTAGATATTCCAGAAGTTTCACTTGTGGCAATTTTAGATGCCGACAAGGAAGGTTTTTTGAGAAATTTTACTAGTTTAATTCAAACTTGTGGTAGAGCTGCAAGAAATGTATCTGGTACTGTAATAATGTATGCTGATACAAATACAAAATCTATGAAACATACTATTGATGAAACTACACGTCGTAGGGAAAAACAAATTTTATACAATCAAGAACATGGAATAACTCCTAAAACAATTATGAAATCTGTACCTGAACAAGAAATTATATTGGATGAATCAAAATTAAAGTCAATACATGATCTTAGAAATGATGTAATTGATTTAGATGTTCAAATGAAAAAATATTCTGAAGAATTAGATTTTGAACAAGCAATTTCTTGTAGAGATAGAATTAAAAGATTAGAAAAGGAGATTGAATATAAAAATGATAGATAATAAATTAAAAATTCGAGGGGCCCGCCATCATAATTTAAAAAACATTGATGTTGATATTCCAAAAAATAAATTAGTTGTAATTAGT
The DNA here is from genome assembly GCA_001437625.1 of Nitrosopumilus sp. BACL13 MAG-121220-bin23. Lineage (GTDB taxonomy): Archaea > Thermoproteota > Nitrososphaeria > Nitrososphaerales > Nitrosopumilaceae > Nitrosopumilus. Next base: position 50,263 of record LIAL01000001.1, read on the forward strand.
GGTTTATCTGGTTCTGGAAAATCTACTTTAGCATTTGATACCATTTATGCTGAAGGCCAACGCAGATATGTTGAATCTCTTTCTTCATATGCTCGTCAATTTTTGGAGATGATGGATAAACCTGATGTTGATTCTATTGATGGATTGTCCCCTGCAATTGCAATTCAACAAAAAACTACTAGTAAAAATCCCCGTTCTACTGTTGGCACTACCACTGAAATTTATGATTACATGCGATTACTTTATGCTCGAATTGGAATCCCTCATTGTACAAATTGTAAAAGAAAAATATCTACACAATCTGTTGAACGAATATGTGATTCTGTACTCAAAGATTTTTTGGGACAAAAAATATTGATTTTATCTCCTCTTATTCAAAGAAAAAAGGGTACTTATGAAAAACTCTTTGAACAAATCAAAAAAGATGGATATTCTAGAATACGCCTAAATGGTGAAATTTTGAGCCTAGATGATGGTATTCCTCCGTTAGATAGACAGAAGTGGCATAATATTGAAATTGTTGTAGATAGAATATCTACAAATAAATCTGAAAGATCTAGAATTTTTGAGGCTATTCAAGCTGCAATCAAAGCATCAAAAGGAGATGTGATGATTTCATCAGATAAATCTGAAAAAATCTTCTCACAAAATAATGCATGTCCTCATTGTGGATTAACAATTGGTGAATTAGAACCTAGAAATTTTTCATTCAATTCTCCTTTTGGATTATGTAAAACATGTAATGGATTGGGAGTTAAAATGGAGTTTGATTCTGCTCTAGTAATTCCTGATAAATCTAAGTCTATTTTAGATGGGGCTATTGTTCCTTGGACTGGAAGATTTTCTGCATTTAGACGGCAAGCATTGAGAACTGTTGGTGAAAAATTTGGATTTGATTTAATGACTCCTATTGAAAAAATAAAACCAACACATCTTGAAATTATTTTACATGGCACTTCTGATTTAATTGATTTTCAATACAGTTCTAAATCTGGAGATTCTTCATGGAAATACACTAATGCATTTGAAGGTGTACTTGTTAATCTTCAACGTGTTTTTGTAGAGACTGATTCTGAATCTAAACGTGAATGGCTTAAACAGTTTATGCGTGATACTCATTGTACCACATGTGATGGTAAAAAACTGAAACCTGAATCTCTTGCAGTTACAATTAATGATTTAGGCATAATGGATGTATGTGATTTATCTATTACTCATTGTTTTGATTTTTTTTCTAATTTAAAATTAACTGAAACTGAACAACATATTGCAAGAGATATTCTTAAAGAAATTAAGGAACGATTGGAGTTTTTAATTAATGTTGGACTAAACTATCTTACATTAAATCGTCTTAGTTCTACATTGTCTGGTGGTGAATCTCAAAGAATTAGATTGGCCACTCAAATCGGTTCTAATCTTACTGGTGTTTTGTATGTACTTGATGAACCTACAATTGGATTACATCAACGCGATAATGCACGACTAATTAAAACGCTAAACAAGCTACGAAATCTTGGTAATACTGTCATTGTTGTGGAGCATGACGAGGAAGTTATACGAAATTCAGATTGGATAATTGATTTAGGTCCTGGAGCTGGAGTCCATGGTGGGAATATCGTTTTTGAAGGAACCATCAAAAAAATCTTACAGACAACTAAATCTGTAACTGGAACTTATCTTAAAGATAATTCTTTAATTATTTTAAAAAATAAAATCCGTAAACCTGATGGCTCATTAATTATTAAAGGTGCAACTGAAAATAATTTAAAAAATATTGATGTTGAAATTCCTTTAGGACTTTTTGTATCTGTAACTGGTGTGTCTGGTTCTGGAAAATCTACTTTAATCAATGATATTTTACTCAAAAGTCTAGAGAATCATTTTTCTAAAACTCATATTAGATCTGGTGATCATAAAGAAATTTCTGGTTTAGATAATGTGGATAAAGTAATTGCTATTGATCAATCTCCTATTGGTAGAACTCCTCGTTCAAACCCTGCAACCTACATTGGTGCCTTTACTCCTATTAGAGAATTATATTCTAACACTGCTTTATCCAAAGAACGTGGATACAAACCAGGACAATTTTCATTTAATGTTGCTGATGGAAGATGCTTTGCATGTGAGGGCGATGGTGTCAAAAAAATTGAAATGCAATTTCTATCTGATGTGTATGTAAAATGTGATGAATGTAAAGGAAAAAGATACAATTCTGAAACATTATCTGTGCTGTACAAGGGAAAAAATGTTTCTGATGTTTTACAAATGACTGTTTATGAAGCATTAACTTTCTTTGAAAATGTTCCTTCAATTCAACGAAAACTACAAACTGTTAACGATGTTGGTTTAGGGTATATCAAACTTGGACAATCCTCCACTACATTGTCTGGTGGTGAGGCTCAACGCGTAAAACTTGCTTCTGAATTATCTAAACGTGGTACTGGAAAAACTCTGTATATCCTTGATGAACCTACAACTGGACTACATTTTGCGGACGTTCAAAAATTATTGGATGTACTAAATCGATTAGTAAATCTTGGAAATACTGTTGTTGTAATTGAACATAATATGGATATCATCAAAAATTCAGATTGGATAATAGATTTAGGACCTGAAGGTGGTGATGAAGGAGGTAGTATTGTAACTATTGGTACTCCTTCTGACGTTTCAAAATCACCTGGTAGCTATACTGGAAAATATTTAAAAAAATTATTGAAAAATGACGTTTGACATTTCTAAAATAATTATTCCTACAAATCCTGGTATTTACTTAATGAAAGATTCTAATAAAAAAATTATCTATATTGGTAAAGCAAAAAATTTGAAAAATCGTGTTCGTTCTTATTTTAATAAAAATCAAAATTATAAAACTCAAAAACTAGTTGAAAATATTTTTGATATTGAATTTGTTTTAACTGATAATGAAAGTGAAGCTTTTCTTTTAGAATCTAACATGATTAAAAAATACAGGCCACGATTTAATATTGAACTAAAAGATCAACAACGGTATACTTACTTACGATTATCTGATGAAAAATATCCTAGATTATTAGTTGCTAGACGAACAAGAGATGGCAAATTTTTAGGTAACGGAAAATTCTATGGTCCTTTCACTCAGGGAAGTTCAAAATTACTTACAATTGGAACTTTACGAAAAGCATTTCAGATAAGAATTTGTAAAACCCTTCCAAAAAAAGTATGCCTTGAATATCATTTGGGTAACTGTGAAGGTCCTTGTGAATTTAAGAGTGCAGAAGAAAAATATCCTGAACATGTAAACAAATTGGAGGCTGTTCTTAAGGGTAAAAATGATACCAAAATTTTTACAAAAAAATTAGAAGATGAAATGTATCATGCTGCTGAATCTCAACAATTTGAGCGTGCAAAAGATATTCGTGATACTCTAATCAGGCTTGGAAGTCTTCAAACTAAACAAAAAATGGAATATGTCAAAAATTCTGATGAAGAATATTTTGGTATTGGAATTAAAGAACAAACTGCAACAATAATGAATTTTAGAATGATTAATGGGGTAATCCGTGATAGTGATAAATTCTTTTTTGATTTAGTTGGTGATAATTCATTTTCAAATTTTCTTTATCAATATTATTCTACACATAAAATTCCAAAATTCATTATTCTCAGTGAACTTCTTGAAAATCAAGAATTACTAGAATCCTTATTGTCTGAACAATCTGGATTTGCTGTAAAAATTATGACTCCCACTAGAGGTAAGAAAAATGATATTATGAATTTAATTTTAAAAAATATTCAATTAATTCATTCAAAAGGCGCTAACCCTGGATTAGTTGAATTACAAGAAATTCTAAATTTACCCTCACTTCCTAACATCATTGAATGTTTTGATATTTCCAATCACGGTGCTGAATTTGCTGTTGGTTCTATGTCTAGTTTTATAGGTGGAATTCCAAATAAATCTGGATATCGAAAATTCAAAATTAAAACAATCACTGGAAGGGATGACTTTGCAATGATTGGAGAAATTGTCAAAAGAAGATATTATAGATTATTAGAAGAAAATTCTACATTGCCTGATCTGATTTTAATTGATGGTGGCAAAGGACAGTTAAGTGCAGCTTTGAAATCTTTGGAATCTCTTGGAATAAAATTACCTTGCATATCTTTAGCAAAAGAAAATGAAGAAGTTTATCTTCCAAAAACTAAAGACCCTATTGTTATTCCTAAACATAAAGAATCATTAAAAATTTTACAATATGCTCGAGATGAAACTCATAGGTTTGGTGTTGCATACAATCGAACTATACGTAAAAATCAAATAAAATAGAAAAAAGATTTTTTTGGTTAGTTGACTGTAACACTACCGGTCATCCAAGGATGAACCATACAGAAGTAATCGTAATTACCTGCATCATTGAATGTGAATGAATAATCCAGTCCTACCATTAGTAGACTGCTGTCAAATACTCCAGATGGACCGTCTGATGGACTTCCACCTGTTACTGTATGAGCTGCGTTGTCTACGTTATCCCATTGTACTGTATCTCCAGTACTGATGGTGATATCTGCTGGTAGGTAACATGCATTAGATGTTTCACATCCTGGTGCTCCACTTCCCATTGCAGTTTCCACGATGTGTGTTTGTGGACCTGCGTTAACTGCTACTGTTGCTTTAGCTTGTACTGCATCTGCTTTAGCTTGTACTGCTGCTGCTTTAGCATCTGCTGCTGCTTTAGCATCTGCTGCTGCTTTAGCATCTGTTACTCTTGCGTCTGCATCTGCTCTAGCTTGTGCTGCTGCATCTGCTCTAGCTTGTGCTGCTGCATCTGCTCTAGCTTGTGCTGCTGCATCTGCTCTAGCTTGTGCTGCTGCTTCGGCTCTTGCATCTACTACGTCGGTATTCATTTGCTGTGTAGGTGCATTATCGGCTGAATTTGCCATTGCTACAACTCCAACTGCAACTAATACGACTGCTAAAGTAACTACAATTGCTATTTTGTCTATACTTGCCATAATTGATCAATTTCTAGATTAATAGTAAATAAATCTAATTGTTTGTTTTTCACTAATACCAACAAATTCACTATAATAATTGACTTTTGAAACTGTTTTTAGATTTTTTTGAAATATTTACATGAATTCAAAACATTCTTTATAATTTTTATGTGATCGATCTAAATTAAGAATACGCCTTATTAGTGCCGTTGAGCAATCATTTGTTTTAATTTTTTATCAGACGATTTAATTTGTAATACTACTTGAAAATACTTTCAATTAACAATATTTTTTGGTCTTAACCCATATTATTTTAACAATTTTTTTGCAATATTATTTTTAAATTCTATTTTTTTAAATTCTACTTTTAATTTCCTTTGTTTTATTAAACTTTGAATAAATTTTATTTTATTTGTAATGAATTCATCTTTAGTCACTGTTTCTAATTTTAATTGTTCATACATTATTTTTTCATCTAATTCTATTTTTACTGTGTCTTCATTTTTTATGATAAATGTTCCAATTCCCCAAAATAATGCTACATGTAATGCGACATATTTTGATTGTATTTTTGTAATTCTATTTTTATGATTTTCCGTATGTTTTCTACTTTGAGACACTATTGTTTCATTTGTTTGAATTATCCATGAAATGTTGCTAAAATTACCATCTAAGTATAGAATATGTTCCATTTGTCAACCAAAAAATTCTCTTTAGTCTATATCTTTTGAATACTCCATTTATGATCATCGTTTAAAATCTATACATATGATAGAATCACAGGCTTTCTTTTCAAAAATGGTTGATGAATTAGTTGAATTTTCTGAACATGATCCAGAATTGTCAGATGGAATAAAGTGGCTAGATAATCAGGCTCAACAAAAAGGTATCACATTTTATGATATGGTTTTTGAAGTTTTATACAAACATGATGTTAATTCTAAGGCAAAAGAATGGCTTAGTACCCGAAATTAATAATCATTCTCTTAAATCTAACTCTTTGTATTCACATCCTTCTGGCCCACAATCTTTTCCTACATACACTGCTTTTGGTCTATACAGTGCTGTTTTTGGTGCAGCTTCTGCAAATTTTTCTTCAATGATATGTGCTGCCCATCCTACAACTCTTGAAATTGCAAAAATTGGAGTGTTAAGGTCCATTGGAATTTTTAACATGTAGTAAATTGATGCACTATACAAATCCACATTTGGATAAATGTCCTTGTTCTTTTGTAATTTCATTTCAGATATTGTTGCAGTTTCAATTTCTTGAGTTTTATCAAACCATGGTTCTTTATTTTTAGTAGCTAATTTTCTTGATAATTCTTTTAAAACTTGGGCTCTAGGATCATATGTTTTGTATACTGCATGTCCCATTCCCATAATTTTTTCTCCTCGCATTAATTTTTCTTTTATCCATGATTGTACATTATCAATTTTAGAAATTTCTAATAACATTTTCATTACTTCTGTATTTGCACCTCCATGTAATTCTCCACTGAGTGCACCGATTGCTGCACTTGATGCTGAATACATATGTGCTCTTGTTGATGCAACTTGTCTTGCTGTAAATGTTGATGCGTTGAATGTATGATCTGCATGTAATATTAAACAGACATCAAATATTTTTTCAACTTCGATATCTGGTTTTTCCCCTGACATCATGTATAGAAAATTTGCAGCGTGACTTAATGATGGATCTGAGTCAACAACTTCTAACCCGTTTCTAATTCTTTGCCAACTTGCAATTATCGTTGGAACTTTTGCAATGAGATTTATTGCTTTATCGTAACTTGCCTCTTTACTGAAGAACTCTTCATCATAATATCCTGCAAGTGCTGATACAAATGCTTGAAGCATATCCATAGGATCTGCATCCTTTCTCCAATTTGCCATATTTTTTTGCATTTGTTTTGGTATTTCTCTGGCTTCGATTAATTTTGTATTAAATTCATTTAATTCGTTCTTAGTGGGTAACTTGTCATAAAGTAGTAGATATGCTGTTTCTTCAAAAGTTGAATTTTCTGTAAGATCTAATATGTTAAATCCTCGATAAATTAATTTTCCTTTCTCACCATCAATATTGGATATTTTAGTATCTGCTACTTCAATTCCTCTAAGTCCAATATTTTTGGTTTCCATAATGAGCCTAACAAAATTCTTCTATTATATTTTCTCTAAAATTATGTCTACTAAATTTACTAATTAGTCTAATATGGCAACTTTTGTTCATAAATCTAAATTTCTAATTAAAAATTAATGAATGCTGAAGATCGTAATAATTTACAACAATTAGATGAATTGATCTTAAATGCTTCTCCTGAAGAATTAGAAAAAATTCAAGAAATTGACTATCAGACCCAATTGGATGGAGAATCTTTTTACCATATTTATGTAAATTCTGATTCATTAATTCAGGTAAATATAAAAAAATCTTTTCAAAAATTTTAATTTAATATTCTTCATTTAAATGAGGGTTTGTACTTTTTGATAATGTATTGGTGTTATCTAAAACTAAGACTTTAACTAAAAAACCAGCAACTAAGAAAGTAGCAATTAAAAAACCAGCAACTAAGAAAGTAGCAATTAAAAAACCAGCAACTAAGAAAGTAACTACATCACAACGAACTAAAGTTATTTGTATTTCTCATAAAGAAGATTGTGATGGAATTAGTTCAGCTGCATTAGTTCGACAAGCTTTTGGTGGTGATTCTATTTTGGTAGATTACCCTGGTCAAATGGAAGCATTAAACCAAGTAGTATCTGATGAAAAATTAAAATCTTTATTCATTTGTGATTTAGGTTTAAGTAAAAAAACACAAGACGAATTTATTGATATTATGAGTCGACTTAGAAAAAATAAAGTTTCTGTAACTTACATTGATCATCATGACATTGATCCAACTGTTGTAACTTCTTTAGAAAAACTCAAAGTAAAAGTTATTCATGATATCAATGAATGTACCACTGTCCAAGTTTACAATGCCTATAAATCAAAATTAAATGATCATGCTTCTTTTGTAGCAACATGTGCTGCTATTACTGATTATATGGAAGATAGACCTCTAGGTTCAAAATTACTTCAAATTTACGACAGACAATTTGCTTTGATTAGTGCAACTGTCATGACATACAATATTGTCGGACATCAGAGAGAACCTGATTACTTACAATACTTGGTTGAAGAATTAGCTGATTCTAAATTCCCTCATGATATTCCAAATACTTTTGAATTTGCACAGATTCAAGTAGAAAAATTATCTCAGATTATTGCTAAAGTGAAAGTAGGTATGAAAACAATGAGTAATCTTGGACATATGGAAATTTTAGATTCTGGTGCAAGTGGTGCTGTTAATTTTGTAATGGGTTTATCTGGAAAAGATGTTGGTGTTGCATACAAAGAAAGAATTGATCATGGAATTTATGCTGTCTCTGTACGTGGCTCTAAAAACTGTAAAGTTCACTTAGGTAGAATCGTTAATCTTTTAGCTACTAGTCTGGGTGGTTCTGGAGGCGGACATGATAAAGCATGTGGTGCAGTAGTTCCAAAACAAAAAATTAAGAAATTCATTACTGAATTAAATAAACAAATTAAATAATTTTTCTGGTTATTTCTTATTTTTTAAATTAAGTTTTAATTTATTCTGAAAATTCAACTATGGCATCTATTTCTGTCATGGCATTTAATGGTAAACAAGCCACCCCAACTGCAATTCTTGAATGTTTTCCTTTATCTCCAAATATATCAAAGAATAGATCTGACGCTGCATTAATTATTTTGGGATGTTGATAAAACTCAGGATCTGAATTTATGAATCCTGATATTCTAACAATTTTTGTGACTTTATCCAAACTGCCTAATTCTCTTTTCATTTGAGCTAAAAGATTAATTGCACACATTTTTGCTGATTTCTGAGCTGTTTCTATATTTTCATTTGTAACCTTTCCTGTAAAAATCACTTTACCTTCTTCCATTGGAATCTGTCCCGAAATGAATAACAAATTACCTGTTTTAATTGCAGGAACATATGATCCTGCTGGTGTTGGAGGATTTGGTAGTGTAACTCCTAATGTTTTTAGTTTTTCTTCAATCAACATTCTATTATTTTTTGAGGTTGATTTTAGGTTTTACTTATTTTGATATGTGTTTTTTCCCCTTTATTGGAATTATTTTGATACACTGTTCTCGTTTTGTAACCTTGTTTTTGTAAATACCCTTCTAAAATTGAAACCCATGGTAATGAATGTCCGTTATTTAGTTTTGATTCCACTGTGATATTTTTTGTGTTTGCTTCAAAATTAACATGTCCTGAACATGTAATTTGGATAATTGCATCCATTATTTCAATAATATCATCTAGTGATTTTAATTTTAGAATTATTCCGTTTTTTTCTAATAATTTTAGAAAGTCTATTTCTAATTTTTTTGATTCCCTTGTAGAATTTAGAATATATGTTAAACCTGTTTCACTGACAATTTTTATAATTTTATAAATTTCCTGTGCGTCTGCTTTTGTCATATCTGCTACAACCTTTGTTTTAATTGAATTTTTCCAAATATTTGAAAATACTTTTTCTTGATTAATTCCTAGTATTTCTGTTGATGAAAATACGGCTGCCTTACCATTGTCATTATTTATCATTAATAATTCCGTTTCATCAAAAATAAAACAATTTTGTGTGATGTCTGATGTTTTAATTTCTACCCCATCTGGAATTGCTCTATATGATTCTGAACAAATTTGTGTTGATGAAATAATTACTTTAACATCTAAATTTCTGCGAATTACTCCTACAAGCTGTTCTTTACATTCAGCTAATAATCCAAAACCATCTTGATCTGTCATTATTTTAATTGATGATTTTGATCCTTCAATCATTGTTTGAAGTTGAGTTAAAACTTTGTTTGCACTAATATGAAAATATCTTTTTTCTTCTGATCCTCTTGACTTTCTACTTTCTTCACTTGTTTTTTTTAAATTAGATACTAATGTGTTCATGGCATTAATTTTATTAATTTGTTCATGAATCACTCCATCAAATGCATCCTCTGGTGAAATTGCAGTACACATTATTGGCTTACTTTTTGATATGATTGCCAATTTTTTATTTTCTAATTTTAATAAAGTTGGATAAATTTTTGTTCTTGGAACTTCTGAATAATATGCTAATTCACTTGCTGAAATTGTTCCTTTGGAGATTAATGCTACATATGCCTGAGATTCATATTTACTGAGCCCAAATTCCTCCAAACTTACTGTTAATACTTGCTCATTTACCATGATTTTACTTAATTTGTTATTAGGTAAAATTGAGAGCTAAATTCCTTTACACAAATGCTTAATTTTTTTCAAAATTGTATCCATTGGTATGTGTAACTATGGTTACTAAAATAATTGTTACACTGCCCTCAAATACAAAATATGCTTTAACAATATAACATGCTAGTAAAATGTAGTACTGATACCTTAGAATTTGAAAACATTTCTCATTCTGTAACTCTTGTACCTAGATTAGATTATTCTGTTAATTTACTTACTAGCATTATTGATATTCTTCAAAAACAAAGAATTGAATTAAAAAATTTAAACCAATATCTTGTTACTGATTTTGATGAGATGGACAACTCACATCTTAAAAGTATACGGTTGGAACAACTGATAGTTTTTTCTTTAGACGTATTACTTCAAATTAAAAATCAAATTGGTTCTATCTCTGGGATACACAGCATTCCTAAAATTTTACCTTCTTCTATCCCTATGATTAGAACTGTTAGCGCCAAATTATTTATTATTTCTCCTATCTCTAGCCAAAAATTATCTGAATTATCTGTACATTTAGGTAGTATTGTATTGGATTCTGCTGCTCTTACTAAGGCGAGATTTGATTTTAGTAAATGTAATGATGCATCTGCACTCTTACTTGATAAAGTAAAATTGATGGCAGACTCTAAATTAAATAAGCAGTATCCTCTTGTTGATTTTTTTAAATTATCTAATGTTTGATAATGCTCAATTCTAAATATAATTTTTTAAAGGATATTGAACGTATTCGCTCAATTTCTTCAATTATCGATAAAAAATTATCTGATGTAAAATCTTCTGATACTAATAAAATCGATAAATTAACTTTAGATGAATTACAAGATTTAGATAAGATTGTTAGAATTGCTGATTTTATGTTGTGCAAATATGCTGATAAGAAGGAAATGCGTTCAATTTTAGAGTATTTTACGTCTATTATTACAGTCACTGCTAACTCTATGGATAATTTAGATGATGAAATTTCTGAACTAATACTTTCAGCTGAAGATTCTATTAACAAAGTAAAGGATTTGCATGCTCGTATTGATAATGAATCTGATTTTAAAAAAAAATATTGTGATGGACCTGATTATAACCGTGATGAAACAGGTGGAATTAATTTAACCAATTTTGTGACAGAGGTTAACACTGTAGGATACCAACAAAATTCTTCAGGACATAATACAAGGTAATTGATATGAGTTTAGCACCACAAGAATTAGAAAACACAGCAAGCAAATACGCTTCTGAGGCAATAAAATTTGATTCCCAAGGTGCCCGTGGAATGGCTATTACTCATTATCAACATGCAATAGATGCTCTTGTAAAATTATTACAATTATATCCAAATAGTAAATTAAATAATATCTACAAAGATAGATGCAATTCATATCACAATCGAATCGGTGCATTACAACAAGCACACGGTGTTGAGCCTGCAGTAGATCCTAAAGCTTCTGAATCTGAGCAAAAAGCATCTGTAAAAAGACAAGAAAATGAAAATGATTTTGAAGATCTTGTAATGAAAGAAAAACCTAATGTAACTTGGGATCAAGTTATTGGATTAGATGAGGCTAAAAGTGCATTACGTGAATCTATTGTTTATCCTACAAAAAGACCTGATCTATTTCCTCTTGGATGGCCAAAAGGCATGTTGCTCTATGGTCCGCCGGGTACTGGAAAGACTATGCTAGCAGCTGCAACTGCAAATGAAATGGATGGCTATTTCATTAATGTGGATGCATCTTCTTTGATGAGTAAATGGTTAGGAGAAGCTGAAAAAAATGTTTCAAAATTATTTGCTATGGCTAGACAATATGCTGAGAAAGAAGGTAAACCTGTAATTCTATTTGTCGATGAAGTTGATTCTCTACTTGGAGCTAGAAATAGTGAAGTTGGTGGAGAAGTTAGATCTAGAAATCAATTCCTTACTGAAATGGATGGTGTAAATGGCAAAGGAAAACAATTGATGCTTTATGTTGTTGGAGCTACTAACAAACCTTGGAGTCTTGATACTCCTTTCCTTAGAAGATTTCAAAAGAGAATTTATGTTTCATTACCTACACTAGAAGCTAGGGAGAATCTTTTTGCACAATATACTGCACCTCTAAATAAAAATTATAATTTGAATAATGCTGAACTTGCTAAATTGTTTGATGGATACAGTGCAAGTGATATCAAGGATGTTTGTCAGGCCGCACAAATTAAGACTGTTCATGAAATTTTCAATGCTCCTAATTATCATGAACCTATTGAGGGTGAAGATCCAATACAACCACGAGAACTTACCACTGCTGATTTCAAAGATATTATGGCTAGACGTAAACCAAGTGTTTCTACTGAAATGATCCGTGCTTATCATAAATGGAGCGAAGAGTTCCAAGCCCTTTGATTATTTAATTTTTTAGTGCGATCAACTTTTTTTATCTGTATTTCACATAAAACTTAAATTCACTTTGATTAGGACTTTACGAGGGTTCACGATTACTACAAAGAAATCAAATTATGCAAAAAAGTTTGGAAAGCTAATTTTCGACGATGGAACTGTTCTTGATGGTGAAGGATTTGGTTTTTCTACAACCACTTTTGGTGAAATTGTATTTAATACTGGGATGGTGGGGTATACTGAAGCTCTTACTGACCCCTCATACAATGGCCAATTACTAAGTCTAACATATCCATTAGTTGGAAATTACGGTGTTCCTGATCCTTCAGTTAACGATGAAGATGGAATTTCTAAATTTTTTGAATCAAATAAAATTCAAGTTCGTGGATTAGTAATTCATGAATTATCTTTAACTGCAAGTCATTGGAATCTTTCGATGACCTTAGATGAGTGGATGTACAATGAAAAAATTCCTGGAATTTCTGGAATTGATACTCGCGCATTAACTATGAAGCTTCGAAATAGCGGTGTTATGATGGCTGCATTAGTTGTCTCTGATTCTGAAATTAATGTTGAAGATGTAAAAAAACAACTTGCGTCTGCAACTCACTATGACTCTGAACAATTTATGGATGTTGTATCTACAAAACATGAAAAAATTTACGGTAATCAGGAACAGTCTGTTGTTGTAGTAGACACTGGTGCAAAAAATGCAATTATAAGAAATATTCGAGAAATTGGGTACAAAGTAATTTTAGTTCCTTGGAATACTTCTTATGAAAAAATAATGTCATATGACCCAAAAGGAGTTGTACTTAGCAGTGGTCCTGGTGATCCACAAAAATGTCCTGATACAATTATTGCTGTAAAAAAATTAATTGAAAATAATGTTCCTACACTGGGAATATGTTTAGGTGCACAAATTATTGGTATTGCTGGAAATACTGAAACTTACAAATTAAAGTATGGTCATAGGGGTCAAAACAAACCTTGTGTTAATCTTGAAAATAACCAAGTCTATGTCACTAGCCAAAATCATGGTTACGGTATAACCCCTGAATCTCTTGAAAAATCTGATTTTAATTTATGGTTTACAAATGCTGATGATCATACAGTTGAAGGCATAAAACATAAAAACCAAAATTGTTTTGCAGTACAATTTCATCCAGAAGCTGCTCCTGGACCTAATGATTGTAAATTTATCTTTGAAGAATTAAAAAATTTAATGGAGTCAAAAAAAATTGCCTAAGAATGAATCCCTAAAAAAAATACTTGTACTTGGAAGTGGCCCCATCAAAATTGGCGAAGCTGGTGAATTTGATTATTCTGGAAGTCAATGTCTTAAAGCAATACATGAAGATGGAATCAATAGTGTACTGATAAATCCAAATATTGCTACAATACAGACTGATACTAGATTTGCCGATAAAGTGTACTTACTTCCAGTGAATGCTGAATATGTAGAATCAATTATTGAAAAAGAAAGACCTGATGGAATTATGCTGGCATATGGCGGTCAAACTGCCCTAAATTGTGGCGTAACTCTTGATGATTCTGGAATTTTACAAAAATATGGCGTTAATGTACTTGGAACTCAAATTCCTGGAATTAAAAATACTGAAGATAGACAGCTCTTCAAGGACTCTATGAAACAGTGTGGAATGCCTGTACTAAAAAGTAGCACCGTAAATAATTTTGAGGATGCAAAAAAGACTGCAGAAGAATTATCTTATCCTGTAATTGTCCGAGTTGCATATACTTTAGGTGGCAGAGGTGGTGGCGTTGCTTATAATGAAATTGAACTTCATGAAATTGTTGAACGAGGTCTAAAGGCTAGTCTCGTTAATCAAGTACTAGTTGAGGAATACATTGGTCATTGGAAACAAATTGAATATGAGGTAATGCAAGATTATGATGGAAATAATGTAATTGTATGTAACATGGAGAATGTTCTTTCCATGAAAGTGCACACTGGTGATAACATTGTAGTTGCACCATCTCAAACTATTGATAATCATGAATACCACATGTTGCGTACTGCTGCATTACGCGCAACAAAACACGTTGGAATTGTCGGTGAATGTAATATTCAATATGCTCTTGATCCTGATTCTGACAGGTATGTTGCCATTGAAATTAATCCTCGCCTTTCACGTTCATCTGCACTTGCAAGTAAGGCAACTGGATATCCGTTGGCATACATGTCTGCAAAGATTGGATTAGGATATAATTTATCAGAACTTGTAAATCGGATTACACAAAACACCACTGCTTGTTTTGAACCTTCGTTAGATTACATTGTATGCAAACATCCTAGATGGGATTTTGAAAAGTTTGAACTTGTAAATCGAAGACTAGGACCTACTATGAAATCTGTTGGTGAGGTCATGGCTATTGGTAGAACTTTTGAGGAATCATTTCAAAAAGCAATTCGAATGTTAGATATTGGAAATGACGGTTTAGTTTTGAATCGTACTAACGGTGTTACATACACTGAGGAAGAAATTGAACACAAACTTTCTCATCACGATGATCATATTCTTTATCATGTTGCAATTGCACTTAAAATGAAAATTTCAGTAAAACGGATTTATGAATTATCTACAGTTGATCCTTGGTTTATAGAAAAAATTCAAAATATTGTAAATATTGAAGATAAATTAAAAAATTCAGAACTTGACGAATCTCTACTTTGGGAGGCTAAAAAAATGGGTTTTGCTGATAAACAAATTGCACGTGCAAAAGATACAACTCCTGATGAAATACGTACCCTAAGAAAAAATTTAGGCGTAATTCCATCTGTAAAACAAATTGATACACTTGCTGCTGAGTGGCCTGCTGTTACTAATTATCTGTACTTGACTTATGGTGGACATTCTAATGATGTTATAATACCTGAAGATGAAAAAGCAATAATTGTACTTGGTGCAGGTCCATATAGAATTGGAAGTAGTGTTGAATTTGATTGGGGTACTGTTAACATGGTTTGGGGACTACAGGAAAATGGCGAAAAAAATGTTTGTGTAGTAAATTGTAATCCTGAAACTGTTTCAACTGATTATGATATTTGTACAAGACTTTACTTTGAAGAGTTAACTCAAGAAAGAATTTTAGATATCACTGAATTTGAAAATCCAAAAGGTATCATTACATGTGTTGGTGGACAAACTGCAAATAATCTTACTCCTGGACTTGCACAACATGGTATCAAAATTTTGGGAACTAGTGCACATGATGTTGATAGAGCTGAAGATCGTTCAAAATTTAGTGCTGAACTTGATAAGCTTCACATTCCACAACCACGTTGGCAAGCATTTTCAAATCTCAATGAAGCTAAAACTTTTGCACAAGATGTTGAATTCCCTGTGCTTGTTAGACCTTCATATGTTTTATCTGGAGCTGCAATGAAAGTTGTTTGGTCTCAAGATGAATTAAAAACATATGTCAAAGAAGCTACTGATGTATCTCCTGATCATCCTGTTGTAATTTCTAAATTCATGTTAAATTCACTTGAAGTTGATGTGGATGGAGTTAGTAATGGTGAACAAGTTGTAATTGGTGCAATTGTTGAACATATTGATAGTGCCGGAGTTCATTCTGGTGATGCTATGATGGTCATTCCTCCTTGGAGATTAAGTAATAAAATTATTGAAACTATTACTGAGTATACAAAAAAAATCGCATTAACATTTAATGTTCGTGGACCATTTAATCTTCAATTTTTAGTTTATGATGATCATGTCTATGTGATTGAACTTAATATTCGAGCATCACGGTCCATGCCCTTTGTTTCTAAACTTGTAAAATTGAACTTGATTTCTTTGGCATCTAAGGCTATCTTGAATAAACCTCTGCCTAAAATACCTGAAAATAAATGGCAAAAAATTACTAATTATGGAATTAAAGTTCCTCAATTTTCTTTTATGCAACTAGAAGGTGCAGATATTTCATTGGGCGTTGAAATGCAATCCACTGGTGAAGCTGCCTGTTTTGGAAATAGTTTCTATGATGCATTATCTAAGGGACTAACTTCTGTAGGCTATAATTTACCTAGTAAAGGATCTGCACTTGTAACTGTTGGAGGTTCAGAAAATAAAGAAAAATTACTATCTTCAATTGCAAAACTTAAAAATTTAGGATTTAAAATTTTAGCAACTGAACATACTGCAGAATTTTTTGAAGAAAAAATAGGTCAGGTTGAAATTGTTCATAAAATCTCAGAACCTGAAAGAAAACCAAATATCTCTGATTTACTTTATGACCGAAAAATTGATTTTATAATTAATATTCCTAGTACTTCAACTTTAGAAAAATATGTTGGAATGCTAGATGACGAATATCAAATTAGACGAAAATCTTTAGAACTTGGAATTCCTGTTTTAACTACGATTGAACTTGCAGATTCTTTTGTAAAAACTTTAGAATGGCTTAAAGATAATAAAACAACTGTAGAACCCATTGAACCCT
>LIAL01000002.1 GCA_001437625.1 Nitrosopumilus sp. BACL13 MAG-121220-bin23
TTCACTATTTTTAGTAAAATTGAACTTGAAAATTAATTACGCTCTTTTTATTTAAAATATTGATGTCTGTTATTACTTCTGAAATCAAAAATTTTCTAGATGTTCAAAAATTAGGTTATGTTGCAACTGTTTCTTCTGATGGCAAACCTAACATTTCTCCAAAAGGAACTATAATTGCTTGGTCTTCTACGGTTCTTGCATTTGCTGATATTCGTTCTCCTGACACCCTGTTAAATTTACAAAATAATCCTTTTGTAGAAATTAATGTAATTGATCCTTTATCTCGTAAGGGATATCTATTTTCTGGAACTGCTAAAATAATTAAAGATACTCCCCTTTATGATGCTATTCTTACTCATTATAGAAATAATGGTGTTCAAAGTCCAATTAATTCTATTGTGGTAATTGATGTTTCATCTGTTTCTATCGTAACTTCTCCACTGTATGATTTAGGTAAAACTGAAGATGAAATTAAATTAAAATGGAAAAAATATTTTACTGATTTATAATTTTTAGATTTAATTTGTTGATGCTTTAATTTTTATTAATTCTTGTCTTGTTTTTTTATGTGCTTCTCTTTCTTCTTCTAATAGTCCCTGTATTTCTTCTAATTCTTTTTGTGCTGTATTGAGTTTTGATTTTAATGATCCTACAACTATGCTTGCAGCCTCTATCACACTTGCATTATTTTTTTCAATAGGACTATTTCCTTTAATCACTCTTTCTTCTTTTGGTGTTAGAATACTAGTATCTTGAAAATTATCTTTTTTATCTAACTCTTGTTTTGAATTGTATAATCTTGAATTTGCTTCATCTAATTCTTTTCCTACTTCTATTTGCTGCTTTCTTATTCCATGTAGTGTTGCTTGTCCTTTTACAATCTCATCTTTCATTTGCTTGTGTTCTTTTGTAATTTTATCTAATTCTTCTTTTATTTTTTTAAAATTATTTTCCGTTTTATTAAATTCATCAATTGTTTTTGTATCTTTAATTTGTTGAGCGTTTTTGATCTTTTCTCTTGTTTCCCTGTGTTCTCTTTGAACTATGTCCAATTCCATCTTTTTTTGATTAAACTCTTTTTTTATTAGCATTAAATTGGTGACTGTTGTATCATATTCTTCTTTGACTGTTTGAATTTTTTCTGTAATTTTTGTAATTTCTTCCTGTTTTGCTCTGAATTCATTTTGAAGGCTTTCTACTTCTGTTTCTAATTCTTCTTTTAGTACTGATTCATTATTTTCCTCTATTTCTGCTTCTTTCTTTTTACCAAAAAATCCCATATTCTTACTCCTCTTTTCTAAAAAATGAACCTTTCTTTATTGACGTTTTACTCTATTTCTTACAAATTTTAGATAAAATCCAATTGAACCGATTATTATGCCTCCAACCCATCCGATTAGTTTCAAACTTGACGGAAAAATGTCCTCATTTGGTGCTATTATAAGTAATAATGCACCTAAAATTATTAATGCAAATCCTCCACTGTTCTTACTTTTGTTATATTCTCCGTGAACCATGATTATAGGTATTCTGAAAGTGTTTTGGCAACTTGTTTTCTTCCAATGTCTCCAATGAATGGTCCTATTTTTGGTCCTCTTGAAGTTCCTAAAATTATCTGATATAATATTTTAAAGAAATCTTTTGGTTGTACGTCATTTGCTTTTGCAATTTGATATATTGTATTTTGTATGTCTTCTGGGTCTTCTTCTTCTTGTAATGCTGTAACCAGTATCCCTAGTGCTTTTTTGGATGTATCATCTAACTCTACTTCTGTTTTTTCTTGTTCATCAAACTCATCTGAATAATTTCCAGCAATTTCAATTAATTTTTCAATTTCTGGTTCTGGTTTTTTTATTACGCCATAATCAATTAATTTTTTCATCACTCTTTCATTTCTATCTTCTTTGAAAATTCTTGTTAATTCAATTAATAGTCTATAATTAACATGAATGCTTGATTGTTTTGGTGGATTGAGAAGATTGACATATTCGTAGAGCCCTTTTAATTTAGTTAACTTTGCTTGATTATCTACTTTGATTTTTCCAAAGTATGTATCTTCAAGTTCATTATATTCATTCATTAAACCTGGGATGTCATCTAATCCTAATTCTCTAGCTCCTGTAATTCTTTTGTATAGTAATAGTAGGATTGATTTTGAATTACCAAACTCTAACCATTTTTGTGCTGTAATTACATTCCCTAATGACTTTGAAATCTTCTTTCCTCCTTTGTCCAAAAACATTTCATATTTTAC
The DNA here is from genome assembly GCA_001437625.1 of Nitrosopumilus sp. BACL13 MAG-121220-bin23. Taxonomy (GTDB): domain Archaea; phylum Thermoproteota; class Nitrososphaeria; order Nitrososphaerales; family Nitrosopumilaceae; genus Nitrosopumilus. The sequence continues at coordinate 2,255 of LIAL01000002.1, forward strand.
ATGGTGAGGATGCGGTACTCCTAAAATTTCATCTGACACCCAGTCATTCACTTTCACTGAATCCATGATGTCTTTTCCATATGCTTCAAATCTAATGTCAAATGCAGACCAACGTGCTGCAAATTCTACTTTCCATGCTAATTTTCCTAAATCTTTTGTAATGTCTGATTCTCCCTCATGACCACAACCTTTGACCATCTTTGAACCGATTTCTGTATCGTGACATTTGTATTTCACTTTTTTTTCTGAAATAATGTATTCTGTAGCTTCAGCTGTGTAGAGCCGATTACATTCTGCACATACTGGAAAATAAGGTAAATATTTTTGATATTTTGCTTGTCCTACTAATTCTGAAATACCGTCTCCTATTTTTGCACTATTTTGTAATATTGTATGGATGTGATCTTTTAGTAATCCTTTTTCGTATGTGTCTTTGGCTCTTCTAAATTCATATTTTACTCCAACTTTATCTAATCCGTCTAAAAGAATACTGCTCATGTGCATTCCGTAAGAGTCATGACATCCATAAGGATCTGGAATTAGCGACACTGGTTTTGCAATGTGTTCTTCTAAACCAAATTCTTTCATTCCTTCTGGAACTTTTCTTAATCCGTCTAGATCATCTGAATATGCAATTAATTCTGATTTGTATCCTAAATTCTCTAATGCTAATTTTACACCATACGCTCTAACTGCATCTCCTAAACTTCCAATGTGTGGGATTCCTGATGCTCCTAGACCACTTTCAACTCTTAACATGTCTAAACTTCTTCCTAATTTTTTTTCACGTTCAATTAATTCAGATGCTAATTTGTCTATCCATGTTCCTTTACCAATAATTTTTTCTTCTGACATCTCTTTTCACTAATTCAATATCTTGGACATGTATGGCCCATATAATGAATACCCTAATTTTTGATAATATTCTCTTGTACCTATTGCACTAATCACTAGAAGTTTTTTAGCATCAAATTCTTCTTTGGATATCTTTTCAGCTTCTTTCATCAATTTCTTTCCTAACCCTGTATGCTGAACTTCATCTTCTTCTTTTTCTCCTAGTTTCAATGATTTTCCATATACGTGAATTTCTCTTACTATGCATGTATCTTGATTAATTTCATCTCTATGTGCTTCAATACTTGGTTTTCTTAATCTCAAAAATCCATAAATCAATTCATTCCTATCTTCATATGACAAGAATACTTCTTTTCCGCCTGATGAATCATAGTTAATTCTGTCTAATCTGACTTCGCCTCCATTTGATTTTTTATTAGATAGACCTACTTCTCTACATCTGATACATTTGCAAGACATTCCTTGCTTTGCAAGATTTTGGTGTACAATTTGTCTTAAATTACCTGCCTTTGGCCCTGCAATAATTTCTCCTGGTGTGATTTCTCTTTGAACCCTCATAATTCGTACCCATTTTGGAACATTTCTTTTTGCTTCTGTTAATACTTTAATCATATCTTCATCTGAGTATGGGGTGTATCTTCCTTGCATGTATTCTTCATACAGTGGGGTGTTTTCAATAACTAATGATGGATAAATTTTCAACATATCTGGACGTAATTGTGGATCTGAAAATAATTTTTTAAAATCTGCGATATCTTCATCTGGTTTCATTGTAGGTAAACCTGGCATCATGTGTGCGACTAGTTTGTATCCTGCATCTTTTGAAATTTGAAATGATTCAATTACGTCATTATAGTTATGACCTCTGTTAACTATTTTGTAAACTCTTTCTTGTAATGACTGAACTCCAATTTCTACTCTTGTAATTCCATAACTTAACATTAAATCTACATGTTCTTTCTTACAGTAGTCTGGTTTTGTTTCAATTGTAAAGCCTACATTTCTTATTGCTGCATGTTCGTTGTTGGATTTTGCTTCTTCCAAATCTTTTGAGTCAATTCCATTTAATGCATCATAACATGATTTAATGAAATCTTTCTGATAGTCTTTTGGCATGAATAGGAAAGTTCCACCAACTATCACTATTTCCATTTTCGATGGATCATGTCCAAAAGCAATTAATTTTTTAATCTTTGATGTGATTTGTAATTTAGGATCAAATTTATTTGCAATTGCATTTAATGACGATGGTTCTTTTCCTGTATAGCTGTTGGGGGAATTAAACTCAATTCCTCCTGGACAATATGTGCATCTTCCATGAGGACATGCGTATGGTTTTGGCATTAATGCTACTACTGATACTCCTGATGCTGTTTTTGCAGGTTTTCTCATGAGTACTTTTTTTAATTTATCAAAATCTGATTTTTTTGCCATTGATAATATTTCATAATTTTTTGGAATTCTATCTAATGAGTATTTTGTACAAATTTTAATGATTTCTTGTTTTACTTGTTTTTTAGTTGGATCTTGAATTGTTAAAAGATTCTGAGTAATCTCAGTATATGCTTTAGATTGTATTGAATCTAGATTAATCATGACTATTGATGATCCAACACCGTTAAAATTTATTCTGATTTTGGTTCTATTGTTTTATTTGATTCATTATTGTCATTTTTTTGCTCTTTTCTATATTCAATTTTTAACCAAATTGGGGTGATGATGGTTGTTACTACTACCATGATTATGATTGTAGAGTATACTTCAGATGTAAGAATTCCTGCTGTTACTCCAACGCCTGCTACAATTAATCCTACTTCCCCTCTTGAAATCATTCCAATTCCTACACGCAATCCTTGCTGTTTGCTTTTTAAGAAATACATTGCAGGAAGACCACATCCAAACAATTTTGTTGTAACTGCGACTATGATGATGACTCCACTTAATATCATAATATTCAAATCCACTGCTCTTAGATCTACTTGTGCGCCGATGATTGCAAAAAACAGTGGTGCAAAAATTAATCCTATTTTTCCAACGTAGTTTTCTATTTTATCAAATACCTTAGTAGTTGATAATGCCATACCTACCGCAAATGCGCCTACAATTGGTGACAAACCTATTGATCCTGCAAGAGCTGCTGCACCAAAGAACGCCGCAGTAGCTATGCCTTCAACACTTCCTTTTGCTTTCCATATTCTTGGTGTGATTACCTTTGGAATTACAACTACTGCTACAATGAGCATTATTGCAAAGAATCCTAATACTTGTAAAATTGTAATGACAATTTCTGTAATGTCTATGTTGTCCACTCCTCCATCTGATCCTGCAATGGATGTTACTACTGATAGAACTGCAATTGCTAGAATATCATCTACAATTGCTGCACCTATGATTAGTCTAGCTTCGGGTGTTTTGATTTTTCCAAATTCACTTAACACTTGAATTGAAATTGCAATGCTTGTTGCTGTAAGTGCTGTTGCAATTAACATTGATTGTAATGCATCAAATCCAAATAATTGGAAAACTGTGAGTCCTACAAAGAATGGAATAACTACTCCCAATGTACCCACTACGAATGCTGCTTTTCCTCCTTTGAGAAATTCTTTTGGTGTCATTTCTAGCCCTGCCATGAATAAAATTACAATTGCACCCATTTCTCCTAATATTCTAATCTCATCATTAATTTGCAGCAATTGTTTTCCGTCAATTATTTGCAATCCGCCTAATGCAAATGGTCCCACAATCATACCTGCAATTAATTCTCCTAATACAATTGGAAGTTTTAATCTGAGGAAAAGTTCTGCCATTAATTTAGCTGCAAAAAGAAGTATTCCTACTCCGATTATTGTTTCAATAAACTGAACCTCACTCATTATTATCTAATGAAAATAAAAAATTCTGTCATATAAGGTGATGGCAAGTTAAAAATTATTTTGTTGTTGTTAAATTAAGCAATTTTTATTGAGTTTACTGTAACTCCCTTTTTAGAAACCACTTGCCCTATTTCCTGGCTTTTGATTTTATGCTTTTTAAATATTGATTTAATTTTACTAACTTGATCTTTTGGTGTCATTACACAGAATCCAACTCCCATGTTGAAAGTTTTGTACATTTCTTCTGATTTCACTCCTTGCTCTTCTATTAATGCCATAATTGGTGGTATTTTTGGGAGTGAGTCTATTTCATAACCTATGTTTTTGAGGCGTAATAGTTTTGTAAATGAGCCTCCTGTGATATGGGCTAATCCGTTTATCTTACATTTTTGATTTATTTCAAGAACTGGATTTGTATAGATTTCTGTAGGTGTCAGTAATGTATCTCCTATAGTTCCAACTCCTTTTACTTTGTCTTTAACTGAATATTTTGTTAACAAAGCTTCTCTTGCAAGTGAATATCCATTTGAATGAATTCCTGAACTGTTTACTCCAATAATTACATCTCCTGCTTTAATTTTATTTCCTAAAACCATGTCTTTTTTATCTAATAATCCTACAACCATTCCTGCTAAATCACATGCAAATCCTTTTCCTTCAATCACATCTGGCATGATTGCAGTTTCTCCGCCAACAATTGGCACTGCTGATTTTTTTGCACCTTTTACTAACCCTTCTACAATTTTTTTAAATATTGATACATCATTTTTGTTTGCAGCAATATAATCTACAAATGATATTGGTGTTGCACCAATACAAATTATATCATTTACATTCATTGCAACACAATCAATTCCTATTGTATCATATTTTTTCATCATATTTGCAATTACCACTTTAGTTCCAACACCATCTGTATGTGTAGCTAAAAGTTTCCCACCTGGAATTTCAACTATTCCTGCATAATGCCCAAATCCATGAGTCATTTTTGCTTTTTTCTGGAGTTTGTGTGTTGACACAATTAATTTTCCAATTGCCTTTTGGCTTTGTTTAATTTTTGAAATATCTACACCTGCTTTTTTATACGTTAAAGCCATAGTTTGTTCCGTATTTATTATGAATAAAAGATTTTGCCTATGGTTTTCATCACATGTACATTCCAGATATTTCTTCTCTGTGCTTTACATATTTTTGAGATAATTCGTTAAATTCTGAATGAATTCTGTCTTTGTCTTTTTTAAGTTCTGATGTATTGATTTCCATATCGTAAAATCTGTTTAATGCTTCAATTAGTGTTGCAGCTGCACCTGAATCAGGCTCTGTTTTGTTTGCTTTTGCTAACAATGTTAATCCTTGAATTTTTCTTACTAGACATTCATTTAGTATTCCTCCTGGTATCCCTGTGATGAATCCCTGTGGAATTAAACTGATATCTTTATCTGCCATTGTTCTGATTAAATCTTCTTCTGCTGCACAATATGCTTTATCATCATGCTCCGTACTTGCAACTCCATCTAGAATTACTATTTCTTTGGATCCGTTTTTTTCTGCCCAATCTAATATTGATGATACTAATGTATACAGTCCTTCCATTCGTAATGTTATTTCACAAATTATTGCACAAATTGTTCCTTCTGAATTTGCATAAAATCTAAACGGATGACGTAATCTTCCTCTCATGAAAACTGTTGATGGTGGGAGATATTTTGATCTCATTACTGCAATCTCTACCATTTTTAATTCTGTAATCATGTGAGTGATTGCAAGAGGGCCTACAAGGCCTGCACCAACAAATCCTGCAAAGATTATCGGGCTTTTTAATTCCACTTTTTTAGTTTGGAATACTTCTGCTTCTGGAAATTTTTTTTCCACAGTTTGCCTCGATATCTTCTATTTAATTATTCTTTTGCATGAATAGATTTAGCATTAATCTTCCTTTGTCTGTAATTGTATAGATTACATTTGGTCCTACTGCTTCCTTTTCAATGAAATTATAATTTACACATAGATGCAAATAATTCAAAAATGATCTTTTCATTCTAATTTTTGATTTTGAATACAGGTTTGTAAATGTCATTGGATTTCCTTTAAGTTGGTATAACAACTTTAACAAAGATAACGTGCTGAAATCTCTGGTTCTTGCTTTTACTGCATCTAAAACTTGTTCTTCTCGTTTTATTATGAAGTCTTCAAATTGATCTGCCACTTCTAGTGGTACATATGTTAGTCTTGCTTTCATCATACCGTATAGTACGGTACATTACCTTATTAGTCTTTGACTTGTTTATTTCTAATCCTTCTAAGTGGTTTTTTTACACCTAATTCTATGTTTTTTAAATATTAAATCTGATGATAAATCATATATTTTAAGATCTTTATTATTTTTCTGAACTTAATTTGAATTGGTAAAATTGTAAATTTTTAGTAAATCATCTCCTTTAAACAACCATCCTCTAAAATTTGATTATGGATGTTTTACTAAGTACTGCCTTACTGATAATTGGATTAGTTATGTTATGTCTTGGTGGGAATTGGTTAGTTAATGGTGGTATTACAATTGCAAAAAAATTTCGTATAAGTAATCTTGTAATTGGTATGACTATTATTGCATATGGTACATCTGCTCCTGAACTCGCTGCAAGCATTGCAGCTGCTGGAGATCACAGTGCAATAATTTTGGGAAATATTGTTGGAAGTAATATTGCTAATATTGGGATGGTTGTTGGGTTTGCTGCCATTCTCACTCCGCTTACAATTCGGAAATCTATACTACGAAAAGAAATTCCAATAATGTTGGGTGTTTCTGTATTGCTTATTTTGATTTCCATTGATGGTGAAATTTCTCAATATGATGGAATTTTACTTCTTATTGGATTGGGAGTATTTGGATTTTATACATTTAAGAATGCACTAAAACATAGAGAGACTGCTAAAGATGAGATAAATTCTGGTAAGAGTAACGTCTATCTAAAATCTGCTGGATTAATCGGACTCGGTATTGTTGTTTTGTATATTGGATCTATACTTACAGTTGATAATGCTGTGGTTCTTGCAACTGAATTTGGTTTATCTGAAAAAATTATTGGACTTACTGTAATTGCAATTGGAACTTCTCTTCCAGAATTAATTACTTCTATTATTGCAATTCGTAAAGGACACAGTGACATTGGAATTGGAAATATTATTGGAAGTAATATCTACAATATTTTGATGATAATGGGTGTTGGTGCGTCACTTGGAGGTATTTTGATTACTACTGACGTTTATGTAGATTATGCAATAATGATTATTTTTGGCCTTTCTTTGTTAATTGGTTTCAAAACTCAAATAATCAATAGAACCATGGGTATAATTTTGACTACTGGTTACGTGCTGTATTTACTAACGACATTTTTAAAGTAATCTGTGCCTAAATTATCCTTAAATTGAATTTACTGAGATATTTTCAACTTTAATTGATGGAGTAATTGACGGCAACGATGCCCATTGAATAACTCTTCTTTGATCATTTCCAACAACTGATATATTTTTTAATAATGTTGGAAGATTATGTACTATTCTTACTGATTTTCCAGGTCCCTTTATTTTTCCATTTTCAATTATTCTAATTCCACTTCTTGCAGTACATGAAAAATCCCCTTTGATTGGATTTACTGCATACGTATACCATAATCTTCCCACTAACAAACCATGTTTTGTATCTTTGATCATGTCTTCTTGAGATGTATTGCCTGGTGTAACTGTAAGATTATGTGGTGCAGAAATTGGAATTGGATCTGCACTTCTCCCCATTGGAGATCCAATTCGTATTGCATTGCCTGACGATTCTTTCTTACCTTCTTTGTAGCTATCATAACTGTTTGAAAAAATATTTTCAAAAATACCATTTTCAATTAATTTTATTTTTTTAGTTTTTACTCCTTCATCATCTATTGATTTTGTTCCAATCCCTTCTGGTATGTGCGGATCATCTATTAAATTAAATTCTTCTACGGATATTCTATTTTTAAAATTATTTGAAAAACAACTTTTCTTTTCTGATAATGTTTTAAAATTAAAATTTGATGCTACTACAAATGATAGTAATTCTCCAACTGAATATGGATCAAAAATTATGGAATATTTATCTGAATTAATTTTTTGTGGATTAATTGATTCTACACACATCTTTTTTGCATCACGTCCTATTTGTTCTGGAGAAAATTTTGATAATGTTCTACCGCATGCATGACCTATGCCTGATACTGGTAACATACTCTGTTCTGATTCGGCATTAATGATCCCTGAAATGTATGTGGATTCATGATTAAAATTTAATCCCTTGGAATTACTTAACTCAAAATCTTCGTAAACTATGTTCAATGAACCTGTGATTGTATCTATTTTTTTATTTTCTGATGAGTTAATCATATTTTGAGCAATATCTGCTGCTTTTGAGCCTGAAATGTCCTTTAATTTTTGATCAAATGTTCCTTCTAACTGTGTAATCTCTTTTTTATTTGGTAAACCTCTCCAAAATTCTCTTGATTTTAGTTTTAGAGTTATTTTCAATCCTTCATTGATTGAATCTGTTATTTTTTCTTTGTTGGTTGTTTGTATTGATGCAATTTTTTTCTGATGAATTAATCTGATTCCATAATTTTCATCAAAATTTTGTTTAATTTCTACAATTTCTGAATCTGTGATTCTCACTGTCGTAATGTTTTTTTTAACAACAACAACCTCACATTCATCTATCCCTATGTTGTTTGAATGAGTTAATGCCTTTTCTAAGGCTGACAATTATTTTTCTCTTGGATTCTTGTATCTAAATTCATTAATTTTAATTAATTCTGCATATGATCCGAATTGTGAATAATCTGTAATCTTGTCTAACCCTTCTTCAGACTCATTCCCTTCTTCAAACTTTTTTAATATTTTATATTGTGTATTTCTTTCAGCTGGAATTCTTCCTATTTCCCGTGCCATTCGTCTTATTTCTTTTGGTCTTATTAATTGCCCATACTCTGAACCTGCTGATGTAGATATGCTCTCATTCATCAATGTTCCTCCAAAATCATTTGCTCCCCACATTAGTAATAATTGTGACATTTTTTGACCTTCTTTTACCCATGACATTTGAATATTATCTATTGAATTATTGAACATAATTCTTGCAACTGCATGTGTAAGTAAAACATCATTCCCACTTCCGCCTTGCTGTATTCCTTCATGCAGTTGATGTTTGTACATCGGTGCTTCTGTATGGACAAAATTTAGTGGAACAAATTCCGTAAACCCCCCTGTTTCTTTTTGAATTTCTCTTAATTTTACAATGTGATTTACTCTTTGTTCCAGAGTTTCTAGATGACCAAACATCATAGTAGATGTTGTATTTATTCCAATTTTGTGGGCTCCCTTGATAACTTCTTCCCATTCTTTTACTGTAATTCTTCCTGGAGAAATTTTATCCCTTAATTTTTGGTCCAAAATTTCTGCTGACGTTCCTGGCAGTGTATCCACACCTGCTTCCTTCATTCTTTTTAAAAATTCTGTAATTGAAACATTTGATCTAGTTGCTCCGTAAAGAATTTCTTCAGGTGAAAATCCATGAATGTGAATATCTGGAATTTCTTTTTTAATTTCTCTACAAATATTTTCATACACGTCTCCTTCCATGTCTGGAGGTAATCCTGCTTGAATGCAAACTTCTGTGGCACCTAAACTATGAGCTTCTTTTGCTCTACGTACAATTTCTTCTGTTGGTAGGAAATATCCTTCTTCTTCTCTAAAATCTCTACTAAATGCACAAAATCCACATTGCTTAATACACACATTTGTAAAATTAATATTTCTATTAACTACATAAGATACTGTGTTTCCTACTCTCCTTTTTCGTAATTCATTTGCCACTAATCCTACTAGATGAAATTCAATTCCTTCTGTTTTGTATAATTCCAGTCCTTCTTTAGCAGATACCTCTTTTTCTGATAATGCTTTGTTTAAAATTTCTATTACTATTGGATCTGCATTTCTAAATAGTGAATCTATGTTATTTGTCATCTCCAATATTCCTCTTTTACGTACCCTTCTTCATTTTCAATCACTGCTATTTTATCTCTTAACTTTTTACTAATAAAAGAAAAGAATTCTGGGTATACTGGAAATCTACATTTTAGATCAAACCCTGCTTTTTTTGAATTTTCTTCTACTTTGTTAATTTCTGGCCAAGAGAATTCAGGATTCACAAAATCTGGTGTTAGTGGCGAAATTCCTCCCCAATCATTGATTCCTAGTTGTAAGAAACTTTGATATGATCTTGGAGATAGATTTGGTGGAATTTGTATATTCATTTGTGGTATTATGATCCTTGTTAATGCTACAATTTTTTTAAAATATTCTTCATTTGCTGATGGTACATCTTTCATTATTGTATCTGGTTTTGGCTGAAAATTTTGTAAAATTACTTCTTGAATATTTTTATATTTTTCATGTAATCCTTTAATTGCTAATATTGAATCTATGATTTCTTCTGCTGTCTCACCAATTCCTACAAGAATCCCTGTGGTCATTGGAATTCCTAGTTTTCCTGAATTTTCTAAAATTTTTAATCTGGTTTGTGGCTTTTTACTTGCTGCCAAATAATGCGGCATTCCTTTTTTTGTCAATCTCTCACTGATATTTTCTAGCATAATTCCCATTGACACATTTGTTTTTTTGAGTTCTTTCATTTCTTCAAAGTTCAAATTTCCTGCATTTGTATGTGGAAACAATCCTAATTCTAATGCCATTTCTGATGAATGTACTAAATATTCTGAAGTTGACTTGAATCCATTTTCTTTAAGCCACTCTCGTGCTTCTGGATATTTTTGTTCTGGTTGTTCTCCTGTCACAAAAAGTGCTTCAACACATTTGTATTTTTTTGATAATTCCAACAATTCTTTAATTTGTTGTTTTGACATTAACGACATTTTTTTCTCTCCTGGCTCTGCCTTGTATGTGCAATATGAACAAGTATCTTTACATAGATTAACAATGTTAAAAAATGCTTTTTTTGAAAATGTAACTGAATTATTTTTATTTTTTATTCTTAAATTTTGTGCAGTTAAAAATAGGTCATTTGAATTTTTTATTGAATTTTGATAAATATCTATAATTTCTTGACGAGTAACGGGTTTATTTTCTAAGACCTTATTTAGAACCTCAGATTCTAATATCAAATTAGTCATTAAAATAATTTTTTAGTGTATGTATTTATGCTTGTATCTATTTTTTTTATTGATTTGGTCTTTCTTGAAGTATAATTGTAACGTTTGTTGTTCTACTGTCTCTTAAAACCTCTAAAACCATTTCATCCCCCACTGCTTTTTCTCTTTGAAGATGTATCAATATGTCATCTATTTTTCTAACATCTATTCCGTCTACTGAGACAATCACATCTCCTCCAATGGAATACTCCCTCCCTTCTACTTTTATCGTTTTATTTGATCCGATTAAACCTGCATCTGATGCTGGACTTTTTTCTACTACTGTAATAATTAAAAATCCTAATGTGTTCTCTAATCCTATTACGTGTGCCATCTCCAGATCAATATCTGTCCCTGAAATTCCAATCCAAGGATGCTTGTACTCTCCATCTCTGATCAAAGTCGGTACAATTTTTACAACTGTTTGTGATGGTATTGCAAATCCCACTCCTGTAAATTCACCTGTTGATGATTGTATCGCTGTATTAATTCCTACAATCTCTCCTCTCATATTCAATAACGGTCCTCCTGAATTTCCTGGATTAATCGCTGCATCTGTTTGAATTACATCTGGAATCGAATATCCTGAATTTGATGGAAGTAGTCTCCCCATTTGACTAATAATTCCTGATGTCATAGAACCTGATAATCCAAATGGATTACCAATTGCAGTTATTGGTTCTCCTACTTGTAGATTAGATGAATCTCCAAGTGACAATGGATGTAATAATTTTAAATCTGCGTTAACTTTGATTACTCCAATATCTGTATATTCATCAATTCCTACAATCTCTGCATTGTATGATCTACCATCTAAAAATGTAACAACTGTTTTTGTTGCATCCTTGATTACATGTGCATTTGTAATTATGTGTCCTTGATTATCAAATACAAACCCTGAACCTACTCCCCCACCACTTTCATTTTCTGTTTGATTTCTTTGTATGTTAACTCTGACCACTCCTGGTTCAGCTTTTTCAAAAATTTCAATTAATGACAATGCTTTTGGTTTTGTTAAAATTATATTATTAATTTCATTTATCTGATCTTGTATTTTTATTTCATTTTCATTTATCTGCTCTTGCATCTGTCTTGTCGTTTCATCTGATATCATGAATAGTGCCAAAAATATGATGAATACGCTTACACTTCCTACTACTGTGCCAACAATTATGCCTGATTTATCCATGAGATCGTTATTTTCTTATTTCTATCTAAAAGTATTGCTGCGTTTACTATATGCTGAGAGAACTATGTGTATGATCTTTCAATGAATAACTTCTTCCTCTCCATGATACTGATGATGTCCCTTTAGCTTGAATCAGCCCTGCAAGAAACCCTAAACTTACTACTAATCCTCCCAGTGGTGCACATATGGCATGAATGAGTTTTAATTTTAATCCCATTTTTACTTCAATCACAGCTCCTGTGTAAATTAACCCTGATGCAACTGCTGCTGAAACATATAGTATTTTTGTTGGAAATGACTCTATTGGAATAAAATTTGTAATTGCAAATACTGGAAATGGGATAAATAATAAAAATAGCACTGCAAAAAAACTCCCAATAGCAATTTTTTCACTTTGCAAATAAAGTGGAATCATTAATCTTTTTAATGCATGCCATAGTGTACTTGAGTCTCTTGCCCATACTGCATCTATGAGATGGTCTCCACGAACAATTCTCATTTTATGTCCTGATTCTTTTACTTTTTTACCTAAGGCCCCATCTTCAATTATTTCATGTTTAACTCCCTCATGCATTCCTACTTGTTCATATGTTTTTTTTGTAATGATGAAAAAACTTCCAAAAAAGTAGGCTGCTTTCTTCTTTGGATTGTTTACGTTAATTGCTGAAAATCTTGTATGCAAAAATGTGGATATCATTGGAAGTGACACTTTGGTTAAGAAATCAAATGTAAGTAATCTTGGAATTGCTGACAATGCATCTAATTTTAAACTAAGTAGATGTGAAACCGATAATGAAATTACTTGTTTTGAATGCTTTGTGTCTGCATCTGTAAATAGAAGTAATTCTCCTGTTGCATGCCTATATCCTTCCATACATGCCCAATTCTTACCCATCCACCCTTCTGGTTTTGAATTTGCTGAAACATGTATAATTTTAGAATTTTTCTTTACATACTCTGCAATTATTTTTCCTGTTGAATCTTCTGATGAATCATCAATTACTATGATCTCATAATTTTGATAATCCTGATCAATTAAAGAATCTAAACATTTTTCTAAATATTTTTCTTCATTTCTTGCAGGAAGAATAATTGAAACTTTAGGTGTTAAATTATTTGTATTTTCAAATTTATCCAAGTACGGTGTTAATGTGAATGTTTCAATCATTGATTTAATTAGATATACCCATGCTCCACAAATTCCAATTAAAATTGCTGTAACTGCGTAAATAATTATCTCTATAATTAATTCCATGATTTATTTCTCGATTTCTTCCTTAATGCTCTTCATCGCTTGTTCTGTTCCGCTTTTAATATGATTTTTTATTACTGCTGTAAACATATTCATCATTCCTGATAATTTAATATCCCATTTTGTTTCTAAAATTACAGTATTATTTTTAGGAATTAGTGTGATGATTTTTGTTCCATCTAGTATTCCTTGTGTGAATGTTGCTTTGATTTCTTCTTTATGTTTTAATTGAATTTCTTGTAGGCATTTTTGATCTCTGAATGCTATTGTAATCTCTCTTTTAATGATATTTCCTTCTTTTGATAATGTCTTTACTTCTTTGGTGCCTTTCCAAAACCTTGGTTCATTGTCTATATCTGAAATAACTTCCCATACTTTCTCTAATGTGGAATTAATTTCTGCTTGAACCACAATTATTGTCATCTTTAGTTAAATTCATTTTGTATCAAATATATTAGATTCCACCAGCTTTTGATTCAGACTGTGGTGGGCCAATGCCTAAAATCCAGAACATTAACTCCGGTTCTAATGGCCTTGACCATTCTTCCATCACAGTCCCTTAAAATTTAAAAGAACACCCATTTTACTTTCTATATGCCCAAAATTGAAACTTTTGACGCTAGCACTTTTTGGAAGGATGCTTATGCGCACCAACGTGGCAAATTGTTAAAAAAAGTCAGTGTCCCTGATGATCAAATTATTGAAATGGTTAACAAAAAATATGTGGAATTACCAGCTGCTTTAAAATATGATATTGAAACTAGTGGAATTACAAAAAAAGACTTACAATAATGCAAATTGATTTTAAACCGATAAATTTGGATATGTTATGACCACTGTTTCATATGATGACTTTGCAAAATTAGATCTTAGAGTTGCAAAAATTATTGCAACTGAATCTATTGAGGGTAAATCTAGAATTATTAAAGGTAGAATTGATTTGGGCGGAGATGATCAAAGGGATGTAATCATCGGAGGTGCTCAATACTTTGAACCTGAAGATATCATTGGAAAAACTGTAATTGTTCTTGCAAACTTGGAGCCAAAAACTATGGCTGGTGTTGAATCAAATGCCATGTTACTAGCTGCAGATGTGGATGATAAACCATATTGGTTAACTGTCACTGAAGATGTTGCATTGGGAAGCCCAATCAAATAAACTAATTTTTTTATAAATATTTTTTTAGTTAATCGTAAACCATCAAATCTTTTTCTTCTAACAATGAATGAACATTGTTTACAGATCTGTATACTTCAGTTTCAAGTTTAGCGCCAACACAAACCAATTTTCCTGATGCAAAAATCAAAATAACTGTTTTTGGATCAAGCATTCTGTGAATCAAACCTGGAAATTGTTCTGGCTCGTACATGCTTCTTGGTAGTGTTCTTGCAGCTTGCTCTAGGTTGACTTTGCCACCAAGATTGATTGAAGATACAATATTTTGAATTGTTACTACTGCATCTTTTTTTACTTTAATTCCTCCTTTTCGAAGTTGTTGAACTACTGTTTTGACTGCTTTTTTTGCCAAATCTTCTGATTTAGAACCTGTGCATACCATTTTTCCTGAACTAAAAATCAAGGTTGCACTTTTTGGAACTTTTAATCTAAAAACTAGACCTGGAAATACGTCTGGATGATATTCTACGTCTGGAAATTTTCTTGTAATGTCGTTTAAATCCATTTTTTGATCTACTGATGCTGAGGCTACTACGTTAACTATGCTTATCATTGGTTTTGTTTGTGGCATGTGCAGTTTTTTTTATTCTACTATATAAAAGGATAATATATTGACTATTTTTCATTTTTTCATTTTTTTGACGAATCATTTAATTTAGATTTGAAAATATTTGTTTTTATTGAATTTCACAGATTTTGATCAAATGCTCTCAATGAGTGATGAGACAAATCCTTTGATGATGTTGGTTTGGATTCTACCAATAATTCTTTTTGTATTTTATGGACAACACATTCAACTTTTAGTAACTTCTGGTGAAATTAAAAAAGGAATTAAAAAATTAGATGGATTTAGAGCAAATTCTAAAAAAGAATTAATTGATTATGTGAAGAATAATATCTCTTCCATAAATGATCCTACAAAAAAAATTGAACAATTTT
Source organism: Nitrosopumilus sp. BACL13 MAG-121220-bin23 (assembly GCA_001437625.1). Lineage (GTDB taxonomy): Archaea > Thermoproteota > Nitrososphaeria > Nitrososphaerales > Nitrosopumilaceae > Nitrosopumilus. Next base: position 17,766 of record LIAL01000002.1, read on the forward strand.
TAGATTATTTTACAATAATGCCTGTTGATATGGATCCCACTGGAATTGTTGATAAAGTACGTCATACTGTTAGGTCCAGAGAAGAGTACACTCGAAATCATGTAAAATCTATTTCTTCTGAACTTAGTGAAATTGAAATAAGTCGCATCCAAACTTTACTTGAAATTTCATCATCTTTACAAATGATTTACAAAATAGTCAATCATATGTTTTTGACTGCAAAAAAACAAAAGAACTATCCGTTAATTTTACCTGTACAAATGATGCTTCCGTTTCTTATGGAACATGCAACAGCAATGAATGCTTCAATCCCTGCATTCAAATTGGGACAACCTCTTGGTGATGGAATTGGGCCAATGGTAGTTGGAAAAATGATGTTGAATTCTGAAAAAGAAATTATTTCATTTCAAACTGCTCTTGCAAAAATAGAATATAAAAACAGAAAACTTTTTTTGCTAAAAGCAGAAGGTCCTGGCTCTACTGTTGGTAGACCTGATGACGCATTACAAAAAATTGTTGATACTAACAAAATTGATGCAGTAATCATGATTGACGCTGCATTGAAAATGGAGGGTGAAGATTCTGCATCCGTTGCACGTGGATTTGGTGCAGCGATTGGTGGAATTGGAACTGAAAAATTTCAAATTGAACACATTACTACTCAAAATAAAATCCCTGTTTTTTCAATTGTGGTTAAACAGTCTGTAAAAGAGGCAATTACTTTGATGACTAAGGAAATTGCTGATCAGGCTGATAATGTACGGTCACAAGTGTATGAGATGATCCTTGAAAATACTGTTGAAGGTGAATCTATAGTTGTAATTGGTGTTGGAAACACTGCTGGAGTTCTTCAATGATATTTTCTAAAGAAAAAACTATACTTGCATACACTGTTGAAAAATGTCCAAAATGTAAAAAATTTCACAAAAGAGATTTTTCTGAAGGTGATATTTTATTTACAAATTCCTCCAAATGCAATTTTTGTGATGGTATTACAACTATTGATAAAATATTTGGTACAGTTTTAAAAAAATAATTTTTTTGGCATTATCTTGTTTTATAATTTAATAAATACTGTTAATTTTTTTAATTATGTGGTGTGATAATACAAAATGAAAAATAAATTAAATTTAGCAAAACAATGTGCGATAAAACAACACAAGGGACAGTATCGTAAAAATAATAAAACTCCATACTGGCATCATTTACGTGATGTAGTGGATAATCTTGAAATAATGGGAATTACTGATGAATCTATTTTATGTGCTGGTTGGTTGCATGATGTTATCGAAGACACTTCCTTTGATTTTGATGATGTCTCAAAATCTTTTGACATACAAATTGCTCAAATTGTTTCTGATGTAACAAAAGAAACACGTCTACCTAAAAATCAACAAGAAAAAAATTATTTAACACAACTTGTAGACTCTTCTTGGCAAGCAAAAGTTGTCAAACTTGGAGATATTTTGGCAAATATTTCTGATTTAAAAAATTCTGAATTAACTAAAAAACAAAAAATCATTCAAATTAAATATAAAATAAAATATCTCGGTGCAATAAAATCTGGAATTATTAAAAATAAATCTAAAATTCCAAATTTATCTCAAACTGAAAATTTATTGAATTTAGTATTATCCCAATACGGTCAAAGAAAAATTACTTTGTTCTAAATTTAAGATTGCATGTTGGACAAAACCATGAAACTGTCTCACCTTGCTCTTTAAACATTAATTTGCCACATTTTGGGCACGTTCTAATCTCTTCACTCATTTTTGTGTGTTATTGCTTTAGTTGTTACAGTAACTCCGCTTTCCATTGGGATGAATGTGTGTTCGGCCTGAGCTACTCTTTGTTCGTTTATTTCTATTAGTATTGGATATGCTTGCACTGCTTTTTTCTTTATTAAAATATCTAGTAATTCTCTAGCTTCTTTTTCTTCCCATTTTCTTGTAATCCATCTTAATGCAAATGGTAACATGTTAAAATTTTCCCAAATAAAATCTAATAATTTATCTGCTTCACCATTCTTTGTTTTCTTTCTTGAATTTATTGCAAAAATATTTTTTATTACTCCATTTCTTACAAACCCTCCACCTTGTTCTGTTGTAACAAATGGTTCACATGCATAAGCTGTATTCTCTGAAAGTGAAAATCCTCCAATTGACCAAATGTTTGGAATTGATCTTCCTGCATGAATTGTATATTGTCCTAATGAATGTCCGCTAAGATTTGCAATTGGTTTGAATCCTTTTTGTTTAATTGTAGATTCTATTGTTCTTCCAATGTCGCTTGCTTTCACACCTGTTTTTATCATGGACATTGCATTTCCTAATGCTTCTTCTGCTGCTTGAACTAACCCGTCAAACTGTGGATCGTAGCAAACTGTTACCGCTGTATCTGCAATGTATCCGTTGATTTGTACACCTAGATCAATTTTTACTAAATCCGTATCTTTGATTACAATTGGATCATTTGGCTCTGCTGTATAATGTGCTGCAATTTCATTAATACTGGCATTTACTGGAAATGCACATTTTGCACCTCTTTTTATGATTTCATTTTCAACTTCTTCACAAATTTCATACACTGTTTTCCCTATCCAATCTTTGACCCTTACCATTTCTCTAATTTCTGCTGCAATTTTTCCTGCTTTGACATAATCTTCAAATGGCATAATTTTCATCCTCTATCTGCCTTTAAAATTATTATCTGTGAAGCTTAAATTGGGGCGTTTTCGTATTTCGCTGGGATCGTGGTCTAGCTTGGTATGATTCTGCGTTTGGGACGCAGAGGTCGCGAATTCGAATTTCGCCGGTCCCACTTCAACCATTATCTTATTATCAAATTATTTGATACTCCTATTGTCGAGCAATGAGGATGAGTTAGAGAATTGATTTTGAATGAAATATACTACTAATACCGAGCTCGGCATGTTTTTATGAATTTGATTTAACTTATTTTTATTGAAATTTGAGCGACGTGATATTATTTTAATTGCTGGCTTAATACTGGTCATGCTTGGATTAAGCCCATTCGCAGGACTTGTTTATTCAGCAATTATAACAATTGGACTATTTTTTGGAATCAAACTCTTTGTTGCTAAGAAAAATCAATCAATCCAGCAAGATGTGGGTGAGGGTATCTGTATGGAATGCGGTTCTAAAATTATTGATAACAAATGCTCAAATTGTGATGAATCTTAGTAACAAGTTCTACGTATTTCTTAATACGTTGTAATTTTCTTTATTTTTTATGATTTTAATATCTCTGACTTTAACAAATAGCTCAACTTTTTCTCCATTTAATTCTAAAATGAGTCCTTTTCTCAACAAATATAGGAAATACAAATGAAATACTCTCTTCTTCTACTATCTTTGGTACTACTTGTAGGAATTTCTACTCCGGCATATGCTCAAACAATTACTGATCATGTGGTAATTAATGAAGTTGATACTAATCCTCCTGGTAATGACTCTGAATCTATTTCTGAATGGGTAGAGCTTTACAATCCTACTGACGGTGATATTGATTTGAGTGGTTGGAGTATTGCATCCACTACAGTATTGAAAAAAACATTAACAATTCCTGAAGGAACTATTATTTCTTCTGGAGATTTTTTAACATTTGTTAATCAAAAAGTTTGGTTTACTGATACTGCTGAATTAATTGAACTAAAAAATAGTGATGGACTATTAGTTGATAAAACTCGTGAAGTTTTTGATCTTGCAAATGATTTTAAATCTTGGCAACGAACTTATGATGGTTTTTCTGATTGGAAATTTGCACCTTCTACTGCAGGTAGTTCTAATGGAAAATTAATTGAATATTTTGATCCTTTAGCTGTTGTACTAACTCTCACATCTGATAAAATTTCATATGGGTTTGATGATACTGCAGTAATTCACGGAACTGTTTCTGAAAAAATTTTTGTTGAAAAACCTTATTTTCAACCTGAGCCAATTTTAATAACTATTGTTGGACCCAATTTTTATCACAATGTTTCACTTTATCCTGATTACAATCTAAATTATGAAACAACTCTTAGAATATCCCAAATTCTAGGAGTTGGAGAGGGTAACTATGAGGTATCTGTTACTTATGATGATGTAGTTGCTACATCTACTTTTTCTGTCAATTCTGATATTATTGAAGAAATTCAAGATGGTGATGATTCATTACTAACTATCATGACTGATGAGCCTGAATACATTCCAGGTCAATTAGTTGCTATTACTGGAAGTACGTCTGAAATTATTCCTTTTGAGAGTTTACAATTTACTATCTATGATTCTATTGGTAAATTGATTGCTAGTGGAAATTTATTTACATCTGACGGACAATTTCATACTAGTCTTTTTCTAACAACAGTAAATCCAAATTATGGTATTTACACTATTGACGTTGAATATGATAATGATGTTGCATCTTCCACTTTTAACGTAGTTGAAAATTTTATTGATGAATCAGAATCTGTCATTATTGTTTCAGACTCTATAATTTTTGATATTGATAAATCTAAATACTTTCTTAATGACTACATGACTTTATCTGGAACTATTACTAATTTTGATTCTAGTAATAGTGTATACTATCAAGTTGTTTATTTTAATTTTTATACTTCTAATGGAATACCTATAACTTTTCCAGGACATTTTGATGAAAATGATAATTGGGAATTATCTAATATAGATTTTAAGGCTACTTCTATTCCTGATGATTCAGGTGCATTCTCTGTTACAGTTAGAATTCCATTTAATACTTTTTCTGAAGGTGACTATGTTGTAAAAGCAAATTATGGTGGTCTTATTGCAAATGAATCTTTTTCTATCATACCTGGAACACATTCAATTGGTGAAAAACCCTCTGAGAAAAATCCAAATGCTTCTATTCCCGGTAAACCTTCTTCAACTGACGAAAAATTTGAAAATGTATATTTTACTTCCAATGTAAAAACAATTATTGAAAAAGTTAATCGTATTTCTGATAATTTAATATCTGTCACTACTCAGGAAAAAATAATTGATGAAGAATCTGTAAAACCTAGGGTATTATCTGGTTCTATGCTTACTATGTCCAGTGATAATCAGTCTGATGTTAATTTACGAGTTATGTCTGAATCTGGTATTTGTATAATTGGTACTTCTGATGAATGTCTAGTAAGTGAATCTACAAGAAAACCTGGTCAAATTTTTGAAGTAGTGCAAATTGATGGATTAAATCTTAATGTACGTTATTCTGGTCCTGATGTTCGTTTAGAGAAATTTAGTATTCTTCCTACATCTTCTGATGAATTTCTTCCTAATACTAATTGGAATGTTGAAGTGATTAAGACTGATGAAATTTCAAGACTTTATTATAAAATTACTTACAAAACTTTCGAGTAAATTCAAAATACTGCTAAATTAATGCTTGATTAAATTGAAATTACAAGTTTTAATGTTCTATCAAGACGATCCAAAAAAATGCACTGCTGCAAAAATGGTAAAGTTTGGTCTTGCTAAAAATATAAAAAAAATTGGCTCAAGGGGATTAGTTTTAGATCCTTTTTCAGAAAAAACATTACTTCCAAAAGATAAGTCTGTGATTAATTCTATTGTTGGTATTGACTGTTCTTGGAATCTTGCAGATCATGCTTTTTCTCAAAAATTTAACGGTATCAAAAGAAAGTTACCTCCATTGTTTGCTGGAAACCCTGTAAATTATTCTAAATTAAATAAACTAACTACTGCCGAAGCCCTGTCTGGCTCATTATTTATTCTTGGTTTTAAAGAACAAGCTTTGGAATTATTAAATAAATTCAAGTGGGGTCATACTTTTTATGAATTAAATCAAAATCTTTTAAATGATTATTCTAACGCTGAAAACGAGGAACAAATTCAAACTATTCTTGACGATTACGGTTTACTTTGATTTTTGCGTATGTGATAACTCCTATGATTACTATGATTAGTATAGATGGGATCATCCATGTGTTGTGATTTATTTTATTTTCAATATTTGATATGCTTATCATTGCACTAGGTAATTCCACATTATTTTTACTAATTAGAAAACTTGATTCATAGAAATCTGGTTTTAAAACTGAATTTGAAATTGCAAATACTTTGATACTGTTTGCCCCTGGTTGCAATTTTTCTGTTATCTCTGATGTTATTTCTATGGTAACCTTATTTTCTTTAACATTTAATTTTTCTGAGGCTTGAATATTCCCTTTACTATCCATTAAAAAATATAATATTGAATCTGTGTTTTCTGCTTCAATTAAAATATCTGTACTCTCTCCATATTGAATTATTTTATCCATATCAATTTTTTTAATAATTGGAAATTGCACGTTCTCAAACTCTGACCATTTACCAATTTTAAATGGATATGATTCATCATCAAATGCTTTTACTATGATTGTCCTTGATTCTGGGGAATATGATTCCAAATAAAATGGACCGTTACTAATTACGGCATGATTATTTTCTTCAATCCATTTAATTGATGATTCATATCTATTTTCATAATATCGCTGTGTGTTTTCATTTTGTTTTAATGAGTTTGGAATGAATTCTTTATTTTTATATTCTTGCAGATTCTCTTTAATTATTTCTGCATCTTTTGGAACAATTAATGATAACCAATTAACACTCTTAGCTGTAGCTCCTGATCTTGAAAATGATACCTTTCCATCCATTACTGCTTTTTCCATAGATGATGTTATTTCCCATGGAATTGGGCTCCATAAAGCAGCCCACTCTGCAATTTCATTTTCATCAAAATGCCAATAATCTACATATACTTCAATAGTATCGCTATCAATTTGATTTATCCCTATGATTGTCTGAATACTTTGCGCTGCTCTTGGTGTAAACTCTGTATCAAATGTTTTATCATTTGCACCATTTTGTGTTCCCCACTCGATTGTAAAATACAATGAATGCAAAATATCATTCATATCCATTGACTGTCCATTATGCCAATTACTAAATTTAAAATCAAATGTTACCTTACTTGTTGCAAGTGTGTTTGTTGGAACATTGTTCCATTTTTGTGATGTTGGATCCCACATTTTAGCCTCAATTGGAACTTCAATCTTTTGATTTAATCCTAATGTTTCAACTTCCCACTGCGCTCTAACTGGAAATGTTTCTCCTGTAAATGGGTGCTTGAATGTTACAGGGTCTGAAATTATTCCCCAGATTTGTCTACTGTATGTATCTGTTAAACCCATCACTGGATTCCATGCTCCTTGATAAATTTGCTTTACAGCAATTACTAATTCGTTATCATTATTTTTTGCATTAATTGGAGTGAATCTACTTGGAACCCCAGCTCCTAAATCATTAATCACTCCTTCTACATTTTGATTTACAACATATTGATCAATTTTACTTGCTAGAAAAATTCTCACTGATTCATTAATTCCTTCTACCACTGCTTCTTGAATTAATTGCGTTCTTTTTTCTGATGTTTCAAAACTTCCTTTGTATATTTCTTGAGTTAACTCATCTAATTTTTTATTTTCATAATTCCAATATGTCGGGTCGTTAAACCCTGGCATATTTGAAAACCATGGTGAATACATTTGACTTAGTCCTATTGAATCATATTTTACAAATGCAGAGCGCCCCCATCCTTCTGTGTATAAATTCCATTTTGAATCTGCTGGATTTGATCCATAAACTACAACAAATGCTTTATTCAAATCACCATAGTCTTTTTTTACTGTAAATCCCATATTTTCTAATTCTGCTGATAATATCTCTCCAATTGACTTTCTAACTGGATCATCACTTCGAATAAAAATTGTTATTTGAATTTCATCATCTTCAATTTTCCATTTATTATCAATTTTTACTGCACCACGCTCCACCAGTGACTCTGAAATAATCTCTTCAGCTAATGTTGGATTGTATTTAAAATTGAATGATTCTAATTGTTTTATTATTGTAAGATACTCTGGATCTGTTGGTCCATAGTATGAAATAATTGGAGATCCATATCCTCCCATCAATTCATTAACAATCATTTTTCTATCTACTAAGTAGTTCAAGGCAAATCTGGCGTCTTTACTTGAAAATGGATTAAATTTTTCTGATTCTGCTGGATTCACCAATATGCTGTATGATCCTCCTGTGGAATCAAAAACTTTCAACCCCTCCCTTGACTGATTGCTTTCTAACCTATCTGATGAAATTCTATAATAATACATGTCAAGATTACCATTTCTTACTTCTTCTAATGCTGTATTTTCATCTAAATACTGAATAAATTTTATTGAATCTACAAAAGTATTTTTTTCTGCAAATACTTCATTATGTGTTATTACTATAATTGAAAGAGCTAGTATGATTACTAGCATTTTTTTCATATCGTTATTTCTTAATGCTTCTAATAAAACCTATATCCTGATTTCTTGATATCCTAATTACCTAAAACCTATATTTCCTGTATTGCACAAAAATCACAATTGAAAATTTATCCCAAAATGATTACCAGTTTAAATGGAATAATTCAAGGCGGTGTATCTGTCAAGGATTTTTCTACTGTTACTGAAATTAATCTAAATGACTCTAAAGATATTTTAAATAATTTCATCGATAATGGAATTGGAACACTAACAGACGATTTCTATTATTTTGAAGCCGGTGATAAATTAAAAATTGCGATTTCCTTCCTTCAACATGGGTTACCTTTAGATGAAATTTCAATTGCATTGGATTGGAGAGATTTTGAAGGTTTAACTGCTGAAATTTTATTTTCAAAAAATTTTGCTGTGATTAAAAATTTAATGCTAACAAAACCTAGGATGGAGATTGATGTTGTTGGAATTCGTTTAGGTATTGCGATATTAATTGATTGTAAGCATTGGAAAACATATAGTCAATCATCCTTGTCATCTGCTGTCCAAAAACAAATTGAAAGAACCAAACAGTACGTTGCTAAAACTCCTGGTTCTACTGCTGTACCTGTTATTGTCACTTTACATCAAGATAAAATTAACTTTGTTGATAAAGTTCCAATTGTACCTATTTTTCAATTTGCTTCATTTATTGATGAATTTTATGGTAATGTTGATCAAATGAAAACTATAGGAACAGACTAGTTATGAATAATCCTAGACTGGCAATTACAAAAATTTTAGTAATTTTCAAAGAGTTGTCTAAAGCTTTTGAATAATCTTCATAGATACTCTTACCCATAACTCTAACACTAGTTTCATTTTCTAAAATTTCATATTTTGCTGATAGCATATTCAATTGTGAATTTTCTGCAATTTTACTAAACCATTTTGAAATTTTATCTGAACTTGTAATTAATCCTAATTGATAATACCCATTTCTGTTTCTTGCTTTAACTGCTGCATAGTGTGTATCTGACGTGCAAATTTCTAATAAATTATTTCCGTTATTTGAAAAGTCTTCTATGATTTTCTCTCTAACTCCGTTTTCCATGTTGTTAGAGTCTGCCCATCCTAGAAAATATTTTTTATTATTAATTTTTAGACATGTAATTCCTAATCCTCCCATTCCAATATCTTCTGCCCATACATCCATCTCTTCTGTATTTGCATATCCAAACTCTATTGGGAAACTATCTTTTGTAATCAATGAATCCAAACATGATTTAGCAGCTTTTAACATATCATCACCATCTTCTTTTGAAATTTCTTCGCCCATTGCATTGTGACAATCAACAGTCATTATTTTTGTATAATTTCTATTATCTCCATACTGTTCAATTTCTTTTTTTATGTAATTGGGAATATCTTCCATGCCGTGTGGCGATAATGATAATAACAATAATGGATTGTTTCCAAAAAGTATTCCTGTAACCCTTGCTTTGTTAATTTGAACCACTACTGGCTCTGTACATTTCATACCTTCTTCTTTTATTTCAAAATTTTGCAAGTTATTTAGATAATTATCTACTTCATTTCTTGATGGTAAATTTAACGCATGGTCTGATATGCTATGCATTACCATTGCAGATGATGATAAATTTTTGTAAATCAGGTATGGGATATTACTGCCTCCTACTGGATGATATGGTCCTGGGTGTATCTCTGGTAAAACCATTCTAAATTCTTTAGTTCCATCTTGTGATGATAATTTTATTTGAAATGTTGCAACTTTAGTTTCAGTTGCGTGTTCTCCCATCAATTCTTCAGCATCACTAACATCGTTACCTTGTGATGCAAGATATGCTTGAATGGTTTTATGTGTACTTTTCATTCCAGGTCTTCCTGCTCTATCTGTTACTGCTGACCATGCAGTTGCAATAATTAAAAATGAAAATCCATATGCTAGTACAATTGGGTCCGTGAGCATTGAAATCCATCTATCTTGTGGAATCAATACCAAAAACATTGCTAGTGGTTGAATGAATGCAATTGCCCATGCTTTTTTTAGACTTGCCCCCAATGTTGTTGTGTATAGGCCAATTCTAAAACTTGCAAAAAGTATCATTCCAAATGTGATAAAAAACAATGATGCTTCTTTTGATAATACGACACTTGCTAGTAATCCCATTAGAATTGTAACTACCCAAAGCATATTTCCAAAAAGTGATGAATGCAGTGATTTTGAATATTCTTTTTTCTTTGCAAATTTTATGTCTAGTAATTGCATTGCAGCCATTATTCCTAATACCATTGGTATCTTGTACCAAAATTCATTGAACTCCAAGCTGAGATATCCAAAATATGTTGCAAGCACAATTACTATTCCTACTACCAATGAGCCTACTAGTGAAAAATACTTGGATCCTGGATTTACTAAAGTAAGAGAAAATCTATCGTGTATGTTTGAAACATCATCTGACTCTTGTTCCATTATTTTTTCACGGAGCTAAAAATGAATCAATTATCCATGAAACTGCAATTAGGGCAATTGGAATTGACATTACTATTTTTGGATCTATTTTGAAACCTTTTGTTTCATCTTCAAAGAATCTCATAAGACCCCCACTTGATGCTGGAAGTGGTGCTGCTTTCTTATCTGCCATTATGATTCAGAAAAATAAATTTTAACATAAAAACTTTATTATTGTTTTTTGACCTTTTCGATCATTTCCAGTAGTAAATTGATTGATTTTAGTATGGATTGCTGTTTGTCGTGATCCATTTCCTGTTCTAACTCTTTTGATAATGCCTCTAATTTTTTCTCTAGTATTTTATTTAGCGGTTTCTCATTTTTTTCTTCATTTTCCTCAGTTACTATTTTTCTTTTTTCTGGTGTCCGTCCACATTTTGTACACAATGCTTGTCCTTCTTTCATTACTCTTACTCCATTACAATATGGACATGGTTCACTTAGCAACGTTGCCCCATTTAGTAACATTTCAGCAGCTTTTTTTCTAAGTTCTTCTGACATTATTTTTTTCTTATTTTTCTATTTTAAAAATCTGATTATTTTGATTTTCTATATTCAAAGAAGGCTTAATAGTCCGTATCCTTGGATTAATATCGAACGTATGGCGGTAATTTGTAATACTTGTGGTCTTCCCGAAGACTTGTGTGCATGTGGAGAACTTGCTAAAGATAGCACTAAAATTATAATTCGCTTAGAAACTAGACGATTTAAGAAAAAAGGTACTATGATTGAAGGATTAGATCCAAAATTAAATAATTTAGAAACTGTTGCAAAAGATCTTAAAAATAAATATGCTTGTGGTGGTACTGCAAAAGAAGGCTATATTTTCTTACAAGGTGATCATAGAGATACAATTAAGGAGACCCTTGTTCATTTGGGTTTTGCAGAAGATACTATAGAACTTCATTAGAACAAAATTGCAAAATCAAAATAAAATAATTCAATTACTTGGTATTCCTTTCACAGCTTTATTATCTATAATTTTTGGATTACTTTTGATTTCTTTTCCTGTTGGAATTTATGTTGTGTTTGAAAGTGATATTGGCGATGACATTCATTATGATTACCCTATAACTCATTTAGATATTTTTAGTCAAACTGATTTCTATCAATCCTCCATTGATATTACCCTCGGTGACGCATTTGCTATTTTATGGATGTTTTATCTGATTATTTTTGTAATTGCTCTTCTTGGACCTAAACAACATTTTCTAAAATCTATTTCATCTTTAATTTCTATGGGCAAATATGATGCCAAATTAAATTATATGTTTGCTATGACAAAATGGCTATCTATACTGATTCTAATTTCTGCAATAATTAATTTCATTCAGGAATCCTTTGGAATTGTAACTATTCCTCCTCTTGGAGGAAATAGTTTGATTCAATTTTTCTACGTATCTTTTGCACCTCTATTGGAAGAATTTATTTTTCGTATAATTTTAATTGGAATTCCGTTGTTTGTCTTGTACTCTGGTCGAGCATCAATACGTTATTTTGTAAAATGTTTGTGGAGTCCTTCTTCATTAAATATACTCAATTCTAAAAAAGCAATTTTATTAATTATTTTTGTTGGTATTTTATTTGGATTTGCTCATATTGCATTTAGTGATTCTTGGAGTGATGGTAAGTTTGCTCAGGCAACTGTAGGTGGTATAATTCTAGGTTGGGTATATCTTAGGTATGGGATTGTTGTTTCACTTTTAATTCATTGGGCTACAAATTATTTTATTTTTGCATATGCTCATTTTATTTCTCAAATTAACTATGTTCCTTTAGAAATCGCTTTTACTAATCCTTTAATGTCATCCTTAGAATGGATATTCTTATTTTCTGGTGTACTGGGTGTTTCTATTCTACTTTTAAATAAATTTTATTTAAAAATTTTTTAATTTAAAACTAACCTGTATTGACAAGTTATGGTCTTGATCTTATTCGTACATGAAACAAGAAATTCTGATGAAGGAATATGCTACCAAGAAATACTAGAAAAGTTAACAGTTTTTACCTAAACGAGTATCTTTTAAGATACATTTTTTCCAGTCAAGATCAGTTTTTGTACTAGTTCCAAATTCTAGATGTGTTGAAAATTGCATTAATGTATAACAAAAATAATATTTCTCCTTCTGATGTGATTAATATTTCTGATATTCCTACCCAAGAACATTATTCCTCAAATACAATTGAGCAAGTTGCAAAAGCATTAGAAAAAGGAAGCCATACTGTAAAGCTGATTGAAGCCAACATGCATGCAATTGATGAAATGCATAATTTTATGCCAAAAGTAATGGATGGTGATAGACCTGGCCTTGTCTTTAATATGGCATATGGATTACAGGGGCATAACAGGTACACACATGTCCCTGCAATACTTGAGATGTTGGGGGTACCATATCTCGGTTCGGGTCCTGCAGCACATGCCATAGTTCAAGATAAAGCAATGACAAAAGTTATTTTACAAAGAAATAATATTCCTACTCCTGGATTTTGGGTATTTTCAAGTCATGAAGATCAATTCGACGATTTAATTTTTCCAGTTATTGTAAAACCCAAATCTGAATCAACTTCGATGGGAATGAAAGTTGTTGATAATTGGGATGATTTGAGAGAAGCAGTTAAAGAACAAATTAAAAAATATCATCAAGATGCTTTAGTTGAACAATTTATTCCCGGAAGAGAATTTGCAGTTGGGTTAATTGGAAATGTAAATAGTGTTGAAGTTTTACCAATTGTAGAAATTGATTTACAAGGAGATCCTAATAAAATTCAATCAAATGAAGATAAATTAAAAAAACCTCTAGACAAAATTTGTCCTGCAAAATTAACTAAAGAACAAGAAGATGAAATGAAACGCTTGTGTATTTTAGCATTTAAAAAACTTGGAATTAATGATTTCTGCAGAGTTGATTTTAGAATGGATACATATGGAAACATGTACATTTTAGAATTAAATTCAATGGCAAGTTTGGGTGTTCGAGGTTCCTTTGTTCATGCGGCAATTACTGCCGGTTATACTTTTGAATCTCTAATCCACAAACTTCTTGATGTTGCCGTAATCAGATATTTTGGAGAATCTCCATCACACGCACCTCAAATGGATGCTTCTGAAAATTTACGTAGTCAGCCATTGAGAGTATCTGCAAGAAGTTATCTTCGCAGTCATCTTAGAACTACAATAATACTTCTACAGGAAATGTGTGTAGTTAACACCAGTGTAAGAAACATTGAAAATATCAATCGATTGGGAATGATGTTATCAAAAAGGTTAACTCATCTTGGATTTTCTGAGCGTATCCATAATCAATTTGACATTGGCGATATACGATATTTCACAAATCATGAGGGAAAAACCGATGATGTCCTTCTAATCGTTCATTTGGATACTCCTTATGCTTCTAGAGATTATGTACAATTTAGAGAAGAAAAATCTAAATTATTTGGTTCAGGCATTGCTGAAAGTAAAGGAGGAATAGCAGTAATGCTTTCTGCACTACAAGCATTAAGATTTTCCAAGAAATTGCGAAAAATCAATTGTGGTATATTGTTAACTACTGATGATAGTTTGGGTGGACAATATGCACAACCTTTCATTGAATCTTATTCTAAAAATGCAAAATATGTTCTTGGATTAAAATGGGGAAAGCTTGATGGTGGAATTGTTACATCCGCATCAGGTAGAGATGAATTTAAAATTAACATGTCAAACATTTCCGATTCTTCACGTCCAACTATTTCTGAATTAATTCCTGTTGTGTGTAAAAAAATTACTGCAATTAAAAAACTCTCAAAGAAAGATAATATCATTAGAATTATGTCTATTGACGGACAAACATCATATGGTAATTCGCCAGATCATGTATCAATTTCTTTTTACACTACATTTGCAAACAAATCTGATGCAAATGAATTAGAACGACAGATAAAATCAATATTAAAAAAACAAGAAGACATGAAGATTGACCTTGAAGTTTCTAAAGGTGTACGTAGAGATCCATATTTAGAATCTACAAATACAAAAAAAATGTATTCTATTGTTGAAGAACTATCTATTCGATTAGAACAAAAAATAAATTCAATTCACAGAGACATATCTTCTGATATCAGCCATGTCCCGCAAGAAATTTCTTCTTTAGAAGGATTAGGTCCATTAGGTGCAGAATATCGTTCTCCTAATGAGTATATTCTCAAAGACAGTTTGATTGACAGATCTCTTCTTTTGACTATGTTGATTCATAAACTATCTACGGTGGGAAAATAAATTTAGTAGTGATCAAGTATGGATATTGAAAAAATAGAATCCTCTTTTGTTCCAACTTTAGACAAGAAATGTTCTGTTGCCAAAAAAGGAATGGTTTCATCAGCATTTCCTAATGCTACAAAGGCAGGAGTTGAAATGCTCAAAAAAGGTGGAAATGCCATTGATGCTGCTTGTGCAACTGCTCTTGCTTTGGGAGTATGTGAGCCTCAGGCCTCTGGATTGGGTGGACAATCCATGGGAATTATTTATGCTAATGGAACATCTTACGCAATTGACGGTTCTAGCAGGTCTCCCTCATTAGCTCATTCTTCTATTTACACAAATAAGAAAAATCGTCGTCTTGGATACAAGGCAACCACAGTTCCTAGCACTCTAGCTGTAATTGGATTTTTACATGAACGATATGGCCGATTAGAATGGCAAAAAATAGTTGCACCCTCAATCAATATTGCTAAAAAAGGATATAAAATTACTCAACTTCAACATGATTTACAAGAAAGAGAACTAGAAAACTTTCTTTCAATAAAATCAAAATCAGGTGCAAAATATTTTCTAAAAGATGGTATAGTACCATACGATGTTGGGGATAGATTCATTCAAGGAGATCTAGCTGAAACACTTACATCAATTTCAGACTTTGGATATCGTGTTTTCTATCAGGGTGAAATTGCTAAAAAAATTGTTCAAGATATGAAAAACAATCAAGGATTAATTCAAGATGAAGATTTGGCATACATCCCTGAACCACTTGTTCGAAAACCCATCAGTAGAAAGTATAGACATGTATCAGTAGTCACTTTGCCTCCTCCTGCTGCTGGAAGAACATTATTGCTCACACTCATGATGCTAAACCATCTTCCTTCAAAGTTTTTACGTAGCTCAAAACCAAGTTCGTATCATTTTGTTGCAGAGACTTTTCGAAAGGCATTCTTACATAGAGTACAACGACCGTTTAATCGACACACCTATGATCAAATTGAAGAGAAGGTTCATCTTCAAAGATCATTTGCAAAACAGATGACCCAATCCATTCACAATTCAATGGATGCTACTTTACCTATGATTGATCCTGATTTTGGTGGTGAGGATACCACGCATCTTTCAACTATGGATGATGAAGGAAATGCAGTAGGAATAACTCAGTCAGTAGAACTTGCATATGGTTCAAAAGCAGCAGCTGATGGTTTGGGATTTCTATACAACAATTACATGTCTGCATTTGAATTTACAAATCCAAATCATCCATTTTACATTCGACCTAATTCTATTCCCTGGACTTCTGTATCTCCCGCCTTAATTTTCAATAATTCAAAACTTTGGATGGTACTTGGAAGTCCAGGTAGCCAAAGAATATTTTCTACAGTGACCCAATTCCTCTCAAGAATAATTGATGGTGATTTGCCTATGAGCCAGGCAATAGAAAAGCCTAGATTCCATTGTTCAATCAATGGCACAGTAAGCATTGAATATGGAGGATTCCGTACTGAAATTATTGACTATCTTAAAGAAATGGGATACAATATTTCTGTTAAGAACAGATACTCATTTTATCATGGTGCAATTCATGCAATAATAAAATGCCAAACTACTGAAGGCTTTCAGGGAGTTGCTGAAGTACGACGTGATGGAACAGCAGAAGGATTAGAATGAACAAACTTCCTATTTTATTATCAATTCCACATGGAGGAATACGACAACCTTCAGAACTTGAAGGACATTTGTCTGTAACAAACAAGGATCTGTTTGATGATTCTGATCCTTTTGTAGTAGAACTCTATGATTTAGGAGATAAAGTTCAACGTGTAATTAAAACAGATATTGCACGAGCATTTGTAGATCTTAATCGCTCTTTACAAGACATGCCCCCAGATAACCCTGATGGATTAATTAAAAGTAAAACATGTTATGACAAACCAATTTATACAAATGGAAAAGAACCAAATGATTCACTTAAAACAATGCTTATCGAATTATACTATCGTCCATACCATCAAGCAATTCAAAAAAGTATTGATGAATTAGATTTAAAATTATGTTTAGATTGCCATTCAATGGCCTCTACTGCTCCGTATTTTTCTCCAGATAAAAATAATTCAAAAAGACCACTATTTTGCATATCCAACAATGATGGACAAACATCATCACAAGAGATGTTGGAACTTTTAGCTGATTCTATTTCAGAGTCTTATTCCATTGGCAGACAAGAAATTTCTTTAAACAATCCATTTCATGGAGGACACATTACTAGAACATATGGGAATAATCCATTTCCTTGGATTCAAGTTGAGATGAATAGAGATTTGTATTTATCAAAACCTTGGTTTAATGAAGAAACTCTTTCAGTAGATGCAACTCATCTTCAAAAACTAAATAACCAATTTGAAAACACCCTTGAACACTTTTTCTCAAAAATCTGATTTCATACATATCTACATCATTTTCAATCCCTAAACACGACTTGAGTTCAAGTGGGCTGAACTTTAAATTAGTCTGGAAAAATACTTACGAATAGTTGATACTATTCATCTAACTAATCCAAAATTGACCAATCTTTAATTTAGAATCTTTCTAATTTTTTCTACAAGATCTGGTTTTTCATTTTGTTCTAAAAACAACTCCAAATCTTCTTTATCGTCTATGTCCAACATTATTCGTTTAACAAATACCATTGCAACATTACGTGTGTGTTCCTTTGCTGTAGCCATGTGATTTCTATAACTATCATTATCATAATGTGTCTTCATTAAATCCACTGGCATTCTTACAAGTGCATTTGTTCCATCAAATTTACGTGATGGAACTATTATTGCAAAATTTGGATATGTTTTATAATTTAACATAAAATCAATGTCTTGTGTTTTGATACCTGGTATGTCTTGAGGAAATACCATTGATGCAACAAAATTATTTTCTAATAGATATTTTTCTGCTAGAGACACTGCTTGATTTACACCCTCTTCTTTTTCATCAATTATTACTACTGCGTTAAATTTTTTAGCAATTTCTATGGCTTTTTTTTCTTTTGTCACTATGATTATTTTTTCAATTTTAGGTGATATTGATAAAACTTGTAATATTTCTTCTAACATTATTTTGCATAATTCTTCTATTTTTTCTACAGGTAACTGCAATCGTGTTTTTGCATTTGAGAATGTTTTTACTGGAATAACTGCTGCTGTTTTCAAATTAAACGTGTACTTGTTTTAAAATAAAATTTGCCAATGCATCTTCTGCCAATTTATTCTTCATAGTAATTTTTGTATCATATGCTTTCATGTCCAAGTCTTGAATTTTACTAACTAATGCTTTGTCTTTAGTATCTACAATTACATTTGAGCATACGTCTGAATACATTTTTGCTAATCCGTATGCGTTTGACTCTATTCCTGCTGCTTTCATGTATTTTGCTGCAGGACCGCTAAGTGCGTTATCTCCAATTAATGGACTTACTGCCACAACTCTTTTCTTAATTTTTGATAATTCTTTTCTAATTCCTTTAATGTTTAACATTGGACCAATTGAAGTTAGTGGATTTCCTGGTGCGAGTATGACCATATCTGCATCATGTATTGCATTTATGGCCTCAGGATTTGGTCTTGCTTTATCTGATCCAATATATTGAATTCCTTCTACTGGATCCAATCCTCTATGTTTTACCCAATATTCTTGTAAATGTAACTCTCCTTTACTTGTAGTAATTCTTGTTTCTACGGTGTTATCTGTAACTGGAATTATGTTTGCAGTAACTGCAAATTTCTTACACATCCATTTTGTAATGTCGCTGAGATTTTTTCCATTTTTTAACATGTTGGTTCTAATCAAATGTGTAGCTGCATCTCTATCTCCGACCCCAAACCAAGTCTCTTCACCAAACACTTCCATTTGTCGTAAAAAGTTGAATGTGTCTTTTTTAATTCCCCAACCTTTATCTTGATCAAGTAGATCTGCTAAACCATAAATTATTGTATCAATATCTGGACATACGTATAATCCGTATAACCAATAATTATCTCCGACATTTGTAATAACATTCACTTTATCGTGTTGTGCAACTAAGCCACGTACCAATTTGACTGAACCTGTACCTCCTGCTAATACTGTAATCATATCATTTTCCTTAAATGAGATATGCTATATCCGTTACTCTCTATCATTTTTTAGAAGATCCTTATTTCGCTAAATTACCATTTTTCATAAAAATTTGGATAAGTTTATTACCTTTATTTAGAGAATTTTTATCGTGACTAAGGCTATAATTTTAACTATTTTACTTGCTGGTCTTATTGTTATTGGTACAAGTGCTCCTGCTTGGGGTGCACAATTAGATACTAGAATTAATCCAAATAATGCTGAATCTCCATTTAAGATGAGTTACCTCAAAACTATCTTTATTGAATATCCAGACGGTGGTGTTTTGTTTGATGCATTAAGTACAAGTCAATGGATTGTATCTGGAACTGCTGACTCAACAAATCCTGGAGTTCAAGAATTGATGAGTAATCTAAACAATGGAATTCAATCTGATGGAAGTCAAGCAAGAATTTCTGACTTGAATGTGATATATGAATTTCAACTAAAAGGTAGGAGTATTCAAACATCTATTGATTATCGTGTAGTTTTAGAGGGTACCATAACTGATTATATTATTACAGAAGATTCACAAAAACAATTAGTTGATTTAGGTTGGAGAGGATTAACAACTACATCTCCAATTCAAATTAATGGTATTGAAATTAACATTCCTCTTGGTGTTCTTGAAACTGAAGAACCTCTTCTGTATAATACATTTGTAGGAACTGAGGCTGAATCTGTTCTTAACCGAGAATTAATTAACGCTGATTTTATTTTAGAACAACCATTAACTAATTGGCATTTCTTGTTTGACCCAACTGGAATTAATGCAGATGCTAGTACATTTGGATTAGATGCTTCAATTGCAGGATTTGTTGTATCTAGTTGGACTATGGGTGAAAGTAGTATTAGAGAAGGCAGACAAGTTGAACGTGTTTATGAAGCTGAAGTGATGGCTGATGAACTTTATATTATAAGAAGTGTTCAGTCTACTGATACTGCAAACTTGTCTTCAATTGGATTTGGTGCTTTAGATCTTTTAGATGGTGTTGAAATTATTGGTGTTACCCCAACCCCTCCTGCTGACTATATGACAACATCGACTGGTGGTTTTCCAATTATGATTATTTATGGTATGGCTGGATTAGCAGCTGTTGGTGGTATTGGATTCTTTATTATTAGTAGTAGATCCATGAAAAACCAAGCACAAGGACAACAAGGCATTGATCCTAGCAATCTTGTTGGATACCAAACAAGTGCATCTTCTGGTGGATATCAAACCAATAGAGGTGAAGCCCATTTGAAAGATGACACTGATTATAATCAAACAAGAAGTGTTTATGAGGATATGCAGAAAGAAACTCTTCCGCAAGAAACTCTCCCTGAAGAAATTGTTTCTACACAAACTATGCCTTCTGCTGGTGAAGATGATGCTGCATGTGGTTGCGCTGCATCAGCAGAAATTGGTTCTGAATGTGATTGTGAAATGCAAGGTTCATGTTTGTGTGATGCAACTTGTCAATGCAATGCAGATGTTTGTAAAGAACACGTCCATGAAATGAGTTAGAATTTTATTAATCACATCATC
>LIAL01000003.1 GCA_001437625.1 Nitrosopumilus sp. BACL13 MAG-121220-bin23
AGAATAGAGGTGGGATTCACCATTTTCATTTGCGATGGATCTTTTTACCTTACCTTCATCATCTAAAACCAAAATATCATATTGGACTTGATTTAGAAATTCAGTTTCATCACTAAATTTTAAGAAGTTAACAAGCCATTGCATGTCACAACCTACAACAGGGTCTTCAGGTCCATAGAAAACATGAACTTGATATTTGAAGTCATCACTGGATCTTTTATGAATTACATTCCTTTCGATGTCAGTGTTACATCCAGCAGCAGCTAATTCATCTACAGTAGATTTAATTCCAACAAATGGAGAGTCTGATCTATTTTCATACTTTAATAATTTAAAATCATACTCTGGCGGAGGAATGCCTTCAGCCACATGAGTGTAGGTTTTAGCCTTTATTGGAAACGGGAAATCATCTGCAATCCAAACTTTACTTACAGCCCCACCTGTTTTCCAAGACATTACTACAGTTTCCCATGTTCCTGCAGGGACTGTAATAGTTTCAATTTCTAATGGAATAACTTGTTGGCCACCAATGTTTCCAATTTTACCCCAAGATACTTCGCTGAATGCTTTAGGACCTTTTCCTCCAGAACTTCCATCAGATGTTGCAAAAGCAGATAGCCAAGCAATAGATGACTTGAAAGCACCACGGTAAACACCTAATTCGGGAGTACCGCCAGTAGGTTCTGGAGCAATTTTACCTAACTCCATTTCACCTACAATTATCTTATTGCCGTCATAAACAACAACTTCGGATAACCACTTGGTTTCACTGCCAACTATTTTATCACCTTTAATCCAAAAATCCATCTGAAAATTTGTACATTCTTTGTAATCAACAAAACATGTTGAATAAGAAAAGAAATCACCTTTTTCTAGTCCCTCACCAGCATACCACGTAGTTCCTTGTGGGAGCGTATCAGAACTTACACCGCCAGCTTCAATCTGAGCATATGCAGATGAAGTGACAGTTATGCCTAAAAATAATACAAGAATAATGGGAATTGATAAAATTGCTTTCAAATCTAAAAAAAATTGGCAAAAGCGATAGTTAAATGTTATTCAAATAATGAAATAATGTTAAAAAAATACATCAAAACTTAACCCAAATACGCAAATATAGAGGAATATTTTAAAAAAAAGTATAATGTGTGAATGTTCAAAAGTCCACTTGTTTGAAGTAGAATTCAAATTAGATGGAATGACAGTTGTACCTACTCATAAAAATTGTGGATTTCCATTAGATGAAAAACAAGCAGACAAGTTCCAAAAAGAATTAGTAAAATCTTGGGGCTTTGATCAAGAAGAAAATTAGAATAAAAAAATAAAAAATTAGATTGTAATAAGCTCTTTTAATTCATTTGTGAAACGGCTTCTTTACAAACTTCAGTTGCACATTTGCAATCTGCGCTGCATATACAAGCTCCTTGCATTGCACAGTCGCATGAGTATTCTGGGTCGCCGCTATCAGCTTCGCAACCACATGCTTGATCTACCATGATAACCCAATGATATTACTTGTTTTAAAAGGTTAGTACACAATGTAGAATCAAGTCTTTGAAATTATCTCAAGTATATCATTACATGAAGTTTGAATTGTTTCTACATATTGTTGAAGAAGGTTTGAATCAGCCTCAATATCAAAAGCAATTTTTAGAATGTGTATTAGATCCTGTTCCCTGTTCAAAGTATCTTTAATTTTAATAAAGTTCTCTTTATTCAGACATACCAAATAAAAATAACAATCAGAAAGCATTGAGTTTTTTAGAAAATAATCATATTTTTGTTGAATCAGTTGGGAATGATTATTTTTCTCAACTAAATCAGAAAACCCAATAGTAGATTTCAACATACGATCAAGTAATGTAGGAGTAGCTCTCTCAATTCCAATAGTTCCCAAAATACCAGAAATATGATTATTGATAGAACTTTTTTTAAATTTTCGAAGAGAGTTAAGTGCGTGTGAAGGACTAGATGGACTGTGGTTGAAAGAGGATAAAGAATCAGCCAAATAATATGAAGCACATTTTTGCCAACATGCTGCAAATATATCATCAGTTTGGATTGCATCTTTAGTTTTTTGACAACAAAAAAGAGATTCAATTAAAGAATTTTTTGCAGAATCAGAAAATAAGGAATCACGTTTTCCAGAAATCGTAGAAAGTAATATTTTTAAATTCCAGGAATCATCTTGAAGAACATCTAATTTATCATATTGTAGAAGTTTTTTTGTATTAGTTTCAGATAAGGAACAATGATGAACTGTAATTAAACTGTCATCAAATGCAATAATTTGTTTATCTGAAGAATTTTCATCAAACACCATAAGATCATAATCACAAGAATCAAAGAAACACCCTGCAGTTCTACAACCACCCAATCCAATAGGAAAGTCAGTTAATCCTTGTGCTTCAATAAATTTTTTTAAATCCACATTATCAGATGAACTAGTTTTTCTATAAAGGAATTAAGTCATAAATTTTTACAACTTCATTCAAACTCAAAACATTTCCTTTAAATTAAGATTGGATTATTTTTTATCAAGCTCCTATAGTGTAGTCCGGTTAAGCATTTTGGCTTCTCAAGCCAAAGACTCGGGTTCGAATCCCGATGGGAGCACTTTTAGATAATTTGTTAGTTATTGGCTTAAATATGAAAATCATAGATTACACAGTATGGGTCTAAAGAATATCAATCTCAAAGAAGAGTATCGTTCAGACGTAGATGACATTATTGCAGAATTCTTTTTTCCTTGCTTGAGTAATTGCATTGAATATGATAGATGTGTAAATTATCTATCAATTCAAGCACTGGCAACAATATCAATGGCTTTTGATAATTTTCATTCAGGTAAAGCAAAATTAAGAATGATCACAGGGCATAGATTCAAAATAGAAGATCTCAATTTATTAACAAAGTTATTTTCTGAAAAATTTACAAAATCATTTGAAGGAAAATTCATAAAAAATACTAAAATACAGAAATTGCAAAACATAGTGAATAATGGACAAATTGAATTAAAAATTGCAATTCCAAATTCAGAACAAGTAACAGATGCATTCTCAGAAAGAATTGGGATTTTTAAAGATGATGAAGATGAACAAGTAGCATTTACAGGAACTTCAAAAGAATCATTTTCAAGTCAAACAAGAGATTTTGAATCAGTGGATGTTTTTACATCATGGAATGATAAAACAAGAGTTGAAAGAAAAATGAAAGACTTTGAGAATTTGTGGCAAAATAAAACAAAATATGTAGATATTTATGATTTTATGTATGCAGAAGAAAATAATCTTTTAAAATATTCATCAAAATGGGTAACACATGTTTAGAATTCAAAAGAATCTTCCAATCTTGCTTTATTTTCAGAGAAGTTGATTTTATTAATTTTGTAATAAATTACTTCTCCACGTCTTTCAATTACTGCAATAATTGGTTCTTTTCCCATTTGGGTTATTTCATCAATTTTTTTTTGTAATACATTCATCTTCTCTTGTTGGCCTTCATTGAGACCAAAAACCAGAAATTTTGCTCCTTTCTCACCAAAATGACCTCTCTCATAAACTCTAAAATCAGAACCAAATCCAAAACCATCTTTGACAACATATCCCCTAGTTTTCAAATCACGAAATATCAAAAACTTTGTAAGAATTTCAGAATTTGTATTTTGGCAAATATTCATGTAAGTATCAAAATTAATTTGATTTTTGTTTTTCTTTAAAATTAATTTATGAGTATACAGTAAATACAGGGTTTCAAATTGTTTGAGAAATAATTTCTCGTTTTGAATCTCACCATATCCTTTTTGTTCAAGATCACGGATCATATTTTTATTAGAAATACATACCTGATCTAAAATTAGATCACCGCTAACTTCAAGAGTTTCATCCATAATGAAGACAAAAATGGAAGATTTCCATATAAGCATTAGAAATAGGACTAAATCCATGCTAACCGTTAAAATATGGGGATTGAAGGTTTAGGTTATCATGCATGGTGCAAATTATAGAGATGGACGCGGTCAAGTATTTACAAGAAAAGAGTACATCAAAGGTAAACCACAAATTAAAATTGCAAAATTTCAAGGTGGTAAAAGAAATACTTACGAATACTGTGTTCAATTATTACTAAGAGAAAAACTTCAGATTAGACACATGGCGATTGAATCAACTAGATTAGCAGCAAATAAAACACTAGAAAAAACAACTGGTGAATCAGGTTACTACTCAAGACTTAGAATTTATCCACATAATCTCTTAAGAGAAAATAAACAAATTGCAACTGCAGGTGCAGATAGAGTTTCAGAAGGAATGAGAAGATCATGGGGTAAAGCAACTAGTCTAGGTGCAAGAGTCAAACAAGGACAATGTATAATGGAATTATACGTTAACGGAGAAGCACATCTAACAGCAGCAAAAAAAGCACTTCACGGATCATGTGTAAAATTACCAGGAACACCATTAATCAAAGTTATTGAATGGAACAAAGCATCACCATAGATGTTCTAAATCAGGTTTCTTATTTTCAACAAATTTTAAAAAATCTTCAAACTCTTTTTTTGTAGGATCTCGTTTTAGAATTCTTTTAGTTTGATAGAAAAAGGTATTATATAATCTACCAACGACAATCCCCAGTGCAAAAGATTTGGAACTGTCAATGGTTGAAAGTAATTTAATTAATTCCTTAATATCATCCTGGTTTGAAATACTATCTTGAATTTTTTGCTCAATTTTCTGTAGAAGAAGATCATCCATGAATAGTCATTTCAATTAAAGCTTAAAAACGCTTAAAAACGCTTAAATCTGCAAATCCAACCCTTCGTATTGTTGCAGTTATAGTACAGTCTGGTTAGTACTCGTGCTTGCCAAGTACGTGACCCGGGTTCAAATCCCGGTAACTGCACCATCTAAATCATTTTTAGGCATTAAACCAATTTTAATAATTTCAAGTGCATCGTGTGCTTTTTCAGGACGTGGTAATTGAATTGCTATTACATTATCTTGTCCATACGGCGATTCAGGAGAATTAAGTACAAGCATAGATGTACTGGCTAAAACTTCAAAGAATTTTAGATCAGTTTTTGCATTGATGAGAAATTTTTCAGAAATATTACCTACTGAAAAAGTCAAAACAATTTCAACAAAAACATTTCCCAATCCATCTTGAAGGATGTTAAGGTCGGTGTTAACAGAAAATGGTTGCCCTTCAATTTTAGCTCGAATTAATCCATATTTTTTTTCTTCAATTATTATACAAGGTGTTTCTTTACCTTCAAAATCAAAAGTTGTAATTCCATCATGAATACTATCTAACATTTTTTGTAATTCATCAGACATCTTCTTTTTCCTCTAATGCAGGTACAATTTTGTCGCTGGCTTTCACTAAAAATGGAGAAATAAATGCAGTGATAATTGAGATAATACCCACTAGTGGGAATAAGAAGGCACTAACTGCACCAATATCAACTCCAAGTTTAATAATTACAATGGAAAATTCACCGCGAGGAGCAGCTAATGTGAATGCAGAACGAAGTGCCTTTCCACGTTTTTGTCTGAAAATAAAATTGCCAAGCATGTTACCACCAAATTTCATGCCAATTGTAACTGCAATCAAAGCAATTGCTATGAAAATATAATTTTCAAGGTGTGAAACATCCATCAATGCACCAACAGAGATGAAAAATATTGCCACAAACATATCTTTGATAGGACTTGAAAGTAATTTTGCAACTTCAGCAGATTTTGACTCTGCAACTAGTACACCAGCCAAAAATGCACCAATGGCTACAGATAATCCCACAATATTTGCAAGTAGAGCGTAACCGAAACAGAGTCCAAGAACACTCATTAGTAAAATTTCACGATTTTCTGCAGCTGCAACTCTATCAATTAGAGGAGGGATAACACGCGTTCCAACGGTAAACGTTCCTATGATAAGACCAGCTGCAACTAACACAATAACAACAATAGATTCCACAGATACAGATCCTACTAGAGCAACAGATTGTAATGTAGAAATTAAAATTACAGCAATAATATCCTCTACAATCAAAATACCTAAAACAAGAGTAGAAGATTCTTTTTTAATTTTTCCCATCTCTTCTAAAAGTTTGACAATAATAGCAGTACTGGAAATAGATAAAGCTGCAGAAATAAACAATGCATCCATAAAGTTTAGACCTAGTGTAGTTGAAGCATAAAACAAAACACCCAGTGTAGAAAACAATCCAATAGAACCTACACCAACAGATACACGTCCAACTGATTTGATTTTAGCATATGGAAATTCAATACCAATTACAAATAGCAGTAAGATAACACCAATTTCAGCAAAAAGATTCAGTGCAGAAATATCAGATAAAATACCAACAGCATTCAAAGAATTAGAAGAGGATCCACCTTCAGGTAAAATCCAAGTCCAAAGAGGAGATAACGGACCAATAATCATACCAGCAAAAAGATATCCGATAATCAAAGGTTGTTTAATTTTAAAAAATGCAAGAGTGATAATGGCACCAATAATCATGATAAAAGCTAAATCAGTTACAAAACTCGTGTGAGTAAGTTCAGGAGTTATTTGTTCAATCAAAGTATTGACAGTATTATCCAGAGATTTTTGGATTACAGTAGAATCTAGCTGAAATGAAAGATTTTGCATACAATTTATTAACAATTTTCATTAAAAATGATTACGCAATTCAAATTTAAAAATAAAATTAGTAAAATATTCAAAAAAGAGATGATCAAAGGATTATCAATTTGAAACTTCTTTATGCCTAATAATTTCAGTATAATTGCAGAGTGATGAGTAGGTCAGCTGATTCAAATGAAGAGATATGACCTGGGGTAACTGACTGCATTTACGGTAACAGTAGAATAACCCGTTTATTAATAGTACGGTACCGTACAGTACTATATGATTCAATGCGAATATTGTCCAAGAGGATTCATAGAAACAACAACAGGTCTGGCTGAGAAGACATTTCATGAACTACTTCATGAACCAGAAGTTGTAAACAAGTGACTCTTTACATTTTTTATTTTACACCTAACTTTTTTTATTATTAGTTTCTTAATTCAAGTAAGATGATATCTAAACCAATAAAGAAGAATAGTGTCAAATCAATAAAAAAACAGCCAAACCCATCAATGATTTTAAAAAAAGTAGCAGCAGTTTCAGATTCCAATAAAGCATTACAAAAAGAAATTAAAGTTATGTCAAAAATTTTTGGGGAAAATCAAAAAGTGCTAATATCGATGAAGGGGATGATAGATACACTAACATCAACACTAGAACATTTTCAGAAACAATCAAAACAAATCAACATGATAGAAGATGACACACAAAAATTGTATGCAGGATTAAACCAGGTCAGAACACAGTCAAACTTAATTGATAAAATTAATAGTCAAACCGAAAGACTTGAAAATGAATTAAATAAAATTGCAGAGGTACAAAAAACATCAAAACCTCTAGAGATATCTCAAAAAGTTGAAGAGAGTATGAATTCTATTACAAACAATTCTCAAATGATCATAAAAATTGCTCAAAGAATTGATGAAGTAAGAGATAACCTAAGAGAAGTTTCTAGGAAAACTAATTCATTTTTAGAAATTAGTTCTGAGATGAATAAATTAAAAGAAAGTATTGAAGAGATTTCTGGGAAAACAGAAAATCTTAACACAGGAACTCAAGTAGTTGAGAGTTTGAAACAAGAATTTGAAAAAATAATAGGTAGTATTGCTGCAACATCAAGTCTTAATGCAGAATTAGAAGCAATCAAAATTACAATAGATGTAGTATCAGCAAAAGCATCAAAAATCGACTCATTAGGAGGAGTGATTGATGGTCTAAAACAAGAATTTGAAACAGTATCAGCAAGTACAAGATCCAGTGACATCATTAGTCTAGAATCAATCAAAGAGTTAGGAGGTAAAATAGACAAAATTGAGACAGAGATTGGATCATTATCACAAAGAGCAGACACTACAGCATTTGTAGGAGAAAATCTAAAATTAGTTCAAGAGGATTTCTCAAATTTCAAATCTAACATATATGATAAAACAGATAACATTGATCAAAAAATTGTTTCAGTATCAGATACTCTAAAAAGACAAGATGAGTCTAGTGCTGAATTTCACAAAAAATCTGAAAAACTATTTCAAGAGATACAATCAGTTAGAAATGTTACAAACAAAGCTTCTAGTGATTCATCAAAAGAAATGATGGCATTACTAAAACTATCAGAATATCAATCAAGTATTAGAATGAATACAGAATCAAAATATGGAGAAGTAAAAGATCTTGAAAAAATGGCAACTATGACGTCAGAAATTGTAAACTTGTTTGATAAAATATCAATTGAATCAGGTGAAAAAATACCTCTACCGCACGAAGTTAGACAATGGGCAGTCAGCAAAATATTAGATTGTGCAGATAAATGGGAAATTAGATTTAGTGACGTATATTCAATTCTAACAAATGCTATCGGAAGAGACATGCTAAAAGAATCAGTTAGAATTCAACAAGTAAGAGACATTTATGGAATTAGAGCAGTAGATGAAATTAGAAATGATCTAAATATTTCTTAAACACCAATTGCGTCAGATTCTTTAAGTTGTGTTCTCTTTCGTTTTAGTGCAGTAAAGATTCCAATAATTACAGCAATCCAGACTATACTAGAAAATACATTTGCAATGCTCACATACATGTACGGAGTTGCATCCATAATGTTAAGTCGTAATAGACTAGCCCTATCATTTATGTCAAGCATACCAGTATGATATGCAGAATTATCTTGTGGTATCATAGATATATTTTCAACACTTTGAAGCATGGAAGTTACATCATTATGAATTCTAATAAAATTAGTTGATTCAGTTGGAAACACCCAAACTGGATTTTTAGAAATAATGTTATTATCTGTATCAATAGTCTCAGGTAATTTTTCTATCAAAGGTTTCAAATCTAGTTGGATTGCAATTAGATGTGTACGAATGGTATCTGGATCAGATGAGCCTATGACACCATCAAAATGCCCTCTTACTCTATCCAAAGGATAGATATCAGAATTATATCCATTTATGGCCATAACCCCTCCGAAAACAATTAAAGCTAAAACTCCGACCATAGATAATTTGTAAACAGTATTTGCCATTTTTTCTTTCTTCGTCATTTTACGTTGTTTACTTGATTTATTTCTTTTAAATTGAGTGTGAGACAAACTCAGGTAAGCAATATAGAAAAATCCAATAGTTTGAATTGCGATGATAGGTACAAACATAGGATTATTAGAAAATATTGAAATGAAAATTGCAATAATACCATAAACACCAAAAAAGATTTCTAAAAGAGTAGTTTGTGTAAAAGGTAAATTGTATGCCTTACCTTTCCAATCATCATCTTTGTTGATTATACCATATTTTGGAGTTCTATGAAATTCATTTTTTTTACCAAGGATGGCATCAAAAACTGCAACTGTATTATTGACAGACATCCCAGCATTGTAAATAGATAATGCAGGTAACAGTTTAGCTTTAGACTTCCACGATTTACCATACATATTTTGTATAATCAGAATGAATGCACCAGGTCCCATTGCAAGATATGTTACAATTGTAATGATAGGTAGAAAACTAACAATATAGAGATTAACATTACCTGCCAAAAGAACGGGTAAGGCTAAAAATTGTATCAATATTAACGGATGAACGATATGACGGGTAAGTTGAACAAAAGCTTGAATTTTTGTTTCAATGGAAATTTTACGTTTTATAGCAATATCAAAAAGTAATTTTGTTGCACATTGAATGGAACCTTTTGCCCAACGGAATTGTTGTCTTTTGGCAGCATTAATTTGAGCAGGAAGTTCTGCATCCACTACAATATCAGGTAAGAAGACACATTTCCATCCTTTCATTTGTGCTCTATAACTTAGATCAAGATCCTCAACTAAAGTTGCAGTATGCCAACCTCCAGCATCTTCAATGCAATCACGTTTCCAAATTCCAGCAGTACCATTAAAATTCATAAACAAATGAGAATCACTTTTTGCTTTTTGTTCTATAAGAAAATGAAAATCAAGACTAAGTGCTTGTACTTGTGTGATAGTGGAATAATTTTCATTCACATGACCCCAACGACATTGAATTAAACCAATGGTTGGTTTTGAGAAATGTGGCATAGCTCGTTTAAGAAACCATGTTGGAGGAATAAAATCAGCATCAAATATTGCTACAAATTCAGAATCAGTTATTTGCATAGCATGTTTTAGAGCACCTGCTTTGTACCCTTTTCGTGTTCCACGTCGAATATGTTCAATTTGAAATCCTTGAGTTTTGTAATAGTTGACAGTTTTTTCAAGTACATCAACAGTATCATCATCAGAGTCATCTAAAACCATAATATTCATTTGATTTTTAGGATAATCTAAATTGCAAACAGCATCAACAAGTCGTTTTGCAACATATTTTTCATTGTAAATTGGAAGTTGTATTGTAATAGAAGGAGTTCCTATATCAACAGTTTTAGCAATCTTTTTTCTTTTGTTAGCAAGAAAAACAAGATAATAGAAATTACAAGTGTATGCAGTAATTAAAATCGCAGAAATAATGAATAAATCAAATACTAATTGTGTGAAAGGATTTCCGGCCATCTTTATATGCACAAAATCATTAGTCGATATTTATACTTGCAAAAAATGCAATTATTTTGCTTCGTAAATTTTGATTGCCTGCGGAGGACAAACATTCTCACACGCAAGGCAGAAAATACAATCAGGTTCTTTTGACATTAACGGTTTTTTTTCAGAACCAGGATTTCCAGGAGTGTCAAACCATTCATAGACTCCAACAGGACAAGCCTCAAGACATCCACCATCAGCTATACAAATATCATAATCTACTGAAACAAATTCTCCCCAAACACCCATTATTCCATTACTAGTTCCTTTACGACCCCAAGTTTTGATAGTATGTTCAGGAGCTTCGTATACAGCAGAAGGTTTAATTTTTGATTTATAATCGACATCGATTGGTCCAGGTTTGGCTCCATCTGGAATTTCAATTTCACCATCATCTTCTTCAACATCATCTTGTGCTTCAACAGGTTTTGGTTTAGCACCAAGAACAATTTTAGCCAAAGGTGTTAGTTCTTCAAGTCTTTGAATAGCAGCAAGTTCAGGAATCTTTTCAGATTTTGCAAGATGTGAAATCATCTTATCGGCTAGAATAGTATTACGTAAAATAGTATCAATTACCATTTTTGCAAAATGGTCTGCTTTCTTTCTATAGTCTTTAACCCAATTAGGATCACCAAATTTTTCAATTGGAAATACTTGATAAATAATATCAACAACTTCACCAGTTACAATTTCTACAGTTACTGACAAATTAACTTGCTCGTATCCTTTTGCATCAGGATCATCCATGTTTTGTTCTTTCCAACGATACGTAGCGTAAATTCTATCAGCATACATGTCCATTTCAAATGCTTTTTTCAAGCCATCATGAATCGATTTTAATTCTACTGGATCTTCAAGTTTAATTGGTAATCTGTATAATCCAAGTTTAAAACCATGTAACGGATAGACACCACGTTTTGCAGTTGAAGCTTCCATAGACCAGACTCGATCTTTTAAAAGTAATGACATCTATTCTTTCTAGTTAGAAATTAGTTAAAAAGGTTATCAGTCGTTATCTTGAGGACAAGTAAGTTCTCGTAGTTCAATGTATTTCTTATCCAGGGCATTTGCATGAATTAAAACCGCATCTAAATCATAGACATCTTTAGAAAAATACCAACGAATTGGGACCCAATGTCCAATTCCATCCATATCATGAATCATGCCTTTATCAGATTTAACCTGTAATTTTTCATCAACAGATGTTTCCTTAATTTCAAGTCCACGCTTAGTTTTATCTTCAAGTATAAGATCAGTGTCAGCATCTTTGATAAAATAGAAAGACCCTTTCTCAAGAATTGGAAGGTCTAAAAGCAATTTATTTTTCCACAGGATTTCCGATCATGTTACCCCACTCAGTCCAAGAGCCATCATAATTTCTAACCTTTGGATATCCAAGTAGGTATTTCAAAACAAACCAACTGTGTGATGAACGCTCACCAATTCTACAGTAGCAAATTACATCCTTATCTGGAGTTATACCTTTTGGGACATAATTTTGTTTTAATTCTTCAACGCCTTTGAAGGTACCATCAGCATCATTAATTGCAGTTGCCCATGGAATATTATTTGCATGAGGAATATGTCCACCACGTTGTGCATGCTCCATAGGATATTCCGGAGGAGCTGTAATTGTACCAGAAAACTCTGCGGGAGATCTTACATCAACCATAACAGTGTCCTCTTTTCCAATGCCTCTACTTACATCAGACAGATATGCACGTAAGCCCTCATCAGGTGGTTGTGCAATGTATTGTTTTGATTGGATTTGTGGTTCATCAATTGTATAATCACGATTTTCTAATTCCCATTTTTTTCTCCCGCCATCCATAATTTTTAAATTTTCATGTCCATAAATTTTAAAAACCCAAAAAGCAAAAGCTGCAAACCAATTATTAAAATCACCATAAAGAATAACTTCAGTATCAGCAGTAATTCCATTTTTAGACATTAATGCCTCAAATTCTTTTTTACTAATTATATCTCGAGTTACAGGATCATTGATATCACGTTTCCACCAAATCAGACTTGCACCATTAATGTGCCCCTTTTGATATCCATTTACAGGATCATAATCAACTTCAACTAATTTTCTATTATCATTAGGAGGATTTTGAGATAACCATTCAGTATCAACTAAAACTTCAGGATGGGCATAACTCATAATTTGATGACTACGCGCTTGTACTTATTTCTTTTTTCAAACGATCCTAAAAATATCATTTTTATGTAAATAGAATTCAAAAGAACTTAATTGAAATTAGAAAATGTTGCCATTGTAAGTAAAGTAGGTTCAAAAGATTCAGAAGAATCTGCAATAAATGTGGCAAAAAAATTACTGGCAAAAAAAATAACAGTGTATACAATTTCACCAGTAAATGTAGCAGGAGCAAAACAGATAGAAACACTTGAAGAAATAAATAAAATAAAATTAGATTTAGTAATAACATTAGGAGGAGATGGAACAACACTTCGAGTTTTTCGAAATTTAGCAAATGAAACACCAATTTTAACAATTAACGTTGGAGGAAATAGAGGAATTTTAGCAGAAATTACAATTGAAGAAATTGATGAAGCAATAAATGGAATTTTAAAAGATAAATTTTTTCTAGATAAAAGAACTAGAGTAACAGCGTCATGTGGAGGAAAAGAATTTCCACCAGCCTTAAATGAAATTTACATCAGCAGGACAAATTTAACAAAAACTGCACAAATTGAAATTAAATTTCAAAATGATACAGTAAAACAAAAAATGGATGGACTTATTGTTGCAACACCCAGCGGATCAACAGGTCATTCATTTTCATTAGGAGGACCAATTCTACATGAGAGTCTAGACGTATTAATTATAACACCAGTTGCACCAGTTTACAGATTAGCGTCATTAGTAGTACCAGATGAAAAAATTGAAATTATTTGTTCTCAAGATTGTAATATTGCAATAGATGCACAAGTTGTAAAATCTGTAGGATATGAAGAACCAATAATTATCAAAAAATACAAAAGTTCAGCAGTTTTCATTAGATTGAAAAAAAGAGGTTTAAGACAAATGAGTAAACTTGGATTTTAGAATTTTAGACGCCAGTGCATTTTATGCAGGAGTTCCATTCAGATCATCTGAAGAGTACTACACAACATCTCTGGTTTATGATGAAATACAACACATTAAGAAAAATCAGGGGGTACTTGGAACATTACTTGAAACAAACAGACTAAAAATTAGAGAACCAGAGGAACAATCAACTCAGGCTGCAATTAAAGCTGCAAAAGAAACAGGGGATTTTCCACAGTTATCAAAACAAGATATTTCAATTATCGCACTAGGGATAGAAACAAGAGGGCAAATCATTACAGATGATTTTGCAATTTCTAATGTCGGTAAAAATATTGGTTTGAAAATTGCACCAATCATGACAAAAGGAATCAAAGACGTCGGAAAATGGATTCATTATTGTCCAGGGTGTAAAACAAAACATCAAGGCGGAAAAGAATGCTCTATTTGTGGAACAATGTTAAAAAGAAAACTACTCAAATAATAATAATTAAAAAATTACTTTTGAGAAATATAAAATACAACACTGACATTAGTTGTGATCTCTTCATCACCAGACATAATCGGTGCAGATTTCATAGATGATTCTGCAAATCCATCAAAGGATGCACGCATTGGACTGTCATAGTAAGGCATCACATTATCATGTATGATTACAGATTTGACTCCAACAATTTTTTGTTTTAATGGTACAAGGGCTTTTTCTGCTTTTTGAGTTGCATCATTTATTGCATCTGCAATCAAGTCATCACTAATTTTTTGTGATTTAGCATCAGATAATTCAAATGAAACATTATCGACACGATTGGCTCCAGAAGAAACTGCAACATCAATAATATCTCCAGCAGAATCAATTTTTTCAGTTTTGATTGATAAAATGTTTGAAACTCTATATCCATTTAGAATTTGTTCCCAGTTTCCATTAGAGTCTTTTATGCTATCATATAATGGATAAATTGAAAAATTTGATGTTTGAATATCATCTTTAGAAATTCCAGAATTCGACAAGGAAGAGATTACAGAATTTAGTGAATTAGAATTTTGAGATAGAGATTCATTAGCAGTTTTGGCTTCAGATTCAACTCCAAGTACGATAATCAAAGTGTCAGGATTTGAGGAGGCTGTAGAGATACCAGAAACAGAGATTGTTTGTTCAGACGGATCATATTTTTTTAACCATTCATAAATTAATTCTTCAGGAATATCATTTCCAACAATTTGAGATTCAACTTGATTTTCACTTTGAGTTAAAGTTACAGCAAAAGCTAAAACAAATACAACACCAATAATAACTCCAATATTTACACGGTTATCCATAAATTTTCTTAAAGAATATAGTATAAAAATTTATGAAATAAAATGACAGTGATACTTATGTCAGTGTCTTTTGAGTATTTTCTTTTTGAAGTTTATTTTTAGTAGTTAACATATTTTTAATTTTTTTTGCACGAGATTCACCCAATCCTTCAACTTTAGCCAATTCAGAAGTTGTCGCACTAAAAACTTTCAATGGAGTACCAAATTTTTCAAGCAGTCTAACTGCAAATTTTTCACCAATTCCAGGTAAACTGCAAAGTGTAGATAATTGTTGAGTTTCTAAATTAGATGATTTTTTAATTTTTTTCAAATAGGGTCCTGCAGGACCATCTTTTTTAGAACAAAGTGCAACTAATAATTTGGCAGTGTGGGATGCACTGGGGGTATGAATTATAGGAATTTTAAATTCAAGTGTAACTCTAGAGAGAGCTCCATAGAAAACTAGAGGGTTGTCAGTAATTTCTTCAATTTCATCAACATTACCTTCAACCAAAACTATAGGATGTTCAAAATTTTCTTTGAGTCTATTGCATTGATCATAGAGTCGTCCATCAAAAACAGAAGCCATTAAATCTTTGATACTTTTTCTTTCAACGATAGTTTCAGGTGCAACAATATAATCACCAATAGGAAGTGTTTTCATTTCAACACACATGCCAACAGCTTTGAGTAAATCAGGAATTCCACTTTTTCGTTCTCGTTCATCTACAATAATTCGGATGTTTTCCAATGTCACAAATATCATTTGTAATTAATTGTTAATATCTCATATGGAATAATCTAGAGAAATTATTTTCTAGGATTATCTTCAGTTATTGTTGGAGGTGGAGGTGGCGTAGTACCGCTTTTCATCATTTCAGTAATTTTTGCTTCTTGTTCTTTGAGGGATTCCTTTACACGGACCTCTTGTTTCTCAAGAACAGTTGATCTAGTTTTAGATAATTCAACTTTTTCCTCTAATTCATCAACTAGTGTTTTTTTAGTAGATTTAATTAAAATATTTCCAGCTTGTTTAAAGACAGCATCACCATCAGCGGTTTTCTTTAGTTCTTCAAGTGCTTTTTCAGTTTCTGCTTTTTCCATTTCAAGATGTTGTCTTTGGGTGACAATAGATTGTAAATTTTGTTGAGATTGTTGTAGTCTCATAATTTGTTCTTGAAGCCATGGAGGCATTTGTGGAGAAGACATGTATGTTTACAAATTT
This sequence comes from Nitrosopumilus sp. BACL13 MAG-121220-bin23, assembly GCA_001437625.1. Taxonomy (GTDB): domain Archaea; phylum Thermoproteota; class Nitrososphaeria; order Nitrososphaerales; family Nitrosopumilaceae; genus Nitrosopumilus. Next base: position 16,252 of record LIAL01000003.1, read on the forward strand.
AATCGGATTATATCTTTACCGATTCAATTGAATCGTAACTAGCTTGAATGAGTCGAAGAGTAGAATTTAGATTTGCTCTAAGATGTGTAATTTGATTAGTTTCTACAGAAATTACTAGTTTTTTATTTAATTTTATTTTAGTTTTAACTGGATTTTCAGGATAAAATGTATTATCAGTATTTACAGAATCATAAATTGCAGTTGTTTTATCTTTAGCATCTACAGTGATTGTTGCACTATAGTTTAACGTCATATGCAGTTCCAGCTACTTTATAATTGCATTTTTTACAAGACCAAATTCCAACAGCATCTCTGCCAAATGTCTGAGAACCACATTCAGGACAATTTCTTTTTTGTTTTAATGTAAAGTGAACTTTTGTGTATTGTTTTCTAAGTTTAATTCCATAACGAGCTCCTAAACCTTTTAGGGATTTCTTTGCTTTAGCCATTTTTTTGATACTCCTCTTGTGTAGATTTTAATTGTGTTCTAATCTTGGCACCAATTTTAATAGATAAATCACCACATTGGTTAATTTCTTCTTGAGTAAATCCATCACTACCACCTTTTTGTAATGCACAGATGTTACCATCAGAATCAGTAGTTATTGTAACTCGAGCAGACATACTATCCCATTCATCACCGTTAGGATCAACTACAATATGATTTCCAATTTTTCCCATTGTTACAGATACAGGAATTGTGGTAATAGGTAATTGTTTTTCTCCACCTTCGACAACTGTAGGTTTGTCATCAATCATCTCCCATGTCGGAGTTTTTGATGTGAGTAAAGCGGCAGTTGCAGCATAAGAGCATGCATCAAAGAGATTTCCATCATAATCAAGGGACACAATATCAGCAAATACACCAACTACAGATTTATCTTTTTCAATTACTAACTGAGCAACATCAACCATATGACTTTCTCTAATTCCTCTATCAACAACTCTTGCCAATTCAATTACATCATCTCGTGGGGGTCCAGTTTCAACAGTAGAATGTGAAAGTGGTAATAGTTCAGCAGTACACATGAAAAGTCCTTTGTCACCCATATCTGGGAAAGGTCTGTCTGGTTGGATTTTTACTCCACATAAGACTTCGGTATCACCAAGTCGTACTTTTGCCGAACCGTTTGCTTTAGGAATTGCGTTAACTTCAATTAAGATTTTTCTTGGCTCATCTAATGCTCTTCCGTCAATTCTTTTTCCTTGTTCTAATAATTCAAGAATTTGTGCTTTCTTTAATTCATCAATAACTGAAACTGTAGCCATATCTAATCTCCTCTATTCCCAAAATATTTGTCATGTAGTGCTTTCTTTTGAAGTTCATAAACAACTTCACATCCTTTAACTCCAACATCTACACATTTTTTGTATTCTTCAGGAGTTAAAACACCGTCTAATTGTAATAATGTAATTTTCTTAAGACTTGGCATGTAACCAATTGGCATATCTGCTTGACCGGCTTGATCTTCTTCATTGTTAACATCAAGAACAATAGTATCTGCAACTTTACCAGATGCAATTGCTGCAACCATATCTCTCATCGGAATACCAGCATCAGCTAATGCAACAGATGCTGCAGTGAGTGCAGCACATCTAGTTCCACCATCAGCTTGTAAAACTTCAATAAATACATCAACAGCAGTTCTTGGGAATTTTTCTAACATAACAGCAGGCTCTAATGCTTCTTTGATTACTTTGGAAATTTCAATTTCTCTTCTTGAAGGTGCGGGTCTTTTTCTTTCATCAACAGAGAATGGTTCCATATGATATCTAACTCTTAGAATTCCAGTATCAGTATTTGACATGTGTTTAGGATGAACATCTCTTGGTCCAAATACACCAACTAAAATTTTATTATCACCAAATTCAATATAAGCAGAACCATCAGCATTCTTTAATCCACCAGCTTTAATCACAATTTTTCGTGGTTCGTCTATTTTACGTCCATCACAGCGAATGCCGTTCTCGTCCAATAGAACCATGGTTGCATCTCGTCCACCCATTATGATTCATCCTTTTCATTTAACATATCTTGAATTAAATCAGTAAGGTTAGCAATATGTGCTTTTTCATTAACCATCTCAATTGCCTTTTTAGCTTTTGCCAATCCTTCAGCAGATTCACATGCAACTACAACCCATCCATTTTGACCAATTGTTACTGCTGCGTTTGTACCATTTTCAATCATCTGAATCATACTACCCTTTTTTCCAATTAATCGTGGAACTTTACTTGTTGAAATTTTTACCAATACACCGTCATCGATTTTACCCAAGTCCCGATCAGAGATGGTTATGAGAGGATCTCTTGTTCTATCAAAATTAGCAATTCTAGCAGCTACAAGATCTCCTGTTTTTAGTTTACTTGAAAGTTCATCAGAATGAGTAGAAAAGTCTCGTCCAAAGACATCCATTGCAGGTAAAAATCCAATATAACATGAATTGATATCTAATTCCCAAGACAAGGAAGTATGAGAAACAACTTTACCAATAACGAGATCATCAATTTTTGGAAGATATTTTCCAGTTAAAGGAATGACTTTAACAGAATCCTCATAAATTTCAGAAATACCAACAACTGTAGAAATTATATTATTTCCTTCAAGTATTACATTTTGTTCAGGTCTAAAAGGTCCACTAGTAACAATATCACCGGGAATAACATATTTTCTCTTATCTGCCATTATTTCATTACCTCAACAGATGCAGAACCTTTTGTAATAGAACCTAATTTATCAATCACGTTTGGCCTGGCTGCTGCGGGTATTTCAAGTATTGCTTTTAATGAACCATTATTTTGCCATTCTTCTTTTTTTAGAGAACCAACAGATTTCAAAACAGAGTAAGATTGTGAAGCATATTGTGCAGGTATTATAATTTCTAATTGTAGATTTTCAGATTTTAAAGCAATAATTGAACGTAGTTTATCTACAATGTCAGTTACTTGTTCTTCAACACTTTTCTGAGGTTCAATGGTAATACGACCATCTTTCAGTGCTAATTCAATTCGTAATGGAGGATGCGGTAAATGAGTTCTAGGATCAACATATGTTTTAGCAATAAATTCAATAATTTGTTTTCTTTTTTGATCAATCATTTTTCTTCTTTGCTCTGTTGTAAGATTTAGATCGCCTTTCTCAAACATTATTTGAGCAATTTCAGTTTTATCTTCAGTTTTAAAAGCTGCAAGTAATTTTTCTATAGAGGGCTTAGTACCTTTTCCATAATCAGTGTAAATTTCATCAGAGATCAAAACTGATGAAATATCTTTTTTCTTACCTAGTTTATAAGCCAAAGCAGGATCAGGTTTTACTAAAATCTCAAATTTTTCACCCTCAAAAGAATATCGAACTAAGGTAGTATCAGCCATTTCTAAATCATATATTATAATTTACTATTTATCTATACGTAAAACTAGCTAGATTTTTATGTGCATTTTTATAATTTCTAACAAGATTTGTCATCATTAGACGTAATTGCAAAAGATTCTGAAAAAATATCTATAAAGCTGAAAGGGGTTCCATTACAATACGCAAATGCACTTAGACGTATATGCCTAAACGGAGTTCCAGTTTTTGCAATAGATACAGTAGATATCATTTCTAACACATCAGTATTACCAGATGAAGGTTTAGCACACAGATTAGGCTTAATTCCAATAAAAACAGATTTGAAAAGATTCAATGAACCGTCAAAGTGTGACTGTAAAAGTAAATTAGGTTGCTCAAACTGTAAAGTTCTACTAGTTTTAGATTCAGGAGTAGCAGAAGAAACTAGAACTGTATTGTCTAGTGAATTATCATCTGAAGACGGTACAGTAAAGCCATCTTCAGATAAAATTCCAATTATACAATTAGCTCCAGGTCAACAAATCAAAATTGAATGTTATGCAAGATTGGGACGTGGTAGGGAACACGCAAAATGGAACTCAGCAAACATAGCAACACTAGTAGATTCAGATAAAGAAAATGAGAAAATTCTAACAGTAGAATCCACAGGAGCATTAACTCCAGAACAAATTATTCTTGCAGGCGTAGAAGAAGTATCTAACAAAATTGTTGAATTCAAAGACATGATCAACAAAATTGAAGAATAATAGAACATAGACATTATATTTGGGTTTTAAGGCGTACTATTCACATGACAAATGAAGTTGTTATTCGAATGGCAAGCGATCTAAGAAAAGCATCAACTAAAAACGATGCTCCAATTTGGCGTAAATTAGCAGAATATGCATTGAAACCATCAATAGCAAGAAGAGACATCAACGTGAATAGAATCAGTCAATTAACTAAAGAAAATGACACAGTAGTATTTCCAGGTAAAGTTCTAGGTACAGGAAATATATCACATAAAATTACATTATGTTCATTTTCAATTTCAAACTCTGCAGCAGCTAAAGTAGTAGAAAATGGTGGAAAAATAATTTCATATTTAGAATTAATCAAACAAAACCCTACAGGTAAAGGAGTCGTATTACTTGGCTAATGGAAGAATTAACAAGCCTGCTGGAAGGAATTCAAATACTTCCAAGCAAGAAATTGTTATCAGAGTAGATAGACCAGTTGTTGTAGATGCAACAAACCACATTGCAGGTAGATTAGCATCAAATGTTGCAAAATTACTATTGCAAGGACAAAGAGTTACAGTTGTTAATTGTGAAAAAATTATGATGAGCGGGAAAAGAGAAACACAAATTAGAGAATATAGAGAATTTTTAGAGATTAACAGTGTTATCAATTATAAGCATGGACCTGTCCACTACAGAAGACCAGATACACTCATGGCAAAAATGATTCGTCAAATGTTACCATTTGATAGAAAACCATCAGGTAAGATAGCATATGCAAAACTTCGAACATATATCGGTGCACCAAACGACACAAAACCAATTGAAAAAATTCAATTTGAAAAAGCATTAATCAGAAAAGCAGCATCTAATTATACACCATTAGCAGAGATATGTAGAGTAATAGGGTGGACTGAATGACAACTCCAAAAACTGAAATTTATTTTGCAACTAGAAAAACAGCTAGTGCTCACGTGTACATTACAAAAGGTGTTGGTAAAGTTAGAATTAACAATGTTCCAGTTGAAATGATCCCACAAGAAACTGCTCGTGAAGTTATTTTAGCACCACTTGAAATTTCAGGTGATCTAAGAGAGAAAATAGATATTTCTGTTAGGGTGACAGGTGGAGGCTTTATGGGTCAAGCCAGTGCCATTGCAACTGCAATTACTAGAGCACTCATAGGCTGGACAAAATCTAAAAAAGAACCAAAAGACCACCCATTTCCAAAATCAACTAGAGATGACTTAAGAAAAAGAATCGATGCTTTTGATAAATACCTAGTAAGTGGTGATGCCAGACAAAAAGAACCAAAGAAATTTGGCGGACCTGGTGCAAGAAGAAGAAAGCAGAAATCATACCGTTAGAATGTGAAGGTCATAATTTTAGCAGGTGGAAAAGGCACCAGAGGTAAACCATATACAGAATATTTTCCAAAAGCAATGACTCCAATCAACGGAAAACCAATGATAGATTATATTGTAAGATATCTAAAATCATTTAATTTCATAAAAGAAATAATCATAATTTCAGATTATAATGGTCTAGGAGGTCAAATTAAAAACTACTATGGAAATCAAAAAAATATTAAATTTATTCAAGATTCGCAAAGCGGTACTGGTGGAGATTTACTTCATATTGAAAAAGAACTCAAAGATGAATCAGAATTTCTATTATGGTTTGTAGATAATTTATGTGCAGTGGATATTAAAAAAATGAGAAGTGTATTCAAAGAAAAAAATAGTTCCGCATGCATTGCAACTAGAACAAAAAGAAAAGAAGAAACAGGTTTTGCAGTAGTAGAGGATGGGATAATCAAAGAGTTTAAAGAAAAACCAATAATGAAATTACAATTATCAGAATGTTTAGGAATCTATATGCTTGGAAAAGAGATTATTGAAAAAATAAAGAAAAAGAAAAATCAAAAACAAGTTAATCTATCATATGATATTTTAGAGCAATTATCTAAAGAGGGTAAAGTAAGTGCTTATGATATAGCAGAAAAAGAATGGATTGATGCGGAATCACCAATGGTTTTAGAGAGAAACGAGAAATTAGTAGCGAAAATCATAAAACAGATGGGATTGTAGATTTTTCTTCAAATTCACATATTTTATCTTCAAATTGAAAAGTTTGTGCAATGTCATCCAATCCTTCTAAAAGAATTTTTTTCTTGTGAGAATTAATTTCAAAGGGTATATTTTCAGAAGAGGTTTTAATTATTTGATTTTCTAAATCAACCTCAACAGAATTAGTTTCCTGTAATAATTTTTCCACAGTTTTTGAATCTAATGAAATTGGCAATATTCCATTTTTGAAACAATTACTAAAGAAAATATCTGCAAAAGAAGAAGAAATAATTACAGAAAATCCATAATCATCTAAAGCCCAGACAGCATGTTCACGAGATGAACCACATCCAAAATTATCACCGGCTACTAGAATTTTTGAACCATCATATTTTGAATCATTCAGTATAAAATCAGATTTTAGATTTTTATTTTCATCATATCTCCAATTAAAAAATAAGAATTTTCCAAATCCAGATTTTTGAACTAATTTTAAAAATTGTTTTGGAATAATTTGATCAGTGTCAACATTAACCATATCAAGCGGAGTTACAATACTTTTTACATTTTCAAATGGTTTCATTTTAATTCAAATCCAATTTTCTAACATCCACAAAATGACCATAAATTGCAGCAGCAGCAGCCATTACAGGACTAACCAAATGAGTTCTGCCGCCATTGCCTTGCCTACCTTCAAAATTTCTATTTGAAGTACTAGCACATCGCTCACCAGGAGATAAAATATCAGGATTCATGCCCAGACACATACTACATCCAGCCTCCCTCCATTCAAAATTAGCATCAGTGAAAATTTTATCCAAGCCCATTTCTTCAGCTTGTTTTTTTACCATTTGTGAACCAGGAACCACCATTGCACTTACATTTGAGGCAACTTTTTGACCTTGAATAACTTTAGATGCTTCAATAAGATCTTCCAATCTTGCATTAGTACAAGATCCAATAAACACTCTATCAATTTTAATATCTTCAATCATAGTTCCAGATTTAAGATCCATGTATTCAAGTGCTTTTTCAGCACCTTTCTTTTGATTAGGATCTCCATTAGAAAATTCATCAGGAGATGGAATCGGTTCATCCACATCGCAAGTCATTCCAGGATTAGTTCCCCAACTTACTTGAGGAGATATATCATTAATGTCTAAAATGAATTGTTTGTCAAATGTTGCATCAGAATCAGTTTTAAGATCATCTCTCCAAGAATCTACAAGGGACTCATAATTTTTTGGCGTGTATTTTCTATTTCGTAAATAATCAAAAGTTTTTTCATCAGGTGCAATTAATCCAGCACGTGCTCCACCTTCAATAGACATATTACAAATAGTCATTCTCTGATCCATAGAAAGATCACTTATTCCTTCACCGCGATATTCAATAACAGTACCAGTGCCACCAGCTGTTCCAATATTTTTGATAATTGAAAGAATGATATCTTTTGCAGTTACAGCATGAGGATTTTTTCGTTTTCCTTCTACTCGAATTTCAAATGTTTTAGGTTTTTCTAACCATAACGTTTGAGACGCCAATACATGTTCAACTTCACTAGTCCCAATGCCCAATGCCAATGCACCAAAAGCCCCATGAGTTGACGTGTGACTATCACCACAAACAATGGTAGAACCAGGCAAGGTTATGCCTAATTGAGGACCTATTACATGAACAATTCCCTGATTAGGACTGTTAATATCAAATAATGTAATTCCAAAATCTTTGCAATTTTTTTCAAGTGTTTTAATTTGTATAGCTGAAGTCTCATCCAACATAGGTAAAGAACGATCACTAGTTGGAACATTATGATCCATTGTAGCAATTGTCAAATCAGGACGTCTAACTTTTCTATTATTCATACGTAATCCATCAAATGCTTGAGGAGATGTTACTTCATGTACGAGATGCCTATCAATGTAAATTAAATCAGGTTCGTTTTGTTTTTCAACAACTATATGAGATTCCCAAATTTTTTCAAAAAGTGTTTTTCCCATTTTAATCCTGATCTGGCTTATACTTGAATAATCCACCAGATGCAATTATTTTTCCAATAATATCAGAAAAAGGCTTCATTTTGTATGTTTGATTTTTTGTAATATTTTTTATTTCATTTGTTGAAATATCAATATCAATTTCATCACCTTCAGAAATTCCATCATATGCATCTTGATCAATTTCAATAGGTAGCAAAAATGCACCATCCACAGAATTTCGATAAAATATTCTTGCAAAAGACAAAGCAAGAATTGCTTTTATCCCACAATGAGATAATGCAATTGGAGCATGTTCTCTACTAGAACCACATCCAAAATTTTTTCCAGATAAAATAAAATCACCTTCTTTTACTTTAGAATGAAAATCAGGGTCCAATCCCTCCATAGCATGAGTTGCAAGTTCTGCATAATCGTGAACTTTAAGATATTGTCCAGGAATAATTACATCAGTATCGATATTATCACGAGGATATTTTATGATATTTCCCCTCATAGTAAATCCCTCGGATCAGTAATTTTTCCAGTTACTGCAGAAGCTGCTGCAACCATCGGGGATGCAAGATATGTTTGAGATTCAATATGACCCATTCGTCCAGGGAAATTTCTGTTAGTTGTACTTATACAGATTTCATCTTTTGCTAATACACCCATATGGGCACCACAGCAGGCACCACAAGTAGGTGGACCAACTGTAACACCAGCATCTAAGAAAATCTTCAATAATCCATTTTCCATAGCACGTTGATAAATTGAAATGGCAGCAGGTAGAACTTCAGTTCTAATCTTTACTTTTCGTCCTTTGAGTATTTTTGCAGCAGCTTCCAAATCTTCGTATTTTGCACCAGTGCAAGAACCAATGTATGATTTATCTAATTCAACTGAGGGGGCTTCACGTACAACACAGGTATTATCAGGTGAGAAAGGTTTTGCAATCATAGGCTCCATTTCTGAACTTTCATATTCAAATATTTTAGAATATTCAGCATCAGAATCACCAGTAACTAAATTAAAATTTGTTGCGCCTCTTTGGGAAAGATAGTCAACTACTTTTTGATCAGGTTCTACAATCCCATTTTTAGCGCCGGCTTCAGTGGTCATGTTACATAAAGTCAATCTGCTTTCAACAGACATTTCATCAATTCCACTTCCACCAAATTGCATTGTTCTATATGCACCGCCATCATTTCCAATATCACCGATAATTTTTAGAATCACATCTTTAGCCATTACATGATCAGGTAATTTTCCATTTAATTTGAAATAATAAGTTTCAGGAACTTTAAACCAAATATTTCCATGTAGTAAGACATATGCAATATCAGTATGACCCAAACCACATGCAAATGCTCCTAAAGCACCAGTTGTGTTTGTATGAGAATCACCACCAACGTAAACATCGCCAGGCATCACCATTGCTTCTTCATGAGAGATAGTGTGGCAGATACCGTATTGCCCCATTCCATATTTGAAGTGTTTTTCAATACCGTATTGTTTTGTGAAATTAGATAATTTTACAATATTTTCAGCAGACAATTTATCAGCTGAGGGTACAAAATGATCTTCAGCTACCCAAACTTTAGTAGGATCCCATAATTTATCAACTGCAATTCCTTGTTTTTTTAATTTATCAAAAACTTTAATCACACCAGGTCCGGATACATCATGCATCATCACTTTATCAACATCAGCAAAAACCACATCATCAGGTGCTACTGAGGACTTGCCTGATCCACGTGCAAGTATCTTCTCAACTATATTCATAATTCAAAAAGTTCGCTCTTGGGATTAAAAGCTTTTCAGAACAATAAAAAAGAAATAGAATCCATAGAATATTGTGCAATTAACAGTATTACCATTAGTAGCAGAAAGAATGGAGAATGAATTTGATATTTTTGAGGCACTAGAAAATACTTTGATAAAAAATGAAACAAAATTGCAAGAGGGAGATGTCATAGTAATTTCAACAAAATATATCTCAAATTCACAAGGGAGAATTATTGATTTGGAGAAAATCAAAGCATCAGCATATGCTATAAAAATAGCAGAGGAGTACCAATTGAAACCAGAAATGGCAGAAATCATCATTAGAGAATCAGATAAAATTTTTGGAGGTATAGGCGGATTTGTCATTACATCAGCAGATAATATCATGGCACCAAATGCAGGAATTGATAAATCAAATGCAAAAAAAGGTAAAGCAATACTATATCCAACAGATCCTTATCTAATTGCAGAGCAAATTCGAAGAAAAGTTTTCTTAAAATTATTAATTCATGTTGGAGTAATTTTAGTAGATAGTAGATTAATGCCAGCAAGAATTGGGACATCAGGGGTTGCAATATCATGCGCAGGGATAGAGCCAGTTTTAGATATGAGATCCAAAAAAGATCTAGATGGGAATCCATTGAAAGTTACATTTCAAGCAGTTGTTGATAATCTTGCAACAATTGCAAATCACAAGATGGGAGAAGGTGCAGAATCAAGACCATTTGCAATAGTAAGAGATTCAGGAGCAAAACTTACAGATAGAAAAATTAATTCTTCAGAAATGGCAATTTCACCAGAACAATGTGTTTACGTTAGAGGCCTAGCAAATCCACCCAAAAACTAAGGGTGTAAGGTAAGTTTTTTTAAATATAGGCATTTTAGATAAAAAATATGGAGTATTGGACTACATATCCAAAAACAATTTCGTTTATGGACGGATTAAAACATAAAATTCAGGCAGATAACAAAAAAGGGGTAGAACAACTCCACATCGTTGTCAAAAAAAATTTTGAAGAGTTAATGAAAATATTTACAGCAGAGGGATTTACCAAGGTAAAATTAGAGCATAAGCAACCAGACCAAATTGGAAGTGGAATAAATTTGAAATTAAAAAAACCATGGGAGATGCATATTAGAATGGTGGATTTAAAAAAAGGTCGAATTGGAATTCATGCAGAAGTAGAGGTATCAAGGGATTATCTTCAACATTTGTTTTCACAAAGAACTCCAGTAATTTATGAAGTAGAAGAGATTTTAAAAAAATATCAAGTGGACTATAGTATTTGGCACGATAAAATAAAGAAAGACATTACAACGGTAATAGACAATTATAAAGTGAAACTTGCAAATCCAGGAATTCCAGTATTTGCATGGAAACCAATGGTAGTGGTAATTGTAACTGTAATAGCATTATATGGTTGGAAATTTTTTAGTACCATTTGATAATAATTAACATTATTACGGATTAATCAAATATTGTGAATAAATTATTAGAAGAAAAGATAAAGGATTCTAAATTTTAAAAAAAATAGGAATAATAAAAAAATAAACGTAGAGGGTTTGTGATAATTTGAATCAGGAATACAAACATTGTAGCTAATTTCAATTGGACCAGATCCACATTTTATTTTATAATATACATTGCAAGTATTAGAATTCGAGAAAAATTATCTAGATGCCGAGTGTTTCAGCTTTACTTAATTCAAGAAATACTTTATCCCCAACTGAAAGACCCATTTCTTTGTATTCATGCATTTCAAGTTTTAATTGAGTGACTCCTGATGGCATTCCCATACCACCTCCACCAGACATCATCTTGCTAAGGTCTTTCATCATATCATTCATGTTTGAAAATCCCATTACCTTTGGAGAGCCAAAAGCAGCAGGCGGGTTTTGATTTCCTCCCTTTAGTTCTTTTAGTGAGGATAGTGAAATTATAACATAGGGGGCTCCATCAGGGGCTGAATCAATACTTTTTACAACAAATTCTTTCTTCATAAGTAATAGAAAAGTCATATTTAGATAATTTTAATATTGTGAATTGGAATTTAGACAGAAATTGAAGATTTAATTACAAATTTGAATAATTTGTAGTATTGCCTGAGCCTTTAAAAACAAAATTAGAGTATTATGGAATCTCACCTTGGGAAATAGAGGTTCTTTATGGATTTCTATATTCGAGATTTACAGTATTACAAGAAGAAATAGAAAATAATGATGAAAAGTTTGTGAGTTTTCTAAATATAGATATCCCTTTAGAATTTAATGAAGCATTTTTCAAATGGTTTGATTTTAAACAATGGGAAAAAGTGAAAGATGTTTTAAAAGAATACAAACGGAGAAGGGGAAGTCGTAATGCATTAAAAATTAAAATAAATTTTGCAGGAAATCCAAAAATCATATTTACAATCGATGTAGTAGATAGACAGTGGTTTAACAATGCAATAGAAAAGATGGATTTTGTCATAGAACTATTACCACATCATCTTGATCCCAAAAAACTCCCAACAGGAGTTAGAGAAATTAATTACAAATTTGATGTGGAATTAATCAGATGGAAATTAGATATAGCAAAATCAAAAGACAAAGAATTTACATTCAAAGAAGATGTCTGGAAAGAAATTCAAAAAGAAATCAATTAAAAAACATAATTAAACATCTAAGGAATCTAGAATTTTTGAAATATCAGTAGTGGGTAATCCAGCATTAGATATAATTTGTTTTGCAGGTGGATTTTCAAGATAATTTGGAATCTTATCAGTTAATCTAGTACTGAAAGGAGATACTAATTCATTTTGATAGAAAACACCTGTCGGAATTTTATCTCCCCACTCAAGAGATTTTATCAAAGCTTGAGATAGTTTTTCATTAACTTCAACTTCACCAGCATAATTTACAGTTGGATCAAAATTTGTATCTTCAAGTTTGTAAATTCTAGAATGTCTCTCCATAGATTCTTCAGCTAAATCCACACCAGCATACCAATCTCGCGTGTTAATATCATTGTAAGTAGGACATGGCTGCAATACATCAAGAAATGAAAGACCTTTGTGTTTTACTGCTTTAACAATTAAATCTTTGAGATGTCTTACATCGTAAGAATATCCACGTGCAACAAAGGTAAAACCACTAGCTACTGCCAAACCAATTGGATTCACATTAGAATTAGTATTTGGAGAAGGAAGGGATTTTGTTTGTTCTCCTAGTTTGAGTGTGGGGGATGCTTGTCCTTTTGTTAATCCATAAACACCATTATCAAAAATAATGTAAGTCATATCGATATTACGCCTGCCTGCTGCAACAAAATGACCAGCCCCAATTCCTAACCCATCGCCATCACCACCAACTGCAACAACAGTCATGTCAGGATTTGCAAGTTTACCACCTTGGGCAAAAGGTAAAACCCTACCATGCAATGTATGAACCCCGTACGTATTGATAAAATGCGATGTTTTTCCAGAACATCCAACTCCAGAAAAAATAGTAGCCTTGTCACGTTCAATTCCCATCTCAAATAATGCCATTTGTAACGCATTAACAATACCAAAGTCCCCACACCCTGGACACCAATCATTATGCACATCAGTCTTGTAATCAGCAAGTTTAAGCGCCATGGCTAAGAATCTCCCGCTTTGAAGCTGTATTTTGTACAATTTTCTTTAATGAATCATAAATTTCAGTACTTGTCATCCCTCTTCCAGTATATTTCAAAATGTAATAATCAATTTCTCTAGTAATATTTTGTTTAAAGATCTTGCCTAATTGTCCGGAATAATTGGCTTCAATGTCAATCAATACTTTAGCATCTTTAAGAAGAGATTTAACGTATTCAGTAGGAAAAGGATGTAATAATTTAATTTGAACAAATCCAATATCGATACCTTCTTTTTTTAACATAGCCTGTGCATCAATAATAGGACCCTTTGTAGAACCCCAAGAAATTATAGTATAATCATGAACTCCAAAGGATACAGATTGTTGATCTACAGGAATAGATTCCAGTGCTAAATCTAATCTAGACATTCTCTTATCCATCATCTTAATACGAATTTGTGGATCTTCAGTAATGTGGCCATATTCATCAGACTCATCACCAGTATTCCAAAACACACCATTATCCATTCCAAGTTTAGAACGTGGAGATACCCCATCATCAGTGAAAGCAAAGCGTTTGTATTCACCTTCAACTTTATCTAACAATTTACCACGATCAATTGAAATTTTCTTTGGATTAAATTTTTTGCAAGTTACAACAGAGCTTGATAAAAATTTATCCATCATGTGAATTACAGGGATTTGATATTTGTCAGCATAATTAAAACAATTACCAGTATCATAGAAACTCTCTTCAATGTCACCTGAAGCATAAACTATTTTTGGGAAATCTCCACACCCAGCAAAAACAGTAAAAAGTAAATCATCCTGGCCATGACGAGTAGGCAAACCAGTTGAAGGTCCACTTCTTTGATAGAGTGTAATTACTACTGGAACCTCATTAATTCCAGCCCAGCCAAGTGCTTCAGTCATCAATGCAAATCCAGGACCGGAAGTAGAGGTTGATGAACGAGTTCCAGTAAGGGCAGCACCAATCATCATACCTATTGCAGAAATCTCATCTTCAGTTTGAATAACAATAGTTGAACCAGGTCTACCATTTTCAATTTCTAAAATTTCATTAGATTCCAAATAGACACTTTCATCAGATGCAGGAGTGATTGGATAATAGGATTGAAATCTACAGCCTGAAACCATTTTACCAAGTGAAGTTCCAAAGTGACCTTGAACAAGAATTGTATCAGGTTGTTTTTGTACACCAGTTAGAGTATGATTAAAATTTTCAAAATTATTTGATGCATAATTGTAAGAAAAATTTGCAGCTTGTTTGTTAATCTCTGCAATTTTTGGTTTTTTAGAAAATATGTCATCAATGGAATCAACTAAAGATGTTGATGGCATTTTTATCAATCCTAAAGACAGTGAAACACCAAGTACGTTATACATTCTAACTAAACCACGCAATCTAGGATTATCAACTTCTTCAGAAAGAGTTTGAAGTAAACTTTTGAAAGAAACAGGATAAAGATTTACTCCATTTTCTTTAGCTACTTCTAAGACTCCAGCAATAGTAAATGGTTTATTTTTTGATTCTAGAAATTTATGTAATCGATCTTTAAATGGAGAATCCAGAGTATTTACTCTATCAGTAGAAGTATTTTCTAATTCAGAATCATAAATAATTCCACCATTAGATGTAATTTCATCAAAATGACGGAAAATTGTTTCAGCATCAAAAGACACCATTAAATTTACAGCATTAACATTGGAGTGAATATTTTCATCAGAAATTCTAACTGTAAAGTAGCTGTGTTCACCCTTGATATTGGAATAAAATTCTCTTTTGCCAAATATTTGATATCCCATTTCAGCACAAACCTTAGAAAAAATATTTGCACCAGATTCAACCCCACTTCCTTGTGGACCACCAATCAACCAAGTAAAATCAGTTGTACTCACAGATATTCACAAGCCTGTTTCAAATAAGAACCACATGGTAAATAATTAATCAATTATCCACCTGTTGCTGCATCAAATAATGCACATTCACATTTATCACGTTCACCACAATAAGGACAGACACACATACATTTTTCAATAGAATTGCCACAGTCTACACAAATAGCAAATTCTTCTTCTTCTTCAATTTTTGAAGACATGATAATTATACAAAGAAATCGTATAAATTGTTTGAGATAAATCTGAAGACTAGTGAAAGAAAAAATTTTACTTACAAGAAACATACATGATTTTGCATTAAAAGAGTTAAGAAAGAAATTCCAAGTTGAAATTCATAAAGGAAAAATACCCATATCTCAAAAAATATTAGAATCTAAAATTAAAGAAGTAGACGGTTTAATCTGTTTTCCATATGATAAAATAGATAAAGAGATAATGCAGTTAGCAAAAAAGCTCAAAGTAATCAGCACATACAGTGTTGGATATGATCATATAGATACACAATTTGCAAAAGAAAATAAAATTAGAGTTGGGTATACTCCAGAAGTTTTAACAGATGCAACTGCAAATATGGCATTTGCGTTATTACTTGATGTACTAAGAAGAATTTCAGAGGGAGATAGAATTATCAGAAAAGGACAATGGAAGCAAATCTACGGAGCATATGATTATGTGGGATTGGACCTTCATGGGAAAACTTTAGGCATAATGGGTTTAGGTAGAATTGGAAAAATACTTGCTAAAAGAGCAAAGGCATTTGACATGAAAATTATATATCACAATAGAAAACAAATTTCTAAAACTGAGGAAAAAAAAATAGGAGTAAAATACACTACATTTAAGAAATTAATTTCTCAAAGTGATATTATATCAATCCACGTGCCACATACAAAAGAAACTAACCAGATCTTTAATATGAAAATTTTTAGAAAAATGAAAAACACAGCATTTCTCATAAATACATCACGGGGTAAAGTAATAAATGAAAAAGATCTTGCAATAGCGTTAAAACAAAAAATTATTGCAGGTGCAGGATTAGACGTATTTGAGACAGAGCCGATAAATAAAAATCATCCATTTCTTAAATTAGAAAATATAGTATTAGCACCACACATAGGGAGTTCTACAAAAGAAACTAGATCTAAAATGTCTGAAATTACTATCAAAAATCTGATTCTAGGAATGAGCGGTAAAAAACCAATTTACTCCATAGGTTATTGATTATCACGCGTAAGTGAAAGTTCAATAAAATGTTGAGTTTTTATATTGAAATTATAAAATATCAATAAGTTGAAAAAATTTAAACATACTAACGAAGAATTAGAATTAGCAAAAATAAAAACTGAAAAAGAGAAAAAGAGAAAAGAATTAGAAAACTAGTACTTTTTTGCTTGTCTTTTTCAGACAAGATTTTTTTTTAAAATTTAACTTTAGAAGAATACTTGTTATGTAATGAATCATAGAGTTCTTTTCTTGAAGAAATCAAAATTTTTGATTCATCATACATTTTTGTAAAAAATGCAGCAATTATACGCTCATTATGTTTATCAAAAAATCTTACACTAAAACTAATTTTATCAGGCTTTTGTTCTTGGATAAATTCTGCTGAATCAATCATCTCAGAATTAATGTGTATATGTGCAGGGCCATCATTATCACCAATTGTAATCCATTTTTCTTTTTGTCTAATACTAAGAGAAGCACTACGAATTTCGCAGGTTGCACCAATATTTTTTGTGATTATCAATACGTCATCAATTTTAATTATATCAGATAATAGTTCAAAAAGCAATAATCAATTAAGAAAAGCGAATTATTAGAATTTTTTCATGTCAATTTGAACAAAATCATCAACATCACCATGAACACAGTCAGTTCCAATTGTTTTCACAGGAGTAAAGCTAATTTTTCCATTATGAATTTTGCCTTCATTTTGTAAAATTCCAAGTTTGCCAGATACAATGGATCGATGTTTCTGACAAGTTAATCCAAACATGTATTCATCTTTATCATCAACGATGGATACAATAAATTCTGGAGGATTAACACATTGTTTCCCCTCCTCTGCAACTGAACATTTATCAGGCATCATAATAAAATTGGAAATTATATCAGATATTAATCTTGAGTGATAGTAATTTAATATTCTTCAGTATAAATTAAAAATAAGTGAAAGACAATTTTGATTTAATAATAATTGGGGGTGGAATTTTAGGAACTTCTATTTCATATTTTTTATCATTTCTAAATAAATCAAAAAAAATTGCAGTTATAGAACAGGAGTACAGGGTTGCACAACATACGAGTAGTAGAAATACTGGAAAAGTTCATGCACCATATCTATACAACCCTGAAAAGAAAAAATTGTTTTCTAAAACAGCATTTCACGGATATAACATGTGGGAACAGTATTGTAAATTAAAAAATATTCCATTTAAAAAAGATGGAGTGATTGAAGTTGCAATAAATCAAAAAGACATCAAGGTTCTGGAAAAATATTGTAAGTGGGGAAAACAAAATGGTTTGGAAGATAGCGATATTGAATTACTGAACAAAGAAGAACTAAAAAAAATTGAACCAGAAATAAAATGTGAATCTGCATTATGTGTGCATAAAGATGCATCAACAGATTATTCATTGTGTACAAATGCAGTAATGCAGGATAGTAAAAGAAACAATACAAAATTTCTTGTAAATACAAGAGTTACAAAAATTGAAAAAAGTGAAAGGGGATGGACCCTAACATTAAATAAAAAAGATGAAATTCATACAAAATTTTTAATAAATGCTGCAGGTGGAGAGTCGATAAACATTGCACATCAATTAGACATGGCTAAAAATTTAACAGATGTTCATTTTAGAGGAGAGTATTGGAAAGTTCCAAAAGAATACAACAATTTAACAAAAAAAAGTGTCTATTCTGTTCCTGAATTTACAGAATATCCATTTTTAGATCCTCATTGGATTATGAAAGTGAATGGAAGTTGTGAAATTGGGCCAAATGCAGTTCCAGTATTTAGCCCATACGGATATAATAAATCAGAAAATATAAAACAATTCATTCCAAAAATAATTGAAATGTTAGGATCAGGAGCAAGAAAAACAATTTTTGATAAACAATTTCAAAAACTTGTAATGACAGAAATACAATCATCAATGTCAAAATCGGTAATGGTGAATAGAGTTAAGAAATTCTTACCAATAATAGATGAAAGTAAAATTACGCAAAAAGGAACTGCAGGAATTAGATCATCAGTTATTGATCAAGATGGAAAATTTATTCCAGATGTGATTTTACTTCAAGGCGACATGTCATTTCATATTTTAAATTATAATTCACCAGGAGCCACAGGAGCACTACCATTTTCAGCACATGTGGTAAATCAATTACACAAAGCAGGTCTATTTGAAAATGAAAGTATGGAAGCACAGTGTGGACCTTGGAAATTTAATGAAATCATAGAAAATCTAAATAAATAAAATGGCGCCGAGAGGGAGATTTGAACTCCCGTTCCCTTGCGAGAACGCGCTTTATGGTTAAACAATTTCCAGGCGCGCGCCCTACCAGGCTAGGCGACCTCGGCAGAAGTCTTGCGACAATTCTATTTTATAAAATGTGATTATAAATTGTATCATTGGTATATAGAAAACTACTTCCAAATGCTCACGGTAGCTGATTTTTTAACAGTGTTTCCATCTGAATCAATTCCGTGTACAAATATTTTGTAAACACCAGCAGATACAAATTCACCATTATTTCTAATTTGATCCCATGAAAGAATAACTTCATCCATAGGATCAAGAGTAAAAGATACGGGAGGGTAGACAGGAGAATAAATTAGAATTCCAAACAAACCAGTAATGTTCAAATCACATGATGAATTCAAAAAAGTTAATGGATTAGTTCCAGAATTTATAATTTTAATTTCTATCAACTCATTTTGTTTAAAATCAAATTTTTCAGTAACTATAGAAATAGAAGAACCATCAACAAAAACTAATTGATTATTACTTTTATAATCAATTGTGTAAATACCAATTCCAAATCCAGAAATTATACCAACAACAATAAAAATAATGAGACTTTTTGCTAACAATTCTTAGAAAATAAATTTAGGATGTTTTAATCCTTTGGAGGAATAACTTTTGTTCTCCATTTTTTTGGATAAGTATTTGGAGCCATAATTATTCTCTTTGTAACAAATGCATATCCTTTAACAGCATCACGAATTTCTTCTTCGCTCATGGTTGCTTCAGCTAATGCAACAGCTTCACCTTTTTGCGTATAAATTGCAACGATATCACCTATTTTCAAATTGGATGATATTTTTAAAACTCCAGGAATTGCAAGTTGGGCACCATGGCACATTGCATCTACTGCAGAATCACGAATTACAACAGATTTTAATTCACTTAGTGCACGTTCAACAGGTATTATCATTTTCATTAATTTAGTATCGTCTTTTTTTTCTTCCCAGACAGCAAATGCATCAGCCAATTCATGTAAGGTTACCAAACCATCTCTTTCATGAAATTGATCAACTCGACTTCTTCTAAGTTCAATCATCGTTCCACCAGGTCCTAAAACTTCCCCAATATCATAGTATAATTTTCGAATATAGGTTCCAGCTTCACATAAAATTCTAGTTAAGAGTAGTCTTTCTTTTTGTTCAATAATTTCAAATTCATAGATAGCTCTAGTTCTTGTTTGTCTAACAACTGCAGAACGTTGCGGAGGTTTTTGAAAAATTTCTCCAGTGAACATTTCAACAATACTAGCAAGTTTTTCTTTAGAAGGTAATGAATGAATTCTACCAAGTGCATGGTATTCTTTTGGGCCTAAAAGTAAAACACCTAAAGCTTTAGTTGCCTCACCTAATCCCAAAGGTAAAACACCTGAAACCTGAGGATCCAAAGTTCCGCTATGGCCAATCTTTTCAAGTTTCAAAATACGTTTTGTCCAGGCTACAGTTTCATGGCTTGTAGGTCCAGGAGGTTTATCTAAAAGAATGATTCCGTTAGCCAAGAGTTGTTCAATAGTTCGTTTATCATAGTACACACCATAAGCATCGTCAGTAATATCCTGATCAATTTCAATTAGATTTTCAAGTTGTTTTAAAGTCATAGTAGTTTTCTCACACGTTCAGTGGTAATATCAATTACTTGTGGTGCTGTAAGATTATCAGTATCTATAATCACATCAAATACATCCTTATCTTCACCAAAATTAAAATCATAAAGTTTTTTGTATAATGCCTTATTTTTATCAAAGCGAGACTTTGTAATTTCATATGCATTTTTAGAACTCATGTTATCTCTAGATTTCATTCGCTGTGTACTACTTTCATGAGAACCATCCAACCATATTTTCACACCAGTATCAATTAACCAAGGTAGTGTATAACTTGTAATCACCATTCCACCTTGATTAAAAATATCAGTTAATTTTTTATCTAAATTTTTATCAAATTCAGAATTTTGTTCACGCTGACTTAGAAACTTCATTCCTTCTTCAGTGTCCCACCAATCATCGCCATCAGAGTTGAATCCATGTTCCTTAGCCATTTCTTTTAAAACATCTCCACCACTTAGATATTGTAAATTAAATTCTTTAGCTAAACCTTTAGCAACAGTTGTTTTTCCAACTGCAGGAGGACCAGATATAACAATAGATGTGGTCAACCCATATCCATCGAAGTTTTAGTAAGTCTCATTATAATTCCACTAAATGCAATAGAAGAAAGGAAATACCAAGCCCAAAGCATTAGATGGTTTTCTTTACCAAAACATACGTTTGTTGAATCCAAAGCTTGTGCTGCAGTACAAGTTAGTTGGAACATATCTCCAGGAATTACATTAAGTGAGATTGGAGAAATAGCTACTGTATATGTAAAGAGAGCTGGCAGTACGAGATAAAATATCAAAATTAGAGGAACAAAAGTAATCATCATTGGTCGCATATTCATTTGCATCATCTCCATAGACATTTTGTTCATGTACGAAGACTTTTTGCTCAGTTCTGCAGATTTTGCAGTGTCCTTTGCTCTCATTGCAGTCATTCGTTCTTTTTGCCATGCTTTAGTTTCCTTCATAATTCGTTTTAGTTTTGTTTGATCAACCATTTTTTTTCTAACTGCAGAATTGAAAATATTAAG
>LIAL01000004.1 GCA_001437625.1 Nitrosopumilus sp. BACL13 MAG-121220-bin23
AGGTTTGGCATCAGCCAACATGGCAGAAGCAAGAGGTGAAGCTGAAGCAATTTCAATTATCAATCAAGCACTGTCATCAAACCCATACTATCTAGAGTGGCTAAAGACTCAAGCATGGGATGGCAAACTTCCGCTAGTAGTAGGTCAAGGTGGAACTCCATTCATTTCAATTCCAGTAACACCATAAAATAACGGGTAATTTTCGTTCTCTAGTTTTATCATAAAATTACAAAGTAGGAATTATTGTTCTCTAGTTTTATCATTATCTCTAATTACATCATACATGGTTAGAAATTGTTCTGGTTCATTTTGTCTATATTTTTTTTCAATTTTTTGTATTTGTTTATCCGTCAAGGTTTCATTTTTAATTTGATAATATTCTTTAATTATTTGAAAAGGTGTTTTTTTAATATTATATTTTTCAAGTGTTTGATTTATAGATCGTTTAGAAAGGAAATCACGAAGTAATAATGCATATACAAGATACGAAGAAACTGCAATCAAAACAACTAGCAAAATAGGGATTATGATAATAGCTGCCATACAATACTATGTAATAATTGTGTATTTCATTGTTATTCTTTTTTAGTAATCCAAATTTTCTTGTAAAAAATCAAGTTAATCTTAAATGTAGTATTTGGATATTTTAAATAAATTGGGAGAATTTCAAGAATTTACTGAGGCATTATTTGCACAATTATCCGTTGAAATTGATGAAGAAAAAGAAATTATAAAATTAGCAAGTAGGGCAAATGATGACCTAGGTCAAAAAGTAGAATTTAAGAACTTGGAAGATATTGCAGTAGATATTTTTTCAAACTACAAAGAAAAAGTAGCGGAATTTCTAGGAATAACAATTCCAGAAAATATTGAATTAAAATTTCCAGAATTAACTGATTTAAAAATATTAAAGGGAAAAAAAGTATTTGCAGATAAAAAATCTCAAGAATTTGTAACCGAATTATTTAATGCTGTTGCAAAAGAAAATAAAACAAGAATTGCAGAATTAATGCAAGAAGATACTGCAAAATATCTAGTATATTCTACATATGCAATTCAATATATTTCTAAAATCACAACAACATATGGAGATTATCTAGACTCAATAGTTTATTTGAATAAATTTATTCTATCCCGATATCCAAAAATAATTCTACATAAACAAGGTGAGCCATATGAATTAAAATTTGATAGTGTAAACTCTGGATACATAGGCGCAGTAAAAATGACAGTTATTGAAGAATTAATTCATGCTGTCCAAGAAAATTTACAGCAAGTAAATAAAAATGCCGCAATGGAAGTAAATAAAATAAATGAAGAACTAGCAAGCATAATTTTATCACTAGATACTGAAACAATAAACAAACTTTCAGAGTATTGTCAATTACAATCTGTACCTGATGATTTTCCATTTGCAAAAAAAGCAAATCTATTTTTCTTTTTGAATCCTGATCATTTCTTAATTGAACAAATAGGTCCAGATGTAATGACATTCACTCATGTAGAGATAGATCCAAAAATAGGGGAATCAATTCCCCAACTTTTAGATATTTATAAAAAATGGCTAGTTCCAATACAACAACACCATGCCGCATTTACCGCAATGGAGGGAATGGCAGCTTTTGCAATTGAAAATATTCTAAAAGAAGATAAAGATTTTCAAAATTATCTTGGCACGTTTATGGGAACTGATTTTTCAGCATATCAAGTACGAAAAAGCATAGGTAAAGACTTCACCAAGGCAGTATATGAAAAATTAGGTACAATTACATTCAAAAAAATGATTGAAATTCCCCCAAATACAAAAGAGTTGAAAGATCCTCAATTATACATAAAAAAACTGAGTTAGTAATATTGAGTGAAAAATTTGATCCACTAGTTGCAGAATGGATGTCATTTGTAAAAAATCCAAATTTTAACTTAATTGAAAAATGTCTGAAATTCTCACAATTAATAGAATATCCTGATTTACATGTTGAAGAATATATTAAAAAAATTAATTGGATTGGAACATCATTAAAAGAATCACTTAATGATGTAAAAAATCCAACATATCTAATCTCAATGTTAAATGAACATCTCTTTGAGAATTTAGGCTATAGTGGAGATGATGATGATTACTATAATCCAAAAAATAATTTTCTTAATGAAGTAATTGATAAGAAATTAGGTATTCCAATTACAATATCCATTCTCTATGTTGAAATTGCAAAATTTATTGGGTTAGATCTTAAAATTGTGGGATTTCCAAGCCACATACTAGTAAAATACAATGAAGAAATGATTTTAGATCCCTATTACGATGGACGTTTGTTAGACATAGATGATCTTCAAGAAATTTTAAATGAAAATTTTAGAGGCGAATTAGAATTTAAGCCAGAATTTTTAGATGAAGTGACATCAGAACAATTACTTATCCGAATGGTTCGTAATTTAAAAAATTCATACATACAATCTTTTGTGTATGATAAGGCATTGCGTTGTGTAAACATGGCATTAGCAATTGAACCCGAAGCACCAGAAGATATTCGAGATAAAGGAATTTTAGAACAGAGATTACTCCATTCTGAAAAAGCATTAGAGTATTTGAATAAATATTTAGAAATAAATCCTAATGCAGATGATGTAGATTTTATTTTAGAATTGATTAGAAGTATAAAAACAAAAAATTAATTAAAGTATAGACTCGATATCTTTTCCTTTTTTAATTAGAGATATTTCATGACGAGCAATTTGATTTTTAAATGCCCCTTTGATAATATCTAATTCACTACGAAGTAATGCAATTTCATCTTCAAGTTTTGCAACTCGTTCATAGATAGTTTCAGCTTCTGAACTCATAATGACTTATGAATAAAAAATTCTCTTAAAAAGTTATTGGTGAATATTTTGATCAGTACAAAAATTTTATACTATAATTCGAATTCTTGACGACATTTTTCACATTTAGCTCTTTCGTTACCAGGTGAGCCTAAAAGGAATATTTTTCCAATTGTTTGACATAAAGGACATAATCCAGTAGTGGCATTTTTTGGGCCTGTACGAATAATTTTTTGACTTTTTCTACGTCCCATAAAAAATCACACTAAATCGGTCTATTAAGTTTTAATGGCGCGAGGAGAGGGATTCGAACCCACGAGTTCTTGCGAACATGAAATTAGCAATCTCACGCCCTACCAGGCTAGGCGACCCTCGCACAATTAGGATTAGGAGTATCTGTAAATAAATTCATTCGTTTACTAAACTGACTGTAAATCCACTATTTTATGAATATGTAGAATTAATTAGAAGTGTATCCAAATATTGCAATAGTGACTAAAAAATCAGTAGTAATGAAAGGAGACGGTATTGGGCCTGAAGTTGTAGATTCAATGTTAAGGGTTCTAAAGGAATGTAATTTTCAATCAGAATTAATTTTATGTGAAGTTGGATCAGAGCAGTGGGAAAAAAATGGAAGAAAAGATGCATCATATATTCCAGATTCAACCATGAAGGCATTAGAAGAAGCAGATTGCTGTTTCAAAGGTCCAACTACTACAATTCCACTTCCAGGAGCACCTAGAAGTGTTGCAGTTACATTAAGACAAAAATTTGATCTTTATGCAAATATTAGACCAACTAAAACTTATGATAGATTAACACCAAATAGAAAGTTAGATTGTGTCTGTTTTAGAGAAGCAACTGAAGGCCTCTATACCGGTATAGAGACAAAAATTACTGATGATGCAGCAATAGCAATTAGAAAAATAACCAGACAAGGGAGTAGAAGATTAGTTGATTCTGCAGTAGATTGGGCAAATAAATTTGAAATGAAAAAAATGGTTGCAATTACAAAAAGAAATATTCTAAAACAAACAGATGGAATATTTTGGGAAGAGACACAAAAAGCAGTTGAAGGAACTGGGATAGAATTATCAGAAATTTACATAGATAACATGGCGCAGCAAATGGTAATTGCAACTGAACAGTTTAATGGTTCAGTATTAGTTAGCACTAATTTATTCATGGATATTATTTCAGAACTTGCATCAGCTCTAGTTGGCTCAATTGGATTAATTTATTCTGCAAATATTGGAAAGAATTATGCAATGTTTGAGGCAGCACATGGAAGTGCTCCACAGTTTGCAGGTCAAAATAAAGTAAACCCTACAGCAACTGTGTTGTCAGGAGCTTGGATGGCCGATTACATGGGAGAACGAGAAGTGAGAGACGCAATTTTTGGTGCAACTGAACAAGTCATTAATGAAGGGAAAGCAGTAACATGGGATATTGGCGGTAATGCAACAACTACACAAATGACTGATGCAATTATCGAATACGCAAAAGACCGATTAAAAAAATAATTAATTTTTTAGTTTCTCAAGACTTTTGCATATTTTTGATTAATCTGATGATTTTATTTTAGATTTTTCCATTCTACATCCTCATTTTTTACCCAGAGGAATTTCTTTTGTAATGCTGCTGTGTATAGTTTCTCCCATTCAGCTCCAACTTCATTAGTCCATGCTTTGAACACACGTGGATCTATGTAGTTTCTAAGAGATGTTCCAATGGCATAATCTTTAGTTTTTTCTGATAAATCTAATTGAAGTTCTAGTTTCTCCAATCTTTCTTTATGTTTTGATTTTTGTTTCTTAATTTGTTGATTTAATATATTGATTCTCTTTGTTTTACTTTTCTTTTGAGTGTCTGTTTTTGATTCAGTTGATTCAACTTTTTTAAGAATTTCTTGAGTTTTTTTCCAGACTTGTTCTTTTTCAACTTTTTTAAGAGTATCTCTTTTCTTTTGTAATGTTAGTTCATATGTTTTAGGAATTGTTCTTTTATGGTTGCACATCATTGCAGCTTCCAAGTTTGCTAATTTGGCATGGTATAATTTTTCATTTGCTGTTTTCCCCTTTATGTTGTCATGTGCTACTAGATATTTTTTTACAACTGCTGTTGCAAGGTATGTCCTAAACACTTTGGCAGTTAATCCTTTTACAATTCCTGAATAGTATTGATTAACATGTCTTGATGTAATATCTTCAAAAATTTCATCTTTTGGTTTTTTCTTTTCAATTATTTTTTTAATATTTTCGTGGAATTGTTTATCGTGACCTTCAGCTACTACTGTTTCTTGCCATCTAACGCTATCTTTACCTAGAAAATCAAATTCAATTGTATTTGCTGTAATTTTGATATGTTCCTTTCTGAGTGTTGTAGCGCCTACCGTATCTGCCTCGTCTGGGTCTTTTTCATCTCCTACTCTCATAGCAGTTCTATAAATCAAATAACATGCCGTAGATATTTCACTAATTTTAGGATCTTTACTTTTCATATCTTTTACTATTCTGTCTTTAATTTTTTCAATTTCATTTCCTAGTTTGACTGCTTTTTCATATTTTTCTTTATCTCTATCTTGTTTTAATCCTGAAGTATCTGCAAGCCATACATATTTTCTTTTTTCTGTAAGTACATCCATCCAACTAGCTAACCACATGGAATCATTATCGCAAATAATTTTACCCCAATTACCTTGTGGTGTTTTTGCATCTTTTCCTAGGTTTAGTGTTACATCTTTTGCTGTAACTCTAGGTTTCCATTTTCCTCTTAGTGGATGTTCTCCTCTTCCTATGAATATTCCTGGGGGCTCTGCCATGTAATTTCCAACTTCCACCTCTTTTCCATCCATGATGGCAATACCATATTTAATTTTTAATTTTTCACGTAATTCTTTTCTTTTTACAGATAATGCTTTCCTATCTTCTTTTGTCATCATTTCTTTGAGGTCTTTTTCTTTATCTACAATTTTGTATGCATTTGAAAAATCAATATCTTCATATGATATTTTTTTAAATTCTGAATCTAATGTTTTGGAAAAATCTTTTGTAAAGTTTTTTTGAAAAACCTTGTCTTGTGCATATGGTGTATCTTTTTTCTTTGCCCATTGATAGATCATTTCTTCTTGATTTATGTCCAGATTGATAGTAACCCCTTCGATTTTTATCTTAATTCCCTGTTCCTCATATTCCGGAGGGAACAGGATTCCATTATGTTGCAGTTTTTTCCATTTCATTTTATCATTGCGGACTTTGACAAAAACTCTATTCCATCTGTATATAATTTAACGTAAAGTGATTTTTAGCCTGTAAACAACTCTTTACTCATATATTTTTCAAATTCTATGTCTGTTTTGGACTGTTTGGCTTCCATAAACATGGCTGCATCTGTTCCTACAATATATCGTGGCAGAATTTCATCACTATGGATTGCTTTCATAATTACATCTGCAACTTGTGATGGTGCTGTACCCATCTCTGCCATCATTTTAAGACCTGCTAAAATATGATCAGTTAATTCTTTGTATTTCACATCTGTTTTTGATTCTGGAACTTTCATAGCGTTAAAAAAGTTTGTTTTAATTACACCTGGCTCTATCAATGTAACTTTAATTCCAAATTGACCTAATTCGTATCTTAGACACTCACTAAATCCTTCTAATGCAAATTTTGTACTAATGTAAGCTGAAGATCCTGGCAATCCAATTTTTCCAACAACTGAACTCATATTCACTATAATTCCTGATTTTTGCTTTCTCATAATTGGAGATACTTCTTGAATTATTCTTACGATGCTGAAAAAGTTTGTCTCAAACTGTTTTCTAAAATCATTTAATGATATGTCTTCAGTACATCCAAATTGACCATATCCTGCATTATTTACCAAAACATCTAATCTTCCATGTTCTGCAGATATTTTTTTAATTACTGAAATTATTGATTCTTCTTTATCTACATCTAACTCTGTAATTTTTATTTTAAGATTTTCTTTTTTTGCTGCATACTCTAATTCTACTCCCTTACTTACATCCCTCATACTTGCAAATGTTTCATATCCGTCTCTTGCTAGTGCTAACACCGTTTCTAATCCAATACCTGATGAACTACCAGTTACAAGAGCAACTTTTTCCATGGTTTTCTTATTTTTTTCTTATATTTATCCCATTTTGATTTTTCTATACTAATGGTTTGTCCCCTTCTACAGGATCAATTAATTCCGTTTTCTCACCACTGTTGATTCTTTCTAAAATTTCCAATGCTGAATATTTATGTAAAAATTCATTATTATTTCCACATCTGTATGAAAATGTACATCGTGGACACCCTGCTTCATTTTTGCAAGGGCATTCTTTTACAATGTGCATGCTTCTTTCAAGTGCTTTTTCAAATCTATCATACAGTGATTTACTTGCACCGCTACCTCCAATGGCTCCATCATATATGAAAATCAAGCCTGAAGTGCCTAATGATATTCCTCCTAAATCTTGAGATACTCCGCCTGTAATCATATTACTGCCCTCAATTACAACGTGTTCTGTAGCGTGATATCCGCTGGCTTCTGCATACTCCTCATCTTCAGATTCTTCCATAATTTTTAGAGGTCTTGGTGCATGAAATACAATCCCTTTTGTAATAAAATCATATTCTAGAGGTTTATCTAACATTACTTTTTCACCTTGTGTGACTTCTTGTCCTAATTCTATATTCACATACCCGTAAACTTTTTTCTCAATATGCAATTTACAAAATGCTATTTCAATTCCACCTGCATTTCTTTTTTCAAATATTGTTTCAATTGTTGGCCATTCTTCTGTTAATGATTTTGTGTAATATGGATAATCCTTTGGAATTCTTTCAATTTTGGCATAATTTTTTTCAGGATAATTCAATTCTTTTACTTTGTAACGTGAACCTGCTAGAAAATAAATTGCATCTTTATGTAATTCTTCTAATGCTATTGGTAGTGTTCTGTCACCTACTTTTTTTCCATTTAGAAAAATATCTATTGATTTACCAATACCTCTTATACTATAATCATTTAAAATTAAATTAATTTTTTCAAAATTTGGAATAATTCTATTGTTGGATTCTATAATATTTCCTTCAATCATATGATGTTCAATTACCTCTTGATGTTCTTTTAATTCATGTTTTGAAATTGGCTTATCGCATGCCATTGCTAGAATTTGAAATTCTTCTACAAATGGATTATTTGGATCAATGTATATTTTTTCAACATCTTCAAAATAATCATCAGGATGATTTTTGTAATATTGAGAAATAGGATCATTCCCTAATACTAAAAATGCATATCCTCTTTGACCTTTTCTTGCAGCTCTTCCTATTCTTTGAGTTAGTCTGTTAACTGGTATTGTAGATGATATAACACAATCCACATTTCCAACATCTATACCTAATTCAAGCGTAGGAGTACATGAAATTGCTTGCAATTTGTCTTCCTTGAATTGTTTCTCTACTGACATTCTATAATTTGCCATTAGTCCTGCCCTATGCACTTTGATGTTTATTTTTTGTTTTTTTGCCTGCATTGCTAAAAGTTCTGCATTCAAATGTGAATTACTAAAAATCATTGTTTTGTGATTTTTATCTGTTAATTTTTTTGTTAATTCCACCATTAGTTTTCTTTGTGTTCTAAGTGATGGAAATAACATGACAAAATCTGTTTCACCTTTTTTACCTGTTCCTTTGACAAGTTGCATTTTTTCTCCAAATAATTGTTCACAAAATGCCTTTGCATCTTCCAGAGTTGCTGACGCAGCAACAAATTGTAATTTATTATTACAAATACGTTTTAGTCTTTTTATGATGTAGTGAACATTTGATCCAAAAATTCCTGAATACACATGTGCTTCATCTACTACTAAAATTTTTGTTGAATTTAATAGAGATGAAAATTTTGTTTGATGCCATAAATGATAATGTAAAACATCAAAATTGGTAACTAAAATTTCTGGTGGTGTTTCATTAATTTCTCTTCTTTCTTCTATTTTGGTATCGCCATCAAAAACTTTAACATTGATTTTAATTTTATCTGCAAATTTCTTAATTTTTGGAAATTGATCTCTAGCTAATGCTTTTGTTGGATATACAAAAATTGCAAATACTTTGCCTTGATTCGATTCTTTTTTTATTTTTTCAATTACCGGAATTAAAAATGCCTCTGTTTTTCCTGATGCCGTTGGCGCTTCAATTACAATGTTTTCCCCAAATACTATTTCTTGAATTGCATCTTCTTGAAATTTATAAAATTGATTTATTTTTAATTCCTTGAGATAATCTGAAATATTTTCATCTAATCCTAATTCCTCAACTTTACATCCCATTTTAGGCTCAGAATTCTTTAAAATTTTATAATCTGAAATAAAATCCTTTTTTGAAAACAAAATTTCTTCAATAAATTTTTCTGGACTGATTTTACCAATCATTTCTTTAATTTCCTTTTCTGATCTGATGATGCCTTCATCTGCTAATCCTTCAGTTAATCCTTTTTCAGTAACTAATCCTTTATCAAATCTTTCTAGAAATTCTAGAAACACTTCATCTGGATTTTTTGAAAATTCTAGTATGTCTTCAATACCGCATTTACTACAAGACACATGCATTTTTTTGTTGAACGTTTTTTGAATTTCAATTTTTGATTTACATTTTGGACATGAAAATTTCAAGATCTAATAAATAAGAAATGTCAGGTGATTTATTGTTTAATTTTTTTCCTAACCAATGAGATTATTAACCTAGAAACAACCTTCAATTTAAAAATGAAAAAAATAGAAATTAATCATATTTACAATCAAAATTGTATTGACGGAATGAAATTAATTCCTAAAAATAAAATTGATCTTGTAATTACTGATCCTCCATTTGCTATTAATTTTAAAGCAAAAAAAGCCAATTACAATCGAACTGCTTCTAATGTCTTATCTGGATACAATGAAATTAAGCCTGAGGATTACTATGATTTTACATTCTCTTGGATGAGTGAGGTGTTTAGAATTTTAAAGGATTCTGGCAGCATGTATGTTTTTTCAGGCTGGAATAATCTTAAGGATATTTTATCTGCTTTAGATGATGTTGGATTTACAACTATTAATCATATTATTTGGAAATACCAATTTGGAGTTGTGACAAAAAAGAAATTTGTTACTTCACATTATCATTGTCTTTATGTTTGCAAAGATGATAAAAAACGCAAATTTTTTCCTTTTTCTAGATTCAAACAAGAGGATAAAACTGAAAATGGTCGTAGTCTTCATTATCGTGATAAGGAGGATGTTTGGGATATTAAACGAGAATATTGGACTGGAGATGAAAAAACCCCTACTAAACTTCCATTAGAAATAATTAAAAAATTATTGGAATACTCTAGTGAGAAAAAAGATATTGTGTTTGACCCTTTTCTTGGTTCAGGACAAACTGCTGTTGTAAGTAAATCTCTCAATCGTCGTTTTATTGGATTTGAAATTGTTCCTGATTATTATAAATTTGCTAAAAAGAGATTAGATAAAGATCTCTACAGAATTAAAAAAGTAAAGTAATCTTTATTTTGTTTTAGTAGTATCTGTTGTTTTTTGACCCATCTTTAAAGAAATTTCTTTTTGAAGTTCTTCATCTGTTTTCCCTTCTGTTTCAATTCCAGCTGATTTAGATATCATTTCTAATTTTTCCCTTTCTGTTTCAACTGGACCTGAAATTTTTGGTATTTCATCCGTCACTTCTTTCATTTGTTGTTGAATTTCATTTTTTGCATTATTGTATTGGCTCATAACTTTTCCCATTTTTTTAGCAACTCCTGGAAGTTTACCCGTTCCTAAAACTAGCACAACTGCAGCAAATATAATTATCATCCATTCACTTCCGCCTATGTTTAATGAATGCTCTAACATGTTCAGTTATTTTTTGATTTAAAATTAAACGTAATGTTTCATATTGTGCCTAAATCACTTGTTATTTTAAATAATTATTTATTCACTAATTTTTAATGGCTCTAATTTCTTTCTTGAAATTATTGCCAATATTGTAATCCCTACCCCTATGATGGCAAATATGATGTATGGTGTTTCATTTCCAAATGATTGAGTTATTGGTCCTCCTATAGTTGGTCCAATTGCCCACCCTAATCCAAAAATTGTTTCATATGCTCCAATAATTTTTCCAGATATACC
The DNA here is from genome assembly GCA_001437625.1 of Nitrosopumilus sp. BACL13 MAG-121220-bin23. Taxonomy (GTDB): domain Archaea; phylum Thermoproteota; class Nitrososphaeria; order Nitrososphaerales; family Nitrosopumilaceae; genus Nitrosopumilus. The sequence goes on from LIAL01000004.1 coordinate 11,006, forward strand.
TTTTTTTGTTTTGCTTAAAATAATTTCTAAGGTTAATGGGAAAAATATGCTAAATCCAAATCCCATTAAAACTAGAGCAATCCCAAACATGATAATTGAATCTGCAACAACTGATATTCCTAATCCTATTGAAACTGCTAGTGTTGCTGCAATCAAAGTTTGACTTGTTCTTTTTGCAAATTTTCCTGCTAATGCGAGTGAAATTACTCGTGAAATTCCAAATGCAAAATATAGATATAAAATATCTGTTGCGCTCATTCCTTTATCATTAAGAAATGCTGGAAAAATTGTTAAAATTATTCCAAATGCTGATGTACAAAAAATTAGTAATGTAATCACTTCAGGAAATTTTCTCATATCTTTAATTGCTGAAAAAGAAAACCTCTCATGTTGCTTTTTGATCTTTTTCCTTGATGCTAGTAGTGCCGTAATTATCGCTGCAGCTAAAATGAATGCTGCAATTTGGAATAATATTCTATATGTGACCTCTATGTTTTCTAAAAATGCTGTACCTAATAATGGTCCTATCATAAACCCCATTACAAAAAACATTGTAAACCATGAGATATTTTTTACTCTATTTTTTTCTGTACTTTCGTTTGAAATAATGGCTTCACATGGTGGCCAGAAAAATGCATGAGCTATACCTGTCATTATTCTAAATCCCATTATTTCTGGAACTGACTGTGCGATGGATAGAAGATAAATTGATGCTGAATTGATTGCTGCTCCTACTGCTAGTATGTATGCATTGTTTATTCTATCTAACAATATTCCTACAAAAAGCGGAATGAACATGTATGGAACAAAATTTGCTAATCCGATTAAACCTAATTCTGAATATGTTGCACCGATAACGTTTTTTGCAAAAATTGGAAGTACTGGACCATGAAGGCCATATGATATGCCTATGATTAATCCTGTTAGGTTTACTAAAATTAAAACTCTATTCATTTGTATGCTGCAACCATTATTGCACCACCCATAAGATCTTTCTCGAATTCAACTCGTGAAAATTTTTCTAATAGTAATTCTTCTAGTTTTTTATTTTGAGGCCATCTTTGGAATGTACCGTATAATGTTCCAAATTTTAATCCTAATCGTCCCCCTGCACTAAATGCTAGAATTGGTAAAATACATCTTAGGTAAAATGCAACTCCTGCTCTGATAAATCGTTTATCTGGTTTTCCTAAATCTACAATTACCATTCTTCCTTCTTTTTTTAATACTCTATGAATTTCAGAAATTGCAATTCTTAAATTAATTGCATCTCTTAATGAATATCCGCACAACACTGCATCAAATTCTTCATCTCTAAATGGAATATGTTCAAAAATACCATTTGCCATATCTGGGGTTTTTTCAAAATGCGAACCTGTATTTTTGAGCATAGGTACTAGAGGATCATAAAGCGTGATTGAAATATCTCCCCCTGTAATCTTTAGTGCAGTTTTAGACATATTTCCAAATCCAGAACCTGCATCTAAAATTTTATTTCCTTTGAACACCCTTCCTGAAATTCCTCGATTTCTATGCTCTACATCTTTACCTAACGATATTATTGAATTAACCTTATCATAAATTGGAATAATTTCTCGAAGTACTTCTATGACTTCACTCCAATAACTACTTCCTAAACCCAAATTTGTTTTCTCCTTGTACCTAATTGAATATTTTTCAAATCTAAAATTTTTATTCACTTGTAAATTTTGATACGTTTTTAGAATAGTTTTGTAAATCTTCATCTAAAACTTTTTCAAATACTTTTGACTCTGATGTAACTTTAGCCATTTTTACATTTTTAATTTCATCTTTTACTTCTGCTTTGATGTTGATTGATGCAATAGCTAATGCTGCTGCATCTTCTAAACTCATATCTGGATTATAATTTTTTTCTAAAAATGAATTAACTTCATCAGCACCTGCACCTATTGCAACTGCTGTAAATTGTACATATGTTCCACTAGGATCTACTACGTACACTGATTCACCTTTTTGATCAATTCCTGCAATAATCATAGAAACACCGTTTGGACGTACTCCTCCATATTGTGTGAATTGATGAGCTGTATCTGCTAAATATTTTGCAACTGTTGCAATTTCTACTGATTCGTCATATGTCATTCTGTTACCTTGTGAAAATGCTCTTGCACTATCTACTTGAACACGTGCATCTGGGATGTACCCTGCTGCTGCAACGCCAATATGATAATCTACTTGAAAAATTTTCTGTGTAATATTTTTTGTTTGTAATGTTCTTGCTTTTTCCTCAACTGCCATAATGACTCCTTGTTTAGTACTAATTCCAATTGCTAATGTTCCTCTTTTTACCGTCTCAATAGCATATTCTACTTGATATATTCTGCCGTCTGGAGAATACATTGTAGGTGTCATATCGTAACCTCGTGATGCCATCATGATAACACAACTTTATTCTCAGTCAATTTAAGGGTAATTGTCTCTAGTTTATTGCAATATTTTTTTTAAAAAATTTAAAATTTAGATACTAATTTTTGAACCAAACTTATATAATCTGAATACCGTTATTATGGTAATTATGATGAAGTCCGATCCATTTGCAAATGCAACTAAACAAGTCAATGATGCTTGTGATGTTCTTGGTATTGCTGATGAGGGAATTCGTGAATACCTTGCAATGCCAAATAAGATGTTAAGAGTTAAAATTCCTGTTAAAATGGATAATGGAAAAATTAGAATATTTACTGGTTTTAGAAGTCAACACAATAACGATAGAGGTCCATACAAAGGAGGTATCCGTTACTTTAACCCTGAAGGTGGTGTTGAATATATGGAAAGAGAAGTTATGGCACTTTCTTCATGGATGACATGGAAATGTGCAATTGTTGATGTTCCTTTTGGTGGTGGAAAAGGTGCAATCTATGTTAATCCAAAAACTGAAAAACTCAGTGATGATGAAATGGAGAGACTAACAAGAGGATTTGCTTTTAAAATTTCTGAAATCATTGGACCTGAAAAAGATATTCCTGCCCCTGATGTTTATACCACTGGCAGAGAAATGACACAAATTATGGATACTTTTAGTAAATTAAGTGGAAACAAATATTCCCCTGGTGTGATTACTGGGAAACCTATTTCGATGGGTGGTTCTTTGGCAAGAAATGTTGCAACTGGATTGGGTACTGCATACACTGTAAGAGCTGCAGCAAAAATCTTGAAAATTAATTTAAAAGGTGCAAAAGTAGTTTTACAAGGATTTGGTAATGCCTCTACATTTGCTGGTGAATATTTAGAAAAAATGGGTGCAATTGTAATTGGTGTTAGTGATTCAAAAGGTTCTATTTTAATTCCAAAAGGTGCTAAAGTTAGTAAAATTTTAGAACATAAACAAAAAACTGGCTCTGTTGTAGATTTTACTGGCAGTAAAAAAGTTTCTACTGAAGAACTACTAACTGCAAAATGTGATATTTTAATTCCTGGAGCTTTAGAAAATCAGATTACTGCTGCAATTGCAAAAAAACTTAATTGTAAAATTATTGCTGAAGCTGCAAATGGTCCAACATTACCTGAAGCAGATCCTATCATTGAACAGAAAAAAATTCTTGTTGTCCCTGATATTTTAGCTAATTCTGGTGGTGTTTGTATTTCTTATTTAGAGTGGGTTCAAAATAATATGGGATATTATTGGAGCTTTGATGAAGTTGCATCTAAGATGGAGAAAAATATTACACAAGGATTCAAAGACACATATGCATTATCTAAAAAACACAAGATTGACATGCGTAAGGCTGCAATGGTTTTAGCAGTTGGACGTGTTTTAGAAGCATTTAATCAAAAAGGCATCTGGCCTTAATTCAATTCGTCTCTACAATTGATATTTAATTCACATTATGTCTAATGTACTACTAATACAAAATACCACGTCTGAAAGTTCAGGATATCTGGGTAAATTATTGACTGATGATGGATTTGATATTACTTCAGTTAATGCAAAACATGAAAAAATTCCTGAGAAAATATTTTCACTTGTAGTAATTTTAGGTGCTCCTCAAAGTGCTAATGATGATTTACTTTATCTCAAAGAAGAACAAAAATTAATCAAAAATTATGTTCAGAATAATATCCCTGTTTTAGGAATTTGTTTGGGGTCACAACTAATTGCAAAAACTTTTGGTGCTAAAGTATACCGAGGACCAAAAAAAGAAATTGGATTTTATCATGATCTTATGATCTCAAATAATTCTAAATTATTTCGTGGGTTCAAAAACCCCTTCTCTGTATTTCACTGGCATGGTGATACTTTTGATTTACCTGTTGGTGCTACCCGACTGGCATTATCTGAAAATTATTCAAATCAAGCATTCCAATACAAATCTGCAATTGGTCTCCAGTTTCATCTTGAAGTAAATGAACAAATGGTAAATCTTTGGCTCGATAAAACTGAAGAAAAATTACAACAAATTCCATATATTGATCCCCTAAAAATTCGATCAGATATCCCTAAAAATATTTCTATTGTAAAATCAAATATGGAAATTTTTTATAATAATTTTAAATCTGTATTTGGGCTTTGACCAAAGTTTAATATATTGAGTTTTGATTTCATCGATCGAACAATGACTGTTGTGAATAAACTTTTTGAAGAAACAATTCAAACCGATCACAAAGTCATTACTGAAGAATTATCTAAATCTATTCTCAAAACTTATGGAATTAAAGTTCCACCTTATGCCTTAGCCACATCTGCATCTGAGGCTGTAAAACAAGCAAAAAAAATTGGTTTTCCACTTGTAATGAAAGTGGTATCTCCGCAAATTTTACATAAAACTGATGTTGGTGGAGTTAAAGTTGGAATTAACGATATCGCTGATGTTAAAAAAACATTTGACGATATGTTTAATCGTCTTTCTAAAAAGAAAGGCGTTAATGTTAAAGGAATTCTTTTGGAGAAAATGGTTCCAAAAGATGGTGTTGAATTAATTGTAGGTATTCAAAATGATCCTCAATTTGGTCCAATGATTATGGTTGGATTGGGTGGAATTATGACTGAAGTTTTCCAAGATGTTGCATTTAGAATGCTTCCAATTACAACATCTGATGCAAAATCTATGTTAAATGAACTAAAGGGTTCAAAACTTCTAAAAGGATTTCGTGGTAGTGCTCCAATTGATCTAAACATGATTGCAAAAGCACTTGTACAAATTGGAAAAATGGGAGTTGATAATGCAGATTATGTTAACAGTATTGATTTTAACCCTGTAATTGTATATCCAAAATCTTACTTTGTAGTAGATGCAAAAATAATTCTAAATAATGAATTAAGAAAGAATTCAATTTCAAAAGCTAAACCAAACACTACCTCCATGGAGTCATTCTTTACTCCAAAATCTGTTGCATTAGTTGGTGCATCTGCAACCCCTGGAAAAATTGGTAATTCTGTATTGGATGCACTTGGAAAACAAGATTACAAAGGTAAAGTGTACCCAATCAATCCTAAACAAACCTCTATTCTTGGAATCAAGTGTTATCCTTCTTTGGATGCAATAACTGAAAAAATTGATCTTGTTGTTATTTGTGTTGATCTTTCAGCATGTGGAGAAATTATGAAAACTTGTGCAAAGAAAGGAATCCATAATGTTGTAATTGTTTCTGGTGGTGGAAAAGAACTTGGTGGTGATAGGGCAACAATGGAATCTGAAGTAAAAGAATTATCTTTAAAACATAAAATTCGTGTAATTGGTCCTAATTGCATTGGAATGTTTAATGCCGCAAATAGACTTGATTGTGCATTTCAAGGACAAGAAAGAATGGTACGCTCAAAATTAGGACACGTTGCATTCTTCTCTCAAAGTGGAACTATGGGAATTAGCATGTTAGAAAGTGCTGATTTGTTTGGTTTATCAAAAATGATCAGTTTTGGTAATCGTTCTGATGTTGATGAGGCCGATATGATTTGGTATGCTGCAAATGATCCTCAAACAAAAGTAATTGGATTATACGTTGAAGGATTTGGAGATGGTAGAAAATTTATCAATACAGCTAAACGTGTAATGAAAGATCACCAGAAACCTATTGTTATTTGGAAAAGTGGAAGAACTAGTGCTGGTGCAAAACAAGCTGCATCTCATACTGGTTCTCTTGGTGGTTCAAATGCAATGATTATGGGTGCATTCAAACAAGCAGGAATTATTTCAGTTGATAGTTATCAGGAATTAGTTGGAGTCTTAAAGGCACTAGCTTGGCAACCTGCAGCAAAAGGTAATCGTGTTGCTATGACTAGTAATGGTGCTGGTCCAATGATTGGTGGAATTGATCAATTAGAAAGACTAGGTCTTACAATTGGAAACCTTTCACCAAAAATTCGTAAAAACATAAAGGATCATTTCCCACCTGCTGTTCCAATTCATAACGGTAATCCTGCAGATGTAGGTGGCGGTGCAACTGCTGATGATTATAATTTTGTCCTTGAACAATTTTTAGATGAAAATAATATTGATATTGCTATGCCATGGTTTGTATTCCAAGATGATCCTCTTCAAGAAACCATTGTTGATTATTTAGCTACTCTTTCAAAGAAACAGAAGAAACCAATTATTGCTGGTGGTAATGGTGGTCCATATACTGAAAAAATGATAAAGTTAATTGAAGAACATCATGTTCCAGTTTATCAAGACCTACGAACTTGGGTTGCAGCTGCATCTGCATTAGCTCAATGGGGTAGAGTTCGCGGTAAATAGAGAACATTTAAGTTTCGTATAATTTCCGCTGTAATTATGTCACTAGTTACCACATCTACTTCTGATGGCGTTTGTACTGTCAAAATCAATAGACCTGACAAACTCAATGCTATGAATACTGATGTTGCAAAAGAACTAATCACAACTTTTGAATCTCTCAATCATGATGATGCTGTTAAAGTTATCATTTTGACTGGTGAAGGTGAAAAAGCATTTTCTGCAGGAGCTGACATTGAATACATGTCTAAAATTTCTGCAGATGAATCAGTCGAATATGCAAAAACCGGACAACTTGTAACTGCAACTGTTGAACTTGTTAAACAACCTACAATTGCAGCAATCAATGGATTTGCATTAGGTGGAGGTTGTGAACTTGCAATGTCGTGTGATATTAGAATTGCAGCTGATACTGCAAGATTAGGCCAACCAGAAGTAACAATTGGAATTCCTCCTGGATGGGGTGGAACACAAAGATTAATGAGAATTGTGGGAATAGCAAAGGCAAAAGAACTTGTCTATACTGGAAAAATGATCAAAGCTGATGAGGCAAAAGAAATTGGTTTAGTTAACCTAGTAGTACCTCTTGCATCATTACAAGAAGAAGCTTTGAAAATGGCACACCAAATTGCTGGAAACTCTACTATGGGTGTTCAGATGTCTAAAGTCGCAATCAATAAAGGAAGAAATGCAGATCTTGATACTGGTCTTGCTATTGAACTCCTTGCTTGGAGAAATTGCTTTACACATCCTGATCGTGAAGAAAGAATGACTGCATTTGTAAATAAATCCAAAAAATAAGCTATTTCTGTCTCTTTTTTATTTTTATTATCTATTGAGCCTATCTAAATTACTATTATGTTGAAGGTCAAAAGCTTATTATATTTTAAAATTGATTTATGATCATAATGGCAACTGAACAAACACAAAAAATGGTTACAGTTACTGCAAAAGCAGCTGAGAAAATTCATGAATTCATGAAAGAAGAAGCCGAATCCCCTGAATACTTACGAGTATATGTTCAAGGTGGAGGTTGTTCTGGATTATCTTATGGAATGGGCTTTGAAAAAGCACCAGAAGAAGATGATTTAGTTCTTACAGAAAATGGAGTAAAACTCTTAGTTGATAGCTACAGTGTCGATCATTTACAAGGTGCAAACGTTGACTATATTGAAAGCCTAATGGGATCTGGATTTAAAATTAACAATCCAAATGTTACAAAATCCTGTTCATGTGGTCACTCATTTAGTACCGAATAACTTCGTAATTTTATTTTTATTTTTATTCTGCTTAGCATTTGCTATGTTGAAAATTTAGTTATTATTTTGCGATACCCTCATATATCGTAAATTGGAATTTCATTTATAATGATAAAGGAGATCAATAATTTATGCCTCAAACAGGTATTGTCAAGTATCACGTAAAACTTTCGTTTGAAGTCGATGGCCTCGTTGAACGAGCCGATATAATTGGTGCCATTTTTGGTCAAACAGAAGGACTGTTAGGACCTGAAATGAATCTCAATGAACTACAACGAGTTTCAAAAGTAGGTCGTATTGAAGTTGTTACTAAAGCTACCTCTAACACTACAAGTGGTACTGCACTAATTCCAATGAGTACTGATATTGATACATGTGCATTAATTGCTGCAGGTATTGAGAGTATAGATAAAGTTGGACCATTTGATTGTACATTTACTTTAGATACTATTGATGATGTAAGAGCTGCAAAGAAATTTGATATTGTACAACGTGCAAAAGAAATTAAGCAAAAGTGGGCAACAAAAACTGTTAGTGAAGGTGAAAATATGTTAAACGATGTACATCAGGGTGACTCTGGTAAACTTTCTACATATGGTCCATCAAAATTAACTTGTAGTTCTGGAGCATTTACTTCAAAATGGATAATTCTTGTTGAAGGTCGAGCTGATGTAATTAATCTTTTACGAGCTGGATATGACAATGTTCTTGCAATTGAAGGTGCAAAAATTGATGAATCTATTAAGGAATTATGTGCTGAAAAAGACACTGTTGTTGCTTTTATTGATGGAGATAGAGCTGGCGGATTTATTCTTAAGGAACTCAAATCTGTTGTCAGACTTGATTATGAATTACAAGCAGACGAAGGTGTTGAAGTAGAAGAGTTAACCCCTCAAAGAATTGATGAAATTTTAAGACCTATTGCTGATGAAATTAAAAACGGTAAACCTGCACCAAAACTTGCAAGTTCAGATGATAAATCTATTTCAGAAGTAGCAGCCAAAATTTTTCCAACTCTAAATGAAACTCTTGAAGCTGTTGCATTAGATAGTGATCAAAATGAAATTTTCAAAGTTCCAATAAGTGAAGTTGTCAGTAAACTATCCTCACAATCTGGTATCAAATATCTTTTATTGGACGGTATCATTACAAAGAGACTTTTAGAAGGTGCAAAAAATGCTGGAATTGAATGTGTAGTTGGACACAGAGTTGCAAAATTATCTAATTCTGATGGTATGATACTAAAAACATTCGCTGACTTAGGCGTTTCTTAGGACTTTAGATGACTGAACTAAAAATTCAGCACCTCTTAACTCTCTCTTATCTATTATCTAAAGGCGCAAAATACAACTATGTCACTCTTACAACTTCTTCTTTAGGAAAAAATATTCAAAAATCACAACAAGCAGCATCTAAACATTTACTTGAATTAGAAGAAAATAAATTCATTACACGAATAATTAGTGGAAGAAACCTTTCAGTAAAAATTACCAGTAAGGGTTTTTCTGAAATGGTAAAACTATCTTCTATTTTACAAAAAAGTTTGAATTCTTCACCTTCTCATGTTGATCTTAAAGGTACTTTAATTTCGGGGATGGGTGAGGGTGCCTATTATATGGGATTGAAAGGTTATAGCAAACAATTCAAATCTAAAATTGGTTATGTTCCATTTCCTGGAACCTTTAATGTTAGATTGGATCAAAAAATTCATCAAGAAGCCATTAAACAATTTGAAACTTTAGATGGAATTAAAATTAATGCCTTTTCTGATGGCAAGCGGACATATGGTTGGGTAAAATGTTTTTCAGCTAAATTAAATAACACAATTAATTGTCAGTTAATCGTACTTGAGCGTACTCATCATGATGACTCTGTAATTGAATTAATCTCAAAAGTTTGTTTACGTAAAAATAATAAATTTAAAGATGGTTCAAAAGTTTCAATTAAAATTGAAATTACTTCTTAGATTCCATGGATTGATTCTCCATATTCTTTTTCAATTTTAGAACTAGAACTTTCTGGAATTGGGGATTGTAATCTAGCAACTTTTGCATTTAATTTAATTTTTTTACACCCTTCTGTTATGTATCCCTCTTGATGAATTTGATCATATCCTAATGCAATGATTTGTGGTTTAACATGATTCACTGTTTTAAAAATATCATTTTCTTGTCCAATCAGACAAAGATCCACTACTTCTAAGGAATTTACTAATTCCTGTCTTTGCTCTTGACTATGAATTGGAGTTCTTTTTTTCATTTTCACTGCAGTATTGTCAGTTGCTACAACTACCACTAAAACATCGCCTAGTAACTTTGCAGCATTTAATGTATGAATGTGACCTGGATGAATAATGTCAAAAACTCCTCCTGCCAACACTATGCGTAATGACCCCCTTCCTGTTTCTGTAAGTGTAATTTTATCTTCATTTACCATATTTTTTTTAATTAATTCTTTAATTTTATCATTAAATTGATTATCTGGTAACATACATTTTTTCTTAAGTATGTCTGTGGGGTTTTTTTCATTAATTTGACATACATACATTGTCGAGAGAATTGTTTTTTCAATTAATTCCAATATTCTTTGTACCTTTTGACCTATTCTTTAATTTATTGATAATTTTACATTTTAAATTCGAGGCCTTTTGCCAACCTTAATGCATCAACTAGTCCATCTGCATATCCTATGCTCAAAATTGCATTTTCATCTTGACCTTCATCTAGAAATATCTCTGCCTGTTCAATGTATAATTCTGCATTCTCTAAAATCACTTCAAATTCTTTTTGGTTTTTATAAAGTGGTATGATTTCTTCCAGAGCCTCTCTTACCATTGGAACATATTTTTTCATCATTTGCTTTGAAATTTTTTCTGTTTTTTCAGAATTATCAAATGGTTCATCTATACACTGACCAAATAATTTGAGCGCATCTGATTCTGTAAAATGTAATCTTCCTGTAATAATTACTGTGTGGGGTGGTTTTCCAAAATCTATTTTTACTAGACTAGATATTTTACCTGAAACTATTGCTTGATCTTTAAATCCAATTCTTGAAGCAACTATGGCATAACTTGATTCTGTAAGAACTTTTCTTCCTTGTCCTTCTTCTGTTTCTAGTAATCCTTTTAGTGCATCTTTAGGATCTAAGAAAAAATCTTTGTTTTGATTATATTCTAATAATAATACTGTATGATTACCTTCTATGATATTTTTATAAATTACATAGTATGGTGTTGTTAATGATTTCATTTCACTCATTATGGTTGCAATTCTTCCAACTTTGTAAAAATGTAAGCCACACTCTCCTATCATAGATGTAAGTGATGATGATGCATGTATGGAGCGTGTTTCTATTTTTAATTCAATTGCTCTTGTTCGTAATTCGATATGTGTTGTTGCAATATATGGATCACCGTACGCTAGTAGAACTACATTTTTTTCTTTTGACTTTTCTAAAATTTCCTTACCATCTTCTACTAGCCATCTTTTTGCATGTATGAATTCCCCTTTTATTGCATTTTGAATTTTGTCTACATCTGATTTTCCAATGGGACTGGTAAACTGTTCTAGATATACGATATCTGCATTTGATATTATTTCTAATCCTTCAACTGGAATGGACTCAAATCCTGAAATCCCAAGACCTACAAACGATAACATTATTGTAATTTTTTGTCATGAAGTCTTTTTAAATGCTGTAAAGTTGCTTTGATAATTTCTATACCTTTTAGATACTCCTCAATTGAAACCTTTTCATCTATTGTATGAGCTTCATGTGGATCCCCTGGACCATACGTTACAACTGGAATTTTCCATTGATTGCCTAAAACATTCATGTCTCCTGTGCCTGTTTTTCTAACTAAAGTTGGTCTGGATTTTACTATTTGTATTATTCCTAGTGTAAATGCTCTAACTAATGCTGAATTATGTGGTGCTTCAAATGGTTCAGTTTCATCTAAAATTGAATAAAATGCTTCAACTTCTCTATTTTGAGATATTTCTTTTACTAAAGTTGCAATTTTCTGTTCAATTGTTTTACAATTCATGTCTACTGGAATTCTTATGTCAAAAAGAGTTTCACACTCTTTTGGTGTTATGTTGTGACTTGTTCCACCTTTGATTTCAGTAATGGTTGCAGTTAACAACATTGATTTAGTTTTTCCATCTTGATTCGCTTCCAATTTTTCTTTTAATTCTTTTACAAATATTATTGATTCTTCAATTGCATTTTTTGAAAGCCACGGTGCACTTGCATGTGAACTATCTGGAACGCTAATTTTTAGATTAATTGCTAATCTGCCTTTGTATGCAATTGTTACTTGCTTAATTCCACTTGGTTCTCCAAACACTGCATAGTCAATTTTCATTTCTTTTTTTACAATATTTTTAATTCCTACTGCATTTCCTTCTTCATCCACTGCTCCTACAAAAATTACTGTTCCTTGATTTTTTTCAATTGATGCTGCAGCAAATAACATTGCCATTAATGGTGCTTTTGCATCTGATGCTCCACGGCCGTATAACGAATCACCTTCTCTTCTAACTTTTACTTTTCCTGGAACCACATCCATATGACCGCATAACATTATTCGTGGGGATCCTGTTCCTTTTTTTGCAATAACATTTCCTACTTCATCAATTTGTATGTCTTCAAATCCTAAATCATCACATTTATCTGCCAAAAATTCTGCCATTGGTTTTTCACTACGTGATGGTGTATACAGTCGAAGTGCTTTTTCTAACATCTTTGTTGCAAACTTTGGGGTTACTGTAAAATGATTGTCCAATTTTATCTTTCTACTTTTAGCGCATAATCTAGCATTAGAGATGGTATGTCTACATCACATACTCTTACAGTATTTTTGTACTCTGTTGTATTGTTAACTTCATGAACTACAAGTCCTTTTTCTTCACTCTCCATTAAATCCACACCTACAATGTCTCCTTGAACTGCATTTTTTGCTTTGATACACATTTCTTCCATTTCTTGTGTTACTTTACATGGTTCAGCAGTTCCGCCTAGTGACATGTTTGTTTTCCAATGTTCTGAATTTCTGTATATTGCAGCAACTATTTTATCTCCTACCATAATTGCTCTAATATCTCGTGGTGGTCTTTTAACAAATTCTTCCAAGTAATGAATTTGATAAATCGGGTACATTGTTTCTCTACTTTCAATTATTCCTTCAGCTGATTCTTTATCATTTAATTTTGAAATTAATCTTCCCCAACTACCTACTGTTGGTTTGATTACTCTTGGATACCCGTTTGTTTCTAATGTCTCTAATGCTGCATCCTTAGAAAATGCCACTGTAGCATCTGGTGTTGGAACTCCAAATTTCTTTAGTAACATATGTGTAAATAATTTATTTCCTGCAAAAACTCCTGTGTTTAAACAATTGATTACCTTGACTCCTAATCCTTCAAGAGCTGCAGTTGCATGTAAATTTCTATAATAGCTTACACATCTTTGAATAACTACTCCATAATCTTCTGGTTCTTTTTCTAAATCTAATGCTAGTTTCTTACAATCTACCATCTGTATGTTAATGTTCTTTTTTTTACCTGCTTCTAAAAGAGATTTTTCTTCCCAACGTATGGAGTCATAAAGAATTGTAACATCGGTCACTGTCCCCAATCCTCACCAACTGTTTGGGCTGGCTTTAGATCGAAACCTTCTGAACTTTTTGCTAATTCAAAACTTGCACCACATTCTGGACATGTTACAATTTCACCTTCAAGTGCATCACTTGGCAGGGATATCTCTGCATCACATTCTTCACATTTTGACATATTTCTTACTCTTTTTTCCTCTTTATTTGTCTTCGATTATCTTTTTTTCAAGTCTATCTTCAAGTGGGATTTCTATTAGATCACCCATTCTTAGATTTTTTAGCCCTGCGGCAACTGCTTTTGCACCTGCATCGTCTTTTTCTAATCCTAACAATGACATCAAGTAGGCTGCACCTGTCTTTCCTGCCAATTCTCCAAATACTATTCTTCTTCTATTCCCAACAGCTCTTGGTGGTATTGGTTCATAAGCTGCTGGATTTTTTAAAATTGCCGCAAGATGTGTGCCTGCTTTGTGTTTATATGCAGATGTTCCTACAATTGGTTTTGAATCATATGGTTTGATTCCTGTATAGTCTTCAATTAATTTTGATAAATCCAATAACATATCTAATCTAAAATCATTTGGAGATTTATACAGGTAAGTTAGTGCAACTGCAACTTCTGCAAGTGCTGGTATGCCTGTTCTTTCTCCTATGCCATCAATAGTGGTATGAATTTGATCAACACCTGCATCACATGCTGAAAACGCATTTGCTACTGCAAAACCAATATCATTATGAACATGTGCATCTAATGGAACATCTACAACTTCTCTAACTTTTTTTACAAAATTATACATTCCAATTGGACGTAAAATTCCAACTGTATCTGGGAGACTAATTCTGTCTACACCTGCTTCTTCAATTGCTTTGCATACAGTTAGTAAAAATTCTGGTTCTGCTCTACTTCCATCTTCTACTGTAAATCTAATTTTTAATCCATGAGACTTTGCATACTCTACTGTTTCTACTGCTCTTCTCAAAGCTTCTTCTCTGGAAATACGTAATTTGTCTTTTAGATGTATATCTGAAATTCCTAAATATGCTGCACACCATTTTGCATCACAGTCTAATGATGTATCTATATCTTCCTTAAGTGCACGTCCATGGGATACAATGTCTGCTGTTAATCCTTGCTTGATAATTGTTTTAGTTGCTTCCTTGTGATCTTTTGATACTATTGGTGAAATTTCTATTTGATCCACTCCAAAATAATCTAACATCCATGCAATCTGAATTCTTTGTTTATTTGTAAATGAAACACCTGGATGTTGTTCACCTTCTCTTAGTGTGCTATCTAGCACCCTGATCTTTTTTGGATTTTTCTCATATCCGTTATAGATATTTGCATAGTGATTCGGATCTTTCATTACTGAATTCGTTAACCTAAATTGAAGATATAAACATATTCGTACTATTTTCGTTGGAAATACTTGCTATTGATACTAAATTAGTTTTTAATTAAAATTTTAAGCCGAAACTCGTTTTAGACAACTTTTCTTAAAATAATCACCGTGTTGGTATCTACCACCCCAGTGATTTTTCTTAATGCATCTATGGTATTATTAATTTCTGCAATATTTGATGCACTAATTATTGTTGTAATATCGTATTGTCCTGTAATCTCATAAACTGTTTTTACTCCTTTTAATCCTACAAGCTTTAGAGATACTTTTGATGTGTCTGTTGCAGAATCTACTGAAACTAAAACAATTGCACTTGTGATATTTTCTTCACCTAATTCTATTGTAAATTTATTAATTGTTTTACTATCTACTAAATTCTTAACTCGTCTTCTAACTGCTGATTCTGAAAGTTTTAATTTTTTCCCAATATCTACAAATGATTCTCTAGCATCTTCTTTTAGATATCCTATAATTCTTTCATCAACTTTATCTTTAAACATTATTCTTCTCCTCTTCCTTAGTTATTACAACATCTAATGCATGTAAAACTTTTGTTACATCTCCTTCATTAATCACTAATGGGGGTAATATTCTGAGAATGTTTCTTCCTGAATATAACATCAAAACACCTTCTTCAATTAGACCCATCAAAATATCTTTTACTTCAAATTTCATTTCAATTCCAATCATTAATCCCTTACCTCTAATTTCTCTAATCATTGTATGTTTTTCTTTTAATTTTTCTAATCCTTCTTTAAACATCTCTCCCATTTTTTTAGAATTTTCAATTAACCCATCTTCTGTAATTGCTGTTAGTGCTGCAATTCCAGCTGCACATGATATTGGATTTCCTCCAAATGTTGATGAATGTTCTCCTTTACTTATTACCGCTAAAATATCTGGTCTGACCAATGTTGCACCCATTGGCACTCCTCCTGCAATTCCTTTTGCAAGACATAAAATATCTGGTACCGTATTCCAATGTTCTCCTGCCCATAATCGACCCGTTCTTCCTAAACCTGCTTGTATTTCGTCAAAAATTAGCAGAATTCCTTTATCATCACATAATTTTCTAACTTCTTGTAAAAATCCATCTGGTGGAACAACAATACCACTTTCTCCTTGAATTGGCTCTAGAATTATGAAAGATGTATCATCATCAATTACTGATCTTAGTGAATCCATATCTCCAAATGTTGCAAAAGAAACTTTTTCTACTAATGGTAAAAATGCTTTTTTATATTTTGGATTAAACGTTAATGATAATGCACCAAATGTTTTACCGTGATATGATCCTTTCATTGCAACCATTCCTTTTTTCCCTGTAAACTTTCTTGCAAATTTCATTGCAGCTTCAACTGCTTCTGCCCCACTGTTGTTAAGATGAACTTGCGTTAATCCTTTTGGAGCTATCTCAATTAATTTTTTTAAAAATTCTTCTCGTGTTTTATTATATAATGAACTGTGTACAGTAATTATTTTATCAATTTGTTCTTTGATTGCGTTGTTGACTCTTTGATTTTGATGTCCTACTAATGCTACACCATATCCTCCCATACAATCAATGTACTCTTTTCCATCTGTATCCCAGACATGAGCTGCTACACCTCTTTCAATTGTAACTGGAAACCTTTGATAGAGATTTCCCATATGTTCTTCTTCACTCATGCTCAATCACCGTACAATTGTCGTGTGCGATTGCTGAAGAAATAGGATTTTCTTTTTGACCATTTGCAATAAAAGCTTGTTTAACTCCCATGTCTAATGCTTCTGTAGAAGCTAGAATTTTCTTTTCCATACCTGGACCTATTTTTGGTCTAATTTCTTTTGCTTCTGCTAATGTCAATTTTGCTACTACTTTATCATCCATTAAAAGTCCATCTACATTTGTAATGAATAATACTTTGTCACTTCCTACACTTCCTGCTATATATGCTGCAGCTCTATCTCCATCTACGTTGAGAAATTCTGATTCTTCACTAATTGCTATTGGTGAAATTACTGGTGTTAGGCCTTGTTTGAGTAATGATTTGATAAATTCTGAATTAACATTATTAATTTTACCTGTATATCCTCCATCAATTGCTTGTTTTCTACCTTTTTCATTTATGATTAATAATTTTTTCTTTCTATCTGCTTCTATTATTCTTGCATCCACTCCTGATAATCCAATTGCATTAATTCCATTTTTTTGCAACATCTGAACAATCGTTTTATTTATCCTACCTGACATTACCATTGTAAAAATTTCAGCAGTTTCTTTGTCTGTGTATCTACTCTTAATCCCACTTGGAGATGTAACAAATTTTGGTTCTTTTCCTAATTGCTTACAAACTTTTGTCACTTCTTTTCCTCCTCCGTGAACTATGATCACTCCTTCTGATTCTGCAATTTTTTTAATATCTGTAATTGTGGATGGATGTAAATCGTCTACTACACTTCCACCAATTTTAATTGTGATCATTTCTAAACCGGAGTTAATGGTGTATATCTTAGTCCACTCATTTCATCAAAACCACACATAACATTCATGTTTTGAATCGCAGAACCTGCTGCACCTTTCATTAAATTATCTGATGCTGATAGAGCAATCAATCTATTGTTATCTTCATCTATGTCAAATCCAATATCACAAAAGTTTGAACCTACTAAGAATTTTGGATCTGGAAATTTATACAATCCTTTTTTATCTCTAATTAATCTGATGAATTTTTCATCACCATATGCTTCACGATATATTTTCCATAACTCTTTTTCTGTAATATCTTTTTTCATAAATGTGTGATTTGTACATAAAATACCTCTAACAACATCTACTGCATGTGGACTCATTGAAACACGGATTTTTTTCCCTGCAATTGCACTTAATTCTTGTTCAATTTCTCCTGTATGTCTGTGCTTTGCTGGTTTGTATGGTCTGATAACTCCTGCTCGCATTGCATGTGCTGTACCTGAACCAGAACCTGCACCGGAGGATCCAATTTTTGAATCAACAATAATGTGTTCTGTATCTATGACGTCATTTTTAATTAATGGTGCAAGTGCTAGAATTGAAGTAACTGCCATACATCCTGGACATGAAACAAGTTGTGCTTTTTTAATTTCTTCTCTGTGTAATTCTGGAATTCCAAAAACTGATTTTGGTAAATAATCTGGATGTGGATGTTTCCAACCATACCACTTGTCGTATGCTTCTTGATCGTGTAATCTATAATCTGCACTCAAATCAATTACTTTGATACCTCTATCATAGAGTGCTTTTACAATTTCAGTTGCAGTACCATGTGGTACTGCTGTAAAAACTACATCGCATTGATCAGTTAATTTTTCATAATCTAATTCTGAAAAAGTAAGATCTGTAAATCCCTTTAAACTAGGTTGAATTCTGTGTAAATATTCTCCGACATGTTGTCTTGATGTTACCATACTAATTTCTACTTCTGGGTGGTTTACAAGAAGACGAAGTGTTTCTCCGCCTACATATCCTGATGCTCCTACTACTCCTACTTTCATGA
>LIAL01000005.1 GCA_001437625.1 Nitrosopumilus sp. BACL13 MAG-121220-bin23
GATCTATATATATTACATATATTAGATTAATATGACAAATTTCTTTGAAACCAAAATTGATAGAATCTTCAAAACAATGTCAAATTCTTTTTTTGATGTAGATGATATTTTTGAAGAATTCAAAAGTAATTCCAATTCTGGTCCACTTTTTTACGGTTATACAATGACTGTTGGTCCAGATGGAAAACCTTCTGTACAGGAATATGGAAATGTAAAATCAGAACATCTTCCTATTTCAAACACTAGAGAAGCAATTGTTGATACAATTGTAGATGAGAAAGAGAAAGTAGTAAAGATCATAGTTGAAATGCCAGGAGTTGAGAAAACTGATGTCAAAATTTTAGTTGACAAAAATGTTGTAGATATTTCTGCAGAACATGGTGAAAAAAAATACCATTGTAAAGTTCCGCTACAGCAGAAAGTTGATGAAAACTCTGCAAAAGCTTCTTACAAAAATGGTGTTTTAGAGATTGTTTTCAAACAAGATGTAGAAAAACAAACTAGTAAAAAAGTGGAGGTTGAATAAACCCTTTACTTTTTTGAGGTGATTACATGACTAAAAAATGATAGAATACTGTAAATACTAAGAAAAATGAGATGAAATAATGAAACTACTCCTTGATTTCGAACCTTGTAAAGAATGTAAAACAATCATGAGTGAATTAAGTAGTCCAGAAATAATTTTTGGTGATGAAAAAGCAAGATCTGATGAATCTGCAAAATTTCTAAGACATTTAACTTACAATCATAATGAAGTTGTTCAAGCTGTAATGGAAGATCTTCCAAAACAAAAAAAAGATCAAGAGCCTGATTTTTACCAATAATTTAGTTTTTTCTTATTTTAGTAAATTCTGCTCCTAGAATTTCTTTTCTAGTAATTTTTAACACATCATAAATTTTATCAAAAACATCTTCTGTATTATTTCCTAAAATTTTAACAATAATTCCTGATTCATTTGGTAGAATTGATGTACCTATGGAAATCAATTCTGATTTTTTTATATTTTCATAAATTTTTTCTTCCAGTTTTTCTATCTGGCTTTTTTTTGTTAAGACATATACTGTTCCTACAATGTTATATTTTCCTAAAACTCCTTTTATTTTTAAATTATATTTTTTAGGTTCTATTTTCATATTTTCTAGACATCGAAATTCATTTTTTTGATTTTTACAATATGTTCTAAGATAACATATATCATAATCAAAAGTTTCTTTCATTGCAGTTCGTCCTGGTGTTAAAACTTCTGAATAAATTAGAGTTGCATTATCGTGTATATTCAAATTTACTTTTTGATAATATCTGGAATTTTGATATGGGATTATTTGATCTGGAATATATTCTAAATAACAATTTTCCTCTAGTGTAATGTTAACTAATTGTACTGCAGAATTTGAATTCATACTGTAAATTCTAGTTGCACCTTGCGTAGTAATATGACTAACCGCATTATTTTTCAAAATAATATCTGTTTTGTACCTATCACCCTGTAAAATTCCACCTGACGGTGAAATAATATACAAATATGCCATACCTGGAAGTGAACTTTCAGGATATACAGCTCGTTGAATTTGTAAAGGAACTTGAGAAAATTGTTTTGTTATTACTGTTTTTAATTCATTATTTTCTTTTAATTCTACATCTAAAATTCCAACTTTACCTGATTTTCCAACTTCTAACTGTTCTATTTTCATATTATATTTTTTCACTTCTTGTGGAATTTCATCTGAAATTAATTTTATGTTGTTCAAATCTTACACTTTTTTTAAATTATGTGATTTAGGTTGAGAATCTAACAATAAATCATGAATAATATGTTCTGCAATTTTTTTAATGCCTTGATCTGTTTTACAATTAATAAATTCAAATGGTTTTTCTTTTCTTATTCTTTCAGCATCTTCTTTCATAATTTCTAAATTTGCACCTACTAATTCTGCAAGATCTATTTTATTTATTAGTAAAAGATCACAATTTGTAATTCCTAATCCGCCCTTTCTTGGATATTTATCTCCACCAGCAACATCAATTATGTAAATAAAATAATCTGCAAGAATTGGACTAAATGTTGTTGTAATATTATCTCCACCACTTTCAATTATAATTAAATCTAATTCTGGATGATTATCTTCCATTTCTTCTATTATTGCTAAATTCATTGAAGGATCTTCTCTAACTGCTGTGTGCGGACATCCACCTGTAGCAAGTCCAATTACCATATTTTCTGGTAATAATCCTCTTTCTGTTGCTAAATTTTTTCTTATTCGATCAGCATCTTCTTTTGAGATGACATCATTTGAAATGATGCTAATACTATAACCAATTTCAGCTAGTATAGGCACAAGACATTCAATTAACATACTTTTTCCAGAACCTACAGGTCCTCCAATGCCTATCCTTGGTATGTGAGTCATAAAGCAAAAATGAATTTTTACGTAATAAACATTTTAGAATCCATTTTTTCATGCGACATTTGAATTATGTCAAATTGTGGTGCAAATTGCCACATATCAAAAAGTGATTTATTAGAATTTTCTTTTAGGGTTTGAATAATTATTGGTTTAATTTCATGAATTATTTTTTGTCCTTCTAAATGTTGAATTAATCCTAATCTTAAAGCTGCTCCTACAACACTAACTGTAAAACCATATAGTAGCATTGCAAGACTTTTTTCTTTTTTTATTTTTAATGCACTACAACATATTCCAAATGCCACTGGAAATATTCCATGTACTCTTTTTTCTTTAATTGCTTTTTGATATTTATTAAAAATATCATCATCTTTTACAAATTCTGAAACGCATTTGATTAATTGAATTCCTGAATTGACTGATGCCTTTCTTATTTCTTTTATTGGTTTCATAATAAATGCCATTTCATCTGCTTGTATTATTTCTTCAAATTTTTTCTTTTCAGCATTTTCAAGTGCATTTTCAAGTGCAACACAATCTGAAGGTCCTATTTGTTGTTCAATATTTACTTTAATCATATTTTTAATATCTTCTACTCCTTTAATTTCATTTTTAGAAAAAAGAAATTCTAATCCATTTGATGTTGCATAAAGTCCTGTGGGAAAAAATGAATCAGAAAGCTGCATAATTGCAAGCTCCTCATTAATTTCATCAGTGTTCATGTACATCAGCGCTAGTATGCGGCAAAAATATTTTTTCTTCTATTTTTAATTCAACATGATCAATGATATCTTTGAATAATCTTTGAAATATTTCTAATTCTGAATCTTCTTGGATTGGAAATAGAATTATTTTATCCTCAATTGAAATTGGTCTGTGCCTATTTCCAATAATATGGCCTAAAATTATCGCTATATTTTGATTATTTTCTTTTAATTTTACTAAAATTACTTTTTCAGGAATTTGTTTAACAATAATTTTTGTTTCATTATTACCAATAATATCTCCGTGCTGAAGCTTAATGCTTGAATCTAAATTAATTCCAATATCTGTGCCTACATTTGTTTTTTTTCGCAGAATTCTTTTTTCTAAATCAATTCGTGAAATTTTTATTTCCTCAAAATTTATTTCCTCAAAATTCTCTCCTTTGAAGATATTTCCTAAAATTGAATTAATTGTTATCATGATTATTTTCTTATTTTGATAAAGTTATAGTTTTGTAATTATTTTTTGAATTATTATATATGGTAATTGAATACAATAACTATTGATGCTTACACCTAGAGAATTAGAAAAATTAAATATTTTTGTTGCAGCAGAATTAGCACGCAAAAGACAAGGGAGAGGATTAAAACTAAATCATCCAGAATCTGTAGCTATTCTTGCTGATCATATATTGGAAGGTGCAAGAGATGGAAGATCTGTTCCAGAATTAATGAGTTCTGGAAAACAAGTTTTAAAAAGAGATCAAGTATTACCAGGAGTTCCAGAATTAATTCATTCTATACAAGTTGAAGCTACTTTTGATGATGGTACAAAATTAGTTACTGTTCATGATCCTATCGGTGAAAACTAAAATGATTCCTGGAGAATATTTTTTATCTGAAGAACCAATAATTGCAAATGCTGAAAAAATTACAATAACTTTGAATGTTACAAATACTGGTGATAGACCAATTCAAGTTGGATCTCATGCACATTTTTTTGAAGTGAACAAGGCGTTAGAATTTTCAAGAAGAAAATCTTATGGATTTCATCTTAACATTGCTGCTGGAACTTCTATAAGATTTGAGCCTGGAGATAGTAAAAAAATAGAATTAACAGAATTTTCTGGTAAAAGAATTGTTTATGGATTTAGTGGATTGGTAAATGGTTTATTATCTGAAAAACAAGATGAAGCATTTTCTAAAGCAAGGGAACAGGGCTTTCGAGGTATGGAATTATGACATTAAATATTCCTAGAAAAAATTACGTTGATTTGTTTGGTCCTACAACAGGTGACAGAGTTCGTCTTGCTGACACTGATTTGATTATTGAAATTGAAAAAGATTTGATCAAATATGGTGATGAATCTGTTTTTGGAGGTGGGAAAAGTGTTCGTGATGGAATGGGCCAAGCAAGTGGAGTATCTAGAAATGATTCACTTGATCTTGTTATTACAAATGCAATAATTTTAGATCCTATTTTAGGAATTATCAAAGCTGACATTGGTGTAAAAGATGGAAGAATTGTAGGTATTGGAAATGCAGGAAATCCAAATATTGCTGATGATGTAGATATGATAATTTCATCTAATACTGAAATTATTGCTGGAGAAAATACGATTTGTACTCCTGGTACAATTGATTCTCATATTCATTTTATTTCTCCACAACAAGTAACACATGCAATCTGTAATGGAACTACAACAATGATTGGTGGTGGAACAGGTCCTGCTGATGGAACTAATGCTACAACATGTACTCCTGGAAAATGGAATATTCATAGAATGATAGAAGCTGTAGATAATTTTCCAATGAATTTTGGTTTTCTTGCAAAAGGAAATGATTCTCTTGAAATTGCATTATTTGAGCAAATTAAAGCTGGGGCTTGTGGATTAAAACTGCATGAAGATTGGGGAACAACTCCTGCAACAATTAATTCTGCATTGAATGTAGCTGATAAAACTGATACTCAAGTTGCCATACACACTGATACTCTAAATGAATGTGGATTTGTTGATGATACAATTGCGGCAATTGCAGGTAGAACAATTCACACTTATCATACTGAAGGTGCAGGTGGTGGACATGCTCCTGATATTTTAAAAGTTGCAAGTTTATCTAATGTTCTTCCTTCTTCAACAAATCCAACACGTCCATTTACTGTAAACACTTTAGCAGAACATCTTGATATGATGATGGTTTGTCATCATCTTAATTCATCAGTACCTGAGGACATATCATTTGCTGAATCTAGAATAAGAGGTGAAACGATTGCTGCAGAAGATGTGTTACATGACATTGGAGTTCTTAGTATGATGTCTTCAGATAGTCAAGCAATGGGAAGAGTTGGAGAAGTTACTACAAGAAATTGGCAAACTGCAGATAAGATGAAAAAAATGACTGGAAGTTTACCTGAAGATAATTCTCAAAATGATAATTTTAGAGTAAAACGATATCTTGCAAAAATTACTATTAATCCTGCTATTACACATGGAATTTCTGATCATGTTGGAAGCTTACAGCCTGGAAGATTAGCTGATATTGTTATTTGGTCTCCACAATTTTTTGGTGTAAAGCCTAAAATGATTATCAAAGGTGGATTCATTGCTTATTCATTAATGGGTGATCCAAATGCATCTATTCCAACAACAGAACCAGTATTGTATCGACCTATGTTTGGATCATTTGGTAAAGCTGTTCAGTCCACATCTATAATTTTTACATCTCAATTAGCATTGGATAATGGCATGCAAGAAAAAATTAATTGTGATAAAAAATTAGTTGCTGTAAAAAATTGTCGTTCCATTGGAAAAAAAGATATGTTATATAATGATGCAACACCCGATATTGATGTAAATCCTGAAACATATGAAGTAAAAGTTGATGGAAAAATTGCTACAACTGATCCTGCAACAAAATTATCTTTAGGTCGATTATATCATTTATTTTAAAAATATTACATAATTTTTCCTAGTACCATATCTAATGTATGTAATATTTACTTCTTTCAAATCCTTAAGTACATCTTATCACTAGATTTGTTAGTGTCTAAAGTGAAGCCTATCTATGCCTTTTCAATTTTAGCTTTAATTGCTGTCATTACTGTTTCTGGTATTCCTCAATCTGCATATGCCGCAGGTGCAATTTCTGAAGGTTTTGCAGTTGGCGAAGCTTTACCAGAATGGATTGGTTGGGCTATCGTTGTTGGTTTAGGAATGGTATTTGCTGTAATTATTACAATTGAAGTAAAAATTGAAGAAAAATACTTAGGTGTTAGTCAAACATCTGAAATGTTTAACACAGCAGGAAGAACTATCAAAACTGGTCTTACTGCAGCAGCTATTGTTTCAGCATGGACATGGGCAGCAACTTTACTACAATCTTCTACTGTAGCATATCAATATGGTATCAGTGGTCCATTTTGGTACGCAGCAGGTGCATCAATTCAAGTTTTATTATTTGGAATTTTAGCTATTGAATTAAAACGAAAAGCACCAAATGCACATACTTTCTTAGAAATTATTCGTGCAAGATATGGTAACGGTTCTCACAAAGTATTCTTGATATTTGCATTAATGACTAACATGATTGTAACTGCAATGCTTCTACTTGGTGGTTCAGCAGTTGTAAATGGTTTAACTGGAATGGATATTTCAATAGCAGCCTTCTTAATTCCAGTTGGTGTTATGATTTACACTTTAGTTGGAGGATTAAAGGCAACATTTGTTGCAGATTATATGCACACTATTATCATATTCGTTACAATATTGATTTTTGTTTCAGCAGTCTACATTAACACTGACATTACTGGTGGTATAGATGGAATGTATGATAAATTAGTAAAGGCAGCTGAACTAACACCTGTTGAGGGTAATGCTGCAGGTGCATTCTTGACTATGGCATCAGCTGGTGGATTGATGTTTGGTATCATTAACATAGTTGGAAACTTTGGAACTGTCTTTGTGGATCAAGCATATTGGCAACGAGCAATTGCTGCTAAGCCATCATCAACTGTAAAAGGTTTCTTACTTGGTGGACTTTGTTGGTTTGCAATTCCATTTACACTTGCAACTACGATGGGTCTGACGGCGGTAGCGCTTGATGTAGATATTACAATGCAACAAGCTCAAATGGGCTTAGTAGTTCCAGCAGCAGCAACTGCACTAATGGGTGAAATTGGAGCAATTTTGGTATTAGCAATGTTATTCATGGCAGTAACTTCTGCAGGATCTGCAGAATTAATTGCAGTATCTTCAATCGTAACATATGATCTGTATAGAACATACAAGAATCCAAATGCTACAGGTAAACAACTTGTCAAAGTATCCAGAGCGACAATTGTTGCGTTTGGGCTTGGTATGGGTGGTCTAGCTGTTGTACTACTTGGAATGGGTCTAAGTCTTGGATTCGTCTACTTAGCAATGGGTATCTTGATTGGTTCAGCAGTAGTTCCGATTGCACTTACAATACTGTGGTCCAAAACTAACAAAGTTGCCGCAACAGGTGGAGCGGTTATTGGTTTGTTATGTTCAACAACTGTATGGGTAGCAACAGCAGCCTCTTTACCAGAATACAATGGTGTTGTTGACCTTGCTAGTCTTGGTAACAATTACTCTATGCTATTTGCAAACATTACAGCAATTATTTCCGGTGGCCTAATTGCAATAATTGGAAGTCTTGCAGCCAAAGGTAAACCATTCGATTGGAATGATCTTAAAACTAAGATTACTCTTGTCGAAATCTCTGCAACACAACAGGAAGAAGATGATGAGACATTGAAGAAAGCCTTCAAGTTCAGTGTAAGAGGTGGAGGTATTATGGCTTTAATACTAATCATCGTATGGCCAATGCCATTAATTGCATCAGGATATGTATTCGAACTAGGATCTTATTCTATCTGGGTAGCAATCTCAATTATCTGGGTATCAATTGCATCAGCAATTATCATATTCTTACCAATAATTGAGGCAAGAAAGGGAATAGCACAAGTATTTAGTGGAAAGAAATCTCAAGGAGCATAATGACTTCTTGTACTGGGTGTAATGTTGCACTAGGTTTTAAAAAATATAATTTTCAAAAACAATGGCGTGTTTCTGGATATTTTTGTAAGGAATGTATGAAAGAAATTGGCCAGGACTTTGATGATCACGGCAAAATTACCCTTCCTAAGAGATCATGTGATTCATGTCATCAAGATTTCTTTTTCTTAACTACAACATGGCAAAATAAAAAACGTCATCGTTGTTGTAATGTTTGTAAAGATCTTGTAGATATTGAAGCAACTTCTGCTAAATATACAGAGGAGCCTTACTTCCCTCCTGTACCTTCTAGAATTCCAATAATGATGGCTATTTTTGCAGCTTTTGGTGTATTACTGATGATTGCTGGTCTTGCATATGTTGTAGTTGTTGCACCACAACAAGATGCTAACATATTACATATTATTGTTGGAAGTTCTATGACTGGTGCTGGATTTATGCTTGCAAGAAAGATGGTTAAAGTTAGAAATATTGTTTTAGGTAAATTATCTACTTCTTAAAAATAATATTAATTTTTAAATCCTATTACTTTTAGAATAATACTATGAGAACAAGTGATCCAAAGTATAGAAAATACATGTTTGCATTAATGGGTGTATGTGCTGCAATTATTGTATTAGTAAATATGCCAAAATAAAATTAAATATTTTTTTATTTTTTAATTGATTCTAAAGAATGCCCACGATTTGTAATCATTTGTGTAACTGCTTCAATAGTATAATCAAGTCCATGTTCTTCTTCAAAATGATCTCTTAATTTTTTAATTAAACCTATAGTTAATTCTTCATCCAAAACTAGATCACATTCATAACCATAATCACTACATCTTAGTTTAATTGTCATATGTTGAAATGTTAGGCTAAGCTATAAAAACTATGGGTGTTTGTTTTTCATAATACAACTAATAACCTCTAATCA
Source organism: Nitrosopumilus sp. BACL13 MAG-121220-bin23 (assembly GCA_001437625.1). Taxonomy (GTDB): domain Archaea; phylum Thermoproteota; class Nitrososphaeria; order Nitrososphaerales; family Nitrosopumilaceae; genus Nitrosopumilus. Next base: position 9,068 of record LIAL01000005.1, read on the forward strand.
TAATTTTATAGTAAATGAAAGGTTTAGAATTTATTTTACTTGGAGTGGGTTCTGCACTTGGTGCATTTCTAAGATACAAACTTACTGAATCTCCATTACTTTTCAATACTTTACCTGTTAACGTTTTGATGGTTAATGTTGCTGGAGCATTTATTCTAGGAGTATTTGTTGTACTCTCACAACAATGGCATCTTGATAGTAAATATTCTCTTTTTGCTGCTGTAGGATTTTGTGGATCATTAACTACAATGTCTGCATTTGCACTTGATTCTAGTAATTTACTTGAAAATAATCAATATGTTTCATTAATTGTAAATATTCTAGCAAATGTAGGATTATCTATTGCCGCCTTAATTGGAGGCAAATCCTTAATGAGTGCAATTATTAATAATTAATTGAAAATGGTTTATTCATATCAGGTAATAAAATTTCAAACAATTTCATTTGTTCAAGGAATTCATTGGTCTCAATCAGTTGGAGATAAAGGAATTCTCTACAAGTCTATCAAAGATCCATATTCGAAACTTATTGTTCAATCACCAAATGGTTCAAAAAAATTATACCATGTTCCAAAAGATAGAACGGTTGTTGTAACTAATGATATTATACATTTTCTAGGTGAATCATCTTGAATATTATTTTTAATACCAAAATTCACCAAATTGAATTTATATCACTAATTTAGTGCTAAAATATTGTTAGAATTAAACAAAAAAGTATTTGGTAATATTATGACTCAGGAAATTATTGGTTCAGAGCCATCTATTACTGAAATTAAAATTATTTTTGAGAAAGAACTTGTAAGTTTACTTGATAAATTAAAATCAATTTCAAAAGAAAATATACAAGATCTTTTAGAACAACACAAAATTTGTGAAAAACATATCAACACTAGACCTGGTGCAATGGCTTTGAATCAGAGTAAAATTGAGATGTTTAATCATTACAGCAACAAATATCTTGAAAAGATTAAAGAAAGAATTGATTAATTTTTATCCATGTAGATATAGATATAGTCATTAATGAATTCAATTACTCTATCAATTTTAAATTTAATTACAAGTCAAATTGGAGATATATCATTATCGGAAATAGATTTAACATTAATTTTAAATAAATTAACAGAATTACAAAATTTCATTACTGGATTAACAGTACAAGATGGAGTTATTGCATCAGCAGATGTAATACTACTTGCTGCAGGTGTTGTAATATTTCTTGGGGTTGCGGGTGAAGCATTTTTTAAAAAAACAGGTATTCCAGATGTAGCATTTTTAATGATTCTTGGAGTAATAATAGGGCCAGTATTAGGTATAATTCAAGCTGAAGCTGTAATTCAAGTTGTTCCATATTTTGCTGCACTTGCATTGATAATTATCATGTTTGATGGAGGATTAAATTTAGATATCAAACATATTGTTAAAACTGCACATTATTCATTTACGTTAGCTATTATTGGTTTTATTTTATCAGTGATAATAATTTCACTTGCTACACATTATGTTTTAGAATGGACATGGTTAGAAAGTATTTTGTTAGCTTCTATTGTAGGAGGGAGTAGTTCTGCAATTGTTTTTGGTTTAGTTAGAAATATTAGAATTTCAGAAGAGACTAAATCAATACTAAGTTTTGAATCAGCGGTAACAGATATCCTTGCTACCATTATTGCATTTATTTTGTTTGAGGCAGTTCTTGCAGGTCATTTTGATTTACAAACATTACAAGAAACAATTGGTAAAGCAGTAGTAGTGGGTTTAGTTTTAGGATTTGGTGTTGGTATACCTTGGATGTATATTTCAACAAAATTTGGAAATGCTCAACATGCTTACATGCTTACATTAGCAATTTTGTTTGTTTTGTTTTTCTTGGCAAATTCATTTGGAGAGTCGGGAGCACTAACAGCACTAGTATTTGGTTTAATGATTGGCAATAAAAAACATCTTTCTAAAATCCTTAGATTTAAAGTTCCAAAAATTGAAAGAGATGATCCAACACATAACCAATTAACATTTTTGGTAAGATCATTTTTCTTTGTGTTTGTTGGGCTAATGGCAACATTTGGACAAATTGAATATGTGATATTTGGAGTTGTAGTGACAATTGCAGTCTATGTTGGAAGAATGGGTCTTGTAAAAACTGTATTAAGAAAAGGATTTTCTAAATTAGATAAATCAGTAACAAAATCAATGATTCCAAGAGGTTTAGCTGCTGCTGTACTTGCAACGTATCCAATAACTATGGGATTACCAAATGCGGAATTATATCCACAAATGATATTTTTCATAATTTTATCATCAGTTATCATTACAACAATAGGATTAGGTAAATCAAAGAAAATACCTCCACCTGATTCAGTTCAAGGGGGATTTGTAAAACCAACAGATGATCAAGTAATTGAAGAAGAATTAGATGAACTTGACAAAAAACTAGATGGGGGATTTGTAAAACCAACAGATGATTCTAAAAATTAATCAATTCTTTCTTCATAGATATAATCAATTTTTAGAAAAACATTAAATCTATAGTAACAATAATTTTTATTATTGAGTGCAACTGATTCATTACGTGAAGATCATAAACAGATTAGACGTTTAGATAAGGTAATAATAAAATGCTATACGAGTCTTTATGCAGGCAAAAATATTCCTATATCTGATTTAGAAAAAATTACAATAATTATTGAAGAATTTTTTGATTCCATTCATTATTCACGCGAGGAAGACTCGTATTTTCCTTGTGTTGCAAGTTATGATCATTTAAAACAAGAAATACGTTCATTACTAATTGAACATGAATTTTCAAGAAGAATTGCAATACAAATTAAAAAACATGTTAAACGATGGAAAAATGGGGAAGATGCACGAGAACCTGTTGCAAGATTTTTAAAAACATATTCAATATACCTCATGGATCATATGACTAAGGAAGAACATTTCTTTGATAAAGCTGAGGCAGAAGTACTTTCAAAAGAAGAAGAATTTGAAATGTATGAGCAATTCAAATCTGTTATGACAATTTCAAAAAAAATGGAAGACATGATTAAAGAAATTGAATATTTAGAAAAACAAGATTGGGTTCAAAATTAACGTAAACTCTTTATTAGTTATTTCAATATTTTTGTTCATGAAACCTTTCATTCTTTGGATGACTGGTCTTCCTTGTTCAGGCAAGACTACCATTGTAAAAGATTTGCAGAAGGACATTCCAAATTTGGCAATGCTTGATGGTGATGAATTAAGAGAATGGTTTTCACCTAAAGATTTTTCTAAAGCAGGACGTGATGAGCATAACAAAAAAGTTGCTCATTTAGCTAAGCTTTTGTTAAATCATGGTGTTCCAAGTATAGTATCTCTAGTATCACCATATGCTGAGAATAGAGAAAATGCTAGGGAAATTATTGCTGCAGGTGATCAGTTTGCAGAAGTGTATGTAAAGTGTTCATTAGCTAAATGTGAAGAACGAGATGTCAAAGGCATGTATGCCAAGGCACGAAAAGGAGAGATTAAGGGATTTACAGGAATTGATGATCCTTACGAAGCTCCAGAAAAAGCAGATTTAGTAATTGATACTGAACATGAATCACTTTCAGATAGTGCAAACAAAATAAAGGACTTTCTTAATGAAAGAAACCTACTCTAATTTTTTAAATTCTTCTACTATTTTATCATGAATTAATCCGTTAGTAACTAAAATTCCATTTTGATGATGCACATTTTTGTTATTGTATGTTAAATCATTTCCTAGCATATCTGTCATTTTTCCACCAGCTTCTGAAACAATGCAATAAGATGCTGCTGTATCCCATTCTTTCATTTTGTTTGTTGTAGTAATGTAAGCTTCAGCTTGACCTGAACTAATTTTTCCAACTTTCAATGAACTACCTATGCTTGTAAAATCTTTAATTCCAATTTTTTTAATAAATTGTTTTTCTTTTTCTGATAAATGATGTCTAGATCCTACTGTTCTACATTTAGATAGTTTATCTATTTTAGTGACTGAAATTTTATCCCATTTATTATCTGAATATCTAAAAGCACCACAATTTTTTTGTGCAACAAATAATATTTTTTCTGTTGGCCATGCGATAACTCCAAGAATTGGTTTTTTATTTTGTATTAATGCAATCATTACAGTAAACTCTCCAGTCTTATCAATAAAATCAGAAGTTCCATCAAGTGGATCAACAATCCAAATTATATCTTTTGATAATCTACTTTGATCATCAATATCTTCTTCAGAAAGTATTGAATATTTTGTATTTGATAAAATTTCATTAATTACTTTATTACTTTTTAAATCTGCATCTGTAACTGGTGAATTATCAGTTTTTGTGAATGTATTGTAATTTTTTTGATAAATTTCTAAAATTACATTACTTGCTTCTTGTGCAGCCTTAATTGCAATATCTAATTCAGGAATTTTATCAGGAATTGGAATATTATTCAATTATGATTTCCTTATGTTGTTAATTCTGGCTTTAATGACCAAGCAACTCCTAACATAATAAATGGAATTGACATGACTCCTATTATTCCAAGTATGGTGTTAAATTGAGCCTCTGAAACTGCTGGATTATTTATAATCCATGGTAATGGTAATGTGATAACTATCCAAATTGAACCTAAGAGAATTATTAGTTTAGCTCTAAATTTTTTATCTTTCATAATATTTTGTAATTTTGGGTTGTATTAAATTCATGTGAATCTATTTTATAGATTCATCACCTTTTTTCTTAATAATATCTACAGATACTGAACCCATTACATTACCATTTGAATTAATTACAATTGTAATTTCTTCCATTGAATCAACTGTGACGTTTTTCTCTCCTTCATATTCCCATGTAAAATATTTTGAAGTTTCTGATTCATGTGGTATGCCTTTCAGATTAAAATTTTCTATAAAAGTATAATTTTGACCACTTAATTTTATTGATAAGATTTGAGGACTACTTCCATTTGGGACAAATCTAAAAAAATATGTGCCAGATTCAATTGTAAAATTATTTGTGTAAATTCCATTAGTATATAGTTCAGGATCTGCTAAAGTTATGTGAAATACAATATCATCATTTTCTTCTTTAGAATCCATTGAAATAGATACGCCCAAAATTACTACGCCCAAAATTATTAAAATCCTAATACTTTTTTTATTCATAGATTAAATTGCAAATTCCATCATAAAAAATATTTTCAATTTTAGCTAACTAAATTTCACGTACTGTTAAGCAATTTTTACACTTGAAATTAAGTATAAATTTAAAAATTAAACATATGACTGGTCTTGAAACTAAATGGTCAAAACAACCAAAAGTAGGAATTACTGAAAAAATAAATGATGCAATCAAGCCTAAAAGTGCATTAAAACCACGAGTTCAAGAAGGAATTAAAAAATTACAATTACAAATTAAAAAATTAGATTCAATGTTAACCGGTTTACAAGACCGTGATGCTAAATTATTTCAAAGAATTGTAACTGCAATACAAAATCATGATGTTCAAACTAGTAAGGTTTTAGGTAATGAATTAGCTGAAATTCGTAAAGTTACAAAAATTTTGAGCAATGCACGAATTGCATTAGAGCAAATTGAATTACGATTATCTACTTGTAGTGATCTTGGAGATACGGTTGTTGCAATGATTCCAACAATGGGCTTAATGAAGAATTTGAAAACATCCCTTGGAAAAGTAATGCCTGGTGCTGAACAAGAAATTGGTCAAATGGCAGAAATGCTTGGAGGTTTTATGACTGAAAGTTTCTCAGGTGATGCAGTATTTGGAATTGATGAATCAACTAATAGTGAATCTGAGAAAATTTTAAGAGAAGCATCTGCTGTTGCAGAAAGTTCAACTGGTGAAATGTTTCCATCAGTTCCATCAAGTAGTCAACAGGCAAGTAGTAGTAAATTTTTATAATTTTTAACTTTCTAGAGTATCACTACTTTCTTTAATTTGTTTAACTCTGTTTCCTTCTTCACCGACAATTGTATCAATATTTGCCAGTTTATCTCTTAAATTATTAATTATTACTCCCACTTCATCAGCTTCATTTTCTACTTTGATTCTTTTATCTGTAAGTTCTTGAATTCCTCTATTTTCTTCATCAATGTATTCACTAACTTTTTGTAATTTTTCTTTAAGATTTTTGATATCTACTGATTCTTCTTCTATATCTTTTTCAAGCATAGTTCTTTTATCTTTAAGATTTTTTATCATTAAACCGACATAATCAATTGCTTCTTCTAATTTTGCACGTTTTCCCATTAATTCACCAATTCCAATAATAGATTCACCACTTGGTGATGTTTCTACTGATTCAGATACATTGGTATTTTCTTCTTCCATCATCTCTCCTCCCTTATCTTCCTTGAACTTATCAAACATTTTATGATTTCCTATTGAAAATGGGAATAAAAAGTTATTATGAATATCAAAACTGACCTTGTGAATGAATTTTAATTGCATTTTCTAGGCCTGTTTTCTAATTTTTTTCCAGTAAAAACTCATTTTTACCAAAATCATGGGATTTTTTTACTGAAACGGGCGTTCCGCCTTGTGTTCCGCTATGAAGTTTCAAAATGTTCCTCATAAACTACTGAATTCTATACTATAACATGTCAAAACAACAATACAGGTCCGAAATGGGAATAATGGGTGATATCTTAGACGTAACCGCTAACGGTGGTCGTGATGGAATCATTGTATCTGCAATCTCTCGAAAAGCCAACCTATCTCACTATGCAGTATTAGACAAATGTGAGAAATTGGTAGAAGCTGGCTTAGTAGAATCAGTCAAAAATGATAGAAACAGAATCTTTCAAATTACTGAAAAAGGTCTAGACTTTTTCCAGGAATTCAAAAAATTCCAACTATTAGTAGAAAGCATGAATCTAAGGTATTGATCAGATGGCCTCATTTATCGAACCAATCCAATTGAAACAATCTCTAGGAGACGATGGAATCCTTTTTGTAAGGAATGACAGTATTCTTGATACAATGGTCAAAACACCTCTTTTGGTAGCTAGTATGATTATTGTAGCAGCTTTACTTCCAATCCAATCTTCCTTTAGTTCTCCTAGAGATTTAGATCTAATAATTTACCCTGATGGCTCTACACATATTTCTACAGAAATTGATATTGATCCATTTCTTACTGATTATGAATTAAATCTATTTGGAAGTACTATTGATAATTTAGTTGTAGTAGGAGATAATGAATTTCTATTAGATACTAGTATTATGGATGATTCTGTTTTAATTCAAACTTTTGGTTCATCAGTTATTACTATCGATTATGATATTCATGATTTAGTATCTAAACAAGGTAGACTTTGGACTTTTTCTTTAGATTCCCCTTCTAATTTTACACTACTTTTACCAAAAAATTCTGTGATTGTTGGAATGATTAATCTTCCAATTAATATGAAAATAATTAATGATCAAAACCAATTAACTTTATCTCCAGGTAAAACTGAAATTGATTATTTGTTTGGTAATACTATTTCAATACCTGATCCAAAAATTGAAACAAATTATTTTTCATATGCCGTAATTGTTGGAGCATTAATAATTATTTTAATTGGATCTGTAATAGTTTTTCGTACTAAACAAAAAAATCATAAATTAATAGAAGATAACCAAACAACTAAAAAAAATACTACTTTAGATCTTGAAACAATTTTTAAATTAAAATCAGATCTTCGTGAGGATGATAAAGAATTAGTGAAATTTATTTTTAATAATGGAGGAGAAGCATTAGAAAGTGAATTACGTAAAAAATTCTTGCAACCAAGAACTACTATGTGGCGTGCGGTAAAAAGATTGGAACGTGAAGGAGTTATTGAAATTGAAAAGAAAGATTTACAAAATTTAGTAAAATTACGTAAGAATATGGAGTATGAGGAATGAAAAAATTAGCAATATTTACAATAATTGTTTTAATTTTTGGTACAGTATCTCCATCATTAGTTGATGGTGCATACGCACAAAATGATCCAAGTATTTTGTTACGTATTGCTGTACAAGCAGATAAACAAATTGTAAATCAATTAGATAGAGTATATGCGGATCAAATTCCAAATAATTTACAAATTTTATATGATAAAGGCCATGGGGCTGTATCTTCACTAGATGAATCTTTACCTAATGATATTGAAAAAGCAAAGCAAGATTTTCTTTTAGCAATGAATTCATTTATGCAAATTTCTAGAATAATTTCTCAATCTTCAGAAAAAGTAGTAGTAGTAGTAGTATCTGATAAATCTAATAAGGATTTAAACAGTGAAATTGATAGATTAGAAAAATATGTTAAAACTTTAGAAACAATTTCTAAAAAATATAATACTGATGTAGAATCTGATTTTATTAAAATTTATGATTTAATTCAAGAATTACGTAAACAAGTTAATGATCTAAATGAAGTAAATCTTGGTATTAAGAAAATAAAAATTATTCTTGATTCTATTAAAAATGATATACGCGAATCTGCTCTAGAACAAAGATCTGATTTCATTAAGAGATTTTTTGATAGATTACTTGATCAAGTTGATAAACAATTAACAAAAGCCCAAGATGATGGTATAGATCAAACTCAAATTGATAAAGGCCATGAATTAATTCTTGAAATTAGGGAGTTAGTTTCAAAAAATCAAATTAATGATGCTAAAGTGATATTTGCTGAACTACAAGGATTAATGGAAAATATTGGTTATTCGATACGAATAACATAAGCTTCATATACATTTTCTAAAGAATTTCTAACATGGTTTCCAAATCAATTATACTAGGCGTAGGAATTCCAATGATTATAGTTGGTGTCTTAATGGCTTGGTTATGGTCTCCACTTGCAGGGGAATTACAAAATCAAGTAGAATTGATTGGAAGTACTATTGGAATTTTAGGTGTAGTTTTCTTTATTTCTGGATTATTTTATACAAAAGAACCTGTAATGCACTAGTTAGTACAAACTGATTAAATAAATAATGAAAAAAATTAGAATTATTAATTGAAAGTAAGATTATTTGAGATATTTACGTCTGTAGAAGGGGAAGGAATTCTTTATGGTACAAAGACTCTTTTTGTTAGACTTGCAGGGTGCCCTTTCACATGTTTTTATTGTGATACTAAGGAATCATTACCTCTTGATTCTGGTACAGAATATACAATTGAAGAAGCTAATGAATTAATTGATTCTAATTTACAAAATCAAACTTACAAAGTAAATTTCACTGGTGGTGATCCATTAATTCAACATCAAGCAGTTGCAGAACTTGCTAAACACATTCAAAATAAAAAAATCCCCACATATCTTGAATCATCATGCTTTGACATCGATCGATTTAATCATGTTTTACCTTTTATTGATATTGTTAAAATTGAATTTAAAACCAAAGATTCTGATTTTGCTGATCCTAAAAATTATGACAAATTAATTGGTCATACTATGAAATGTCTTGAATCATCTGTAAAATCAAAAAAAATAACTTATATCAAAATTGTAGTTAGTTCTAAAACCCAATTAGATGAGTTCAAAGAATTAGTGGATCAAATTTTTAATATAATTTCAAAAGAGAATATTGATGGATTTGTAATCCAACCTACATATGGTATTTCTGAACCATCGTTAGATCTTTTATTAAATTTGTATGATATAGTATTCCCTCATTATATTGATGTTAAAGTAGTTCCACAATTACACAAATTCATTGGAGCCCCATAAGATTAGCACGTGTGTAAAAATCAGATTACGTTCAAATACTAGAAAAAAAGGATAAAAATAAAATGGATGATGAACGTGTACAAAAACTTGTTAGAGAATTAATTATTGAGCTGGGTGAAGATCCAACTCGTGAAGGCCTAAGAGAGACTCCTAAAAGAATTGCAAGTATGTATAAAGAAATTTTTGCTGGATATGATTCAGATTCACAATTATCTGTACAATTTTCTGAAGACTCTGATGTAGTAATTGCACGAGATATTCAATTTTATTCTATGTGTGAGCATCATATGTTGCCATTTTATGGAAAAATTCACATTGCATATTCTCCAAATGGTAGAGTTTTTGGAATATCTAAACTAGTAAGATTAGTTGAAAAATATTCAAAAAGATTACAAATTCAAGAGCGTTTAACAAAAAATATTGCTGATGAGTTATACTCTCAAGGAGTAAAAGGTGTAGTAGTTTTTGCTGATGCTGAACATCTTTGTATGAAAATGCGTGGAGTTAGAAATGATGCAACTCTTTCCTCCTCTGCATTTAGAGGAATTTATGAAAATAAGGAAGAAAAAGAGAGTATTATGACACTAATTAAAAAACGTGCTTCAAATTCATCTTTCCCATAATACTCAAAAATTAAATAATCAATATTTTTCATTATTAATATGGGAAAAGCAAATCCGTATATTCACATTCCAAAAGAATCTTGGCCTAATTGGACCTGGTATGCAATAGAATGTGTTGCTCTTATTGTAATTGCTTTTCTAGCATCCGTTAAAATTACTAATTCTATTGAAGGCCTAACTCCAGAAATACATAATTACCTTATTACAGGAATTTTTGGAACATTCTTTTTAGTTTGGTATGTTGTAATTAGAGGATTAATTCTAAAAAAGAAAATTTTAAAATAAATAGTCTATATCTATTTCAAATATTTTGTTTTATCTTTAATTTTAGCTTCTTTAAATGCAATTTTTCTATTATTACAAGATTCACAAATTCCGCAGTGATATTTTTTATTTGAATAACAACTCCAAGTTTTAAAAATTGAATCCCCTAAATTTTTTATCCCTGTTTTTAATAAATCACTTTTTGATAATCCCTTACGATATGGTGACCAAATTTCAATACTTTTTCGTAATTTTGAATTAATTCCATCAATTTCTCCTTCATTAAACGCATTTTCTAATTTTTTTGCAAATTTTGGTCTACAATCAGGATAATTTGTATCCCCTGTATGTGCACCATATGCAACGAGAGATGCATTAAGTGTAAAAGCCCATGCAGATGCTATTGAAAGAAATACTGCATTTCTAATTGGAACTACAATTGAATATTCAAATTTAGTTGGAATTTTTCTTTTTGAACTTGTTAAAACATTTGAATTTCCATAAAGATTTTTCATAAAACCAATATCGATTATTTTATGTTCTTTTAATCCCAGTTTTTTTGCAAAAGATTTTGCTGCAGCGATTTCCATGTTAGCTTTTTGTCCATACGAGAATGTAATTCCATATAATTCATATTTTGATTTTAAAAATGAAACTGAACATACAGAATCAATCCCTCCACTAAATACAATAACAGCTTTTTTCATAATTTATCATCTAATTATTTTTTATATGCATTGCACCTTTACTGGGTTTGCATATTATTGTTTGACATTCAATATTTACAGATGCAAATCCTTTTGACATTGCATTACTAATTTTTTTCAAGTTAAATGAATTTTTTGAAAATGCAATTACTGATGGTCCTGCACCACTAATTGTAACACCATATGCACCTGCTTTTAGTGCATTTTGTTTAACTTTTTGATATCCTGGAATCATGTGTTGTCTTGCAGGCTCTACAATTACATCTTTAATTGAATTTCCGATTAATTCAGGATCTTTTTTCATAAATCCTACAACAATTGATGACGCATTTGATATATTCAAAACAGCATCAGTTAATTTTATTTTTTTAGGAAGTACTCCTCTTGAAACCTTTGTTTTATTTTTTGGAACATCAATTTTTGGAACTGCAATACACATTCTTAGATTCATAGGTGGATCTATTGTAATTACATCTAATGGATCTGTTTTAACAATAACAAATCCTCCTAAAACTGAGGCTGCAACATTATCATAATGAATTGATCCGGCACTTGCTTTTTCACCAAACCCTGCATATTTTACTAAAGAATTTGGATTTAGTTTTAATTTAAATAATTTATCAAACGCAACTGCAGTTGCAGCAGCAGATCCAGCACTACTACCCATTCCAAATCCAGCAGGTATTCCTTTTTTTATTTTAATTTCAATACCATCTTTAATTTTTAATTCATTTTTCATGTTTTTTATTACTAATCCTGCAGTGTTATTTTCTGGATTTGTAGGAATATCATCATCTGTAATTATTGTAATTCCACTTTTTATTTTTGTTAATGTAACTTCATCATAAAATGCATCTATTGCTAGTCCAAATGTATCAAATCCTGGTCCCAAATTAGCTGTAGATGATGGTGCTCTAACTGTAATTTTTGTTACCAACTACCCTTCTACCTCTTCACCCAAATTGAGAATTCTACTCAGTGCACTCTCAAGATTAACAATACCTTCACCCGTTAAATTTGAAATTGGAATTAACCCTTGTGCAAATCCATTAAGATTTAATCCTCGTAAAATACTTGTAGTCAATGCATATGTTTCACCATCTGTATCTTTAGAAATTGCATTTTCTAATGTACTCAAGCTTGTTGACCATTGTAGTATATCTTTTAGTTTAGTATCTATTACATCTGTTTTTGTTATTGCATTTATTGTTGGTAAATTAAGTCGTAATCTAATTGATGTTGCAAGTAATGCAATTGAAACAAAATTTACAGGTGTAGTAACTATTGAGCCATCAAAAAGAAAAATACTTGTTTTTTCATCAGATCTAAGATTATCTACAATAAAACGACCACTAGAACGATATGCAAATAATTCAATCTGACCTGGTGTATCGACAATTAGATAATCTGGATTTATTTGATCTACTTCATTTTGTATTTCATCAATCTTTGATGCAATCAAGTCATTTGCCATTACTAATGCTCCATTTGGTCCCAAACTGTACTGTTGCATTATTGAAACATAATCCACATAATCTCTAACATCTACATCACAATTGTATGGCATACTTTCAACACCAGGATCTAAATTTAAGACCGCGACATTTGCTCCATTTCTTGTATAATATTCAAGTAGTTTTGATGTAAGTGATGATTTTCCTGAACCAGCTGTTCCAGTAACAAAAATTGTTTTCAATCTTGTCTTGATTTCTTCTCTTTGCTTATATTTCAAACTAGATGATTTTTAAAGAAATTTTTTAGTCAAAAATTTATTTTATAATTATTCTAAATTAGTCAAAAATTGATAAAATACCAATTTAATCATGTTTTTTATGCCTATTTTTAGGCACGATAATTTAATGACTAAATTTTCATCAACTTTCATATTTGATTCTTTGAAAAAAATATCAAATGAATTGGAGACTAGTAGCCATACCTGTTACTTTAATCCCTATTTTGATTATTGCCATTCAATTTGATATTCAAATTGATGATATTCTAGCAATTGGTCTTTTTCCATTTATTGGAGCTATAATTGCAATGATGATTAAACTAGTTTTACAAGGAATAAAATTTGCATATATTACAAAAAAATATCTTGGTAACACTGATTCATTTTTAAAATTAATTGGTGTTAGAGTCGGTAGTGAATTTATTAAATTTACAACTCCAATGTTCATTGGAGCAGAATTTATTGTAATTTATTATTTGAAGAAAAAGGGAGTAGAACTTTCAAAGGCCACCTGGATTGCACTTGTTGATATTGTAACTGAAGTACTTGCAGCAGGTTTGTTATCTATGTTGGCAGGAGTAATTGCATTATTGAATGGAGCCTATCTTGTTGGAATTGTTATTTTAGCTACTAGTATTTCTATTACATCTGTATGGATGGCAATGTTCTTTTTATCTTCTAAACATACATTTCAAGTTCCAAATATTTTAGAAATACTTGTTAAAAAACTAGGAAAAGAAAAAGGAAGTAAAATTATTAATCAAACAAATGATTGGATGAAAGAAACATGCACCATGATTAGAGAGAATATACAAACTCCTGAATCTAAAAAAATATTTACAGTTTCATTCTTTTTTTCACTTGCATCATGGTCATTTTATGGAATATCTTTTATGATTATAGCAATGGGAACCGGATTAGTAATTAACCCATTTGATTCAATAATGGCAGTTATGGGTGCAAATGCAATTGGAAATCTACCAATTACTATTGGTGGTTCAGGTTTAGCTGAATTTGGTATCATATCTTATCTAAATAATCTAAATCCATTTGATTTTACTATAAATGAAGGAATTGTAGGTTGGGATGCTGTAATTGGTTGGAGAATTGCAACATATTATGTTCCAATAGCAATTACGTGGATATTATTAGTAAAATTAGCCTTGAGTAAAATTCCAAAAACACTGAATGAATAGAAACCACTTTATCATTAAATGATTTTTTTTATTTATGGATTTTAAAAATAAAGTAGTTTTAATCACAGGAGCATCATCTGGAATTGGTAAACAAACTGCAATAGAATTTGCAAAATTAGGTTCAAGTATTATTTTAGTTGCAAGAAGAAAAAACAAGCTTGAACAGGTAGAAAATGAATTAAAACAATTTAATGTAAATACATTAGTTTGTGTCTGCGATGTTTCAAAAAAAGATCAAGTAGTAGAAATGTCTAAAATTGTTATTGCAAAATTTACTTCCATTGATATTTTAGTAAATAATGCTGGTTTTGCAATTTATGGTTCTATATTTGATCTTTCAATAGATGAGATTGAATCTCAAATGGAGACTAATTATTTTGGTATGGTTTATTGTACAAAAAATTTTCTTCCATTAATGCTAAAGAAAAAATCTGGACATATAGTGAATGTAGCATCTGTTGCAGCAAGCTTTGGATTACCTGGAATTGCTTCATACTGTGCATCAAAATTTGCAATGTTAGGATTTTCTGAAGGTCTTAAACATGAACTTGCTGGAACTGGAGTTGGAATTACAGTTGTTAGTCCAATAATGGTAAAAACTGATTTTTTTAATCATCCATCTTTTGAAAAAATGCCAAAATACTCGCCAACATCCCTTGATTCTAAAACCGTTGCTAAAGCAATTCTAAAAGCTGCAGATTCATCTAGACTTGAAATCATTACTCCATCAATAGTACGTGTTGCAGTCTGGCTAAAACATACATTTCCTTATTTTATTAATCCTATTTTAGGAAAATCTTTCAAAAAACAATTAGATTCTACAAAACCTGATTAGTTTTATTCTTCTATATTATCTTCTGAGGCTTGACTAGAATCACTTTCATCTATCAATTTAATTGATTTTAATTTAAAATCATAAATTGCACTCATTTCAATTTCTTTTTCTTTTTCCAAAAACTCTGAAACTTTTTTACTTAATGGTGCTTTGTGCTGTTCAAAAGTAAATTCATAAACAATTCCTTTTTCTAATTCTGAAATTTTAATTTTTTCTGATACATCCATTGTAACGATTTGTCTTCCATCTTCTACGGGATCATACAATTGAGTATCGATTTTATTATCTTCTTGATACATCTCTAGAACATATCCCGATATTTTCATTTTTTTTGGTTTTTCAAATTTAGCATTCTGAATTTCATCAGTAACCCATTCTGGAATATCGTCTTTCTTTTTTACCATTGTTAAATCACCACTAACTATCTAAATTTTTATCTTTTTTACTTTTTGACCACCATTCAAGATAATCATCATGTTTATCATCACGTGTTTTTTCTTTTTGATTTAATTTGTATCTAATATCTGATATTTGTTCTCTTGATGCGTATAATCCACATTTTTTACAAATAAAATTTTTTGTATTTTTATCCATTTCCATTGGAATTTCAACTTCATCAAATAATTTGTAAAGATCTTGTTTATCCCTATTTTCTTCTTCTACATCTTCTTCATATTTAGCTAGAATTTTCTTCTTTGCTCTTGCTGTACATTCAGGACAAACAACCAATGAAATTTAAATTAATTTTTTCCATAAAAGCGTTCGCACGTTCTTTCTTGATCGATATTTTATCCTGCACGCGGATTTTTTCATCATTCCTTGCGGTCCGTTCGCCCATCGATATCCCGCGTGCCGGATGATAAAATTATCTAAAATAATCTATTATCTCTTTTCTTCTAAGATTTGCCTTGCAATTTTTGCTGAATTTTCAGCACCATTAGGTACAAAATTCTTTGAAAATTCACTTAAATTCTCTTCAAATATTTCATAATTTTCTTTAATTTTAGAAATAGCACCTACCACTTGTTCTGTTTTTGAAACTAAAATTCCTAATTTTTTCTCATCAGCCCATTTGATATTATTTGTATTTTCATCATGAATTGGAATTCCAATTATTGGTTTTGCTTTTTCACCCATTATTTCACCCATTACTGTATGGGAACCATTTACAACTGCATATTTACATAAATCTAAAACTGTATTTTTTTCTTGTTCTGAAAGAAAACCAATATCAATTTGTATCCAATCTATTTTCTTTTCTAAAGCATCTGAAATCGAATATTTTTTACCATTTTTTCCAATTACTGAATCAATACTTGATTCATTTCTAGCATGTGAGATAATTCTTTTTTCTTTTATCATTTCATTTTTGCTAAAAACTTCGTTATATCTTTCACCCGTTGCATCATTAGCTGATTTATTTCCAGTTCTCATCCAATAACCAAATTCATTATTTTTTACTAATTTTTCCAAATCTGTTTCTTTTTCATTTTTATTTTTTTTACTATTTGTAAAATGTCCAACATAAACTACTTTTTCTTCTGCTTCTTTTATAAAATTTAGATTATATTCACACATAGTATATGGTGGCGGTGAATCTGCAACAAGAATTTTTGATGCTTTATTGATTTGTTTTGCTATAAAAATTAGTGATGGATAAAGATATGATCTTGAATTATATAATTTTGGTCTAAATTGATTTGTTACAAATAAACTTGGGATGTTTCTATTATTTGCTAAAATATTTGAACCCATATCTCCATCATTTATCACCAAATCAAATTTTTCTTTATTGTATAGTTTTCTTTCTTCTCTTAAATAATTCATAATTTGTTTTATTAATGAAGGATTATTTTGGATTGGTAATACTATATTGATCAATGATTTTGAAATACTAGGACCAAATTTTCCGTCAATTGGAGTTGGCATTAAAATTTCATGAATTTTATCTTTTTTATCTGGAAATTTTTTTAATAATTTTTGATAAACATGATCTTTACTTGAAAAATGAACTTCTAATTCATCTTTAATTTCATTTGATAATGCATCATTTAGTCTCATCATTCGAGAATAATGACCGCTTCCCCACGGATAGATGAATTCTCCTATTTTGAACATAATTTTTAATTAAATATACTGTTTAAAATTTCAATGATTTTGTTCTAATGAGTCTAAAATATCATGAACATTGTTTGGTCCTAACTTCAGAGAAATTATTTGCTTTGTTTTGAGCGCAGATGTTACTTCTGTTTTTGAATAAATGGGAATCTCATTTGAAGTAATACTGACTATTTTTTCTAATTTTTTGATATTTCGTTCCAATCCAATTTCTTTTGCTTCTTCAAATAGTTGATTATCTACACCTGTCAGTGGAATTATTGGAATTTTCTTTTTACTAAATACATGATTTAATGAATTATCAATAAAATTTGCAGAAAATATTAGCGGTGATAAAGCTAGGGATATACGATTATTTGAATAACTTAACATTATTTCTAATATTGAATTTACATAAATTAAATAATTTTTAATTCCATTTGGTTTTATTTTTAAATGATAAAATTCTAATTCAATTTTATTTTGTACTAGTCTTGGAATAATTTGATTAATTATTTTTGCTAAATTCATTAGTTCAGATTTTTGTCTGTAACAAATTATAATTTTTGTATCATATCCTTGCTTAATTGTTTCATAACAAGAAACTGCAGATATTTCATCATAAATTGCACAAATTGTTTGTTGATTTTGTGATTGATATGGAATTCCACCTCTACCAGTATCTAAAAAAATGCAAATGTATGCATTATTTTTTGTTAAATATGTGTATAATAATTTATCAAAATTTTCATCTGTTCCAGGATGAGCTTCTAAATTTGATTTTTTTTCTATGATGTTTGATGTAGCAGCAATTTCAATATCTTTAACAAGAAATCCTTTAGATATTCCTTCTACTTTAACAAGAAACCTTTCTCCTTTTAATAATAAATTACCTCCAATTGATGTAATTTCTAAAATAATATTTTGAAAATTATTTTTTATTTGTCTTGCAATAGCAATTTTTTCAATACCAAAAAGTAAATTGATAGCTGATGATGCAAAAACTGGATCATTTGCATTAACTAAAATAATATCTCCATCACGTTTTACAGAATTATAGTTTTGA
>LIAL01000006.1 GCA_001437625.1 Nitrosopumilus sp. BACL13 MAG-121220-bin23
TGCTCTTGCCCATAATCTTCGTGCAAGTCTACATCACTAACAAGTTTTATTTTATAATCTAACCATTTTTCTCCCATATTTTGAAATTTATGATTTTTATCAATCATATTTTCAGTTTTTTCATATTTCTCACAATGCATTATCCATTTTTTAGATACTCTAAACATCTCTGCAACCCCTTTTCCTAATACATCATCATCTAGATAATTCATTAATCCATGTGTAAATACAAAATCTATTGAGGAATCCTCAAATGGCAATTTGGTTATATCTCCTTTTTGAAAATGTGCATTAGATAATTTTTCTTTTGCAATTTCTAATGCGTGTTCATTTAGATCAACCCCGTGTAATTGAAATGAATCTGAAAATAATCTTAAATCAATTCCTGTACCGCAACCTATCTCTAAAACACTCTGTACACCTGGTAAAGAACTGGCTAAATCTCTAACATATTTTGCAAATTCTTCATTATATCTTGATTCATTTTCATCAGCATATTTATTCCAAAATTCTTCATCATATTGCATATAATTTTTTAACTAAAGCTGTATTTGTTAATACTTCTCTTTCCTAATGTTGACATTTACATGGAATTAATTTTGTATCAAAAGTACAATCATGCGGTCCATCTGATTTTCCTTGTGTTGGAATATTTTTCATACAATCATCGTGACGTCCTTTTCTACAAAACCAACAAATTTCTGGTGTATCTCCAGTTGCACATGAATCCATAATTTTTAATATTTTTTATGGATAAAAAAGTTCTTTGAAATTAAATAAATGTTAACCATTGCAAAAATCTTTCATCTTTACTCATTACTACATCTGCATATGATTTTTGTATTGCTCTAGTTGCACTTCCCATCTTTCCAGTTCCAATTTTGACTTTATCTATCTGTGTAACTGATTTTACTTCTGCAGCAGTACCAGTCATAAAAATTTCATCTGCGGTATAGAGATCATCTCTCTCTAGATCACGTTCAATTACAAACCCATTGTTTTCTTCAATAATTTGTATAATGCTGTCTCTTGTAATCCCATCTAACCCTCCTGCTGAAAGTGGTGGTGTTTGAATAATATCATCTTTAATTATGAATATGTTTTCAGCACTACCTTCTGCAACTTTTCCTTGTGAATTTAACATAATTGCTTCATCATATCCATTTTCTAATGCTTCCATTCTTGCAAGAGCTGCATTTGCATAGTTTGATGCTGCTTTTGCTTGCATTGGTTGAGACCTTGAATCAATTTTTACCCAACTTGAAACTTTACATTTTGATCCTGAAAATTTACCTGCTTTTGACTCTCCCATCTTCCATTCCCAACATGCAATTGACATGTCCACTTTGTTTGTAGTGGGAGTTAATCCCATTGTTCCATAACCATAATATGCTAATGGCCTGATGTATGCTTCTTTTAACCCACTAGCTTTAATCGTTTGTAAAATAGCATCTGAAATTTCTTTTTTTGTATATTCCATTTTCATTGAATATAATTTTGCAGATTTGAATAATCTGTCCACGTGCTCTGGTAATCTAAATACTGCAGAACCATTTGGAGTATCATAGCATCTTATCCCTTCAAAAATTGATGTTGAATAATGCAATGCATGGGTTAACACATGGACTTTAGCATCTTTGAATGGCACTAATTTTCCATTCATCCATATTTTACCCGTCTCTATCATAGGAAACAAAAACAACTCTGGTAATTTAAAGAATTATTTTTAATATAGTCATATTATATTTGGAAAATACATATCAGATAAACTGGGCATTGTAGCATGGAATGGACTTTGGGCTTTATTGGAATAATTCTTTTAACTATAGGCTTGATTGGTCAGGCATTTCAAATGAGAAAAATTCGTTTGACTAATTACTCAAATGGCGAATTAGCCTCACCGAATATTTTCATGAATAAGAGTAATTTCAAGTGGTATGTAGTTATTGGAATTGGTATTACTTGTTGGTATGCAGCTGAACATATTTGATCTATCTAGATCAATAATATTTGCTAAAAATTTGTATTAACCCTACTGTATTTTGGATAACCCCTGACTAAATCTAGATAACGATTCAAGAATAAACCATTTACTGGTGCAAATCTGTAAAACGTAATTCTTTTACTTGATGAAATTAATATTTGAAATTTCTTCATGTACTGCTTTGATGGCTTTTTTTATGTTTTCTTCTGCATCCTCAACAACAATAATTATGCGTGATGTTTCTTCTTGTGCATCCATATTTAAAATATTTAATCCAGACTCTCCAATCTTTGCACTAGTTCTTGATACAACTTGTTGAACTCTCCACATTTCATCACCAATTAATGTAATTACGCCCCTGTTGTATGTGATTGTAGCAAGGGAATCAAATCCTAACAAATATTTTTCATTTCTTTTTACATAATCTCCATCTAAAAATAATATTCTTGATAATTCAATACCATCTTTTGTAAACGGTGATAAAATAATAAATTCACTATAATGTTTATCTTTTTCTAACGATGTTAATAATTTTTGAACTAGACTTGCTTCTATTCTTATTATTGCACAGTTTTCTTTTCCAGTAACTATTTTTATTGGATGGTTTTTTTGTTTACCTAATTCTCTTTTTATTATAGTTGTTTTTTCTGGATTTTTTATATTTGTAATTCTAATTGGTATGCTAACTCCATACTCTACAATTTCTTTTATTGCAATTGGATCTAAAATTTTCATTCCAAACATTCCTGCAATTCTTGCTTCATTATACGATAATTCATTTATTTCTCTTAATCCAAAATCTACAATTTTTGGATCTGCTGATACAACAGAACTATCTTTTTCAAAATCTATGCTGGTTTCATATTTATTATGAAATAATATTCCTATGTCTGCAGCAGTTCTATCTGAGCCTCCTCGCTCATAGGTTGTAGTTACACCATCTACTGTTTTTCCTATAAATCCACCAATTGTAACTACTTCGTTATTTTCAACTAAATTTGAAATTTTTCCCATTTTATCAATTGATTCAGATTTTAGAAAATTTGTAAATTCTATGTTATTGTCTGTAATGATTGGCCAGTCGTTAAATTCTACTGCATCTGCATTAATTTGATTACTTCTTAGAATATGGTTCATCACATGAGACATCAAGATCTCTCCTGAAAATGCTAAAGATCTTGATCGTATTTCATTTGCAAATTCTTTATTTTCAAATGCATCATCAAGTGATTTTTGTGCTTTTTTTAGATATATATCAATAACATTTTCACAATTTTTTTTATTATCTTCGTTAACCATTTGAAGAATTTTTTGATATGTTGCTTTTACAATATCTAGTGATGGTTTAATGCCATTTTCTGCATTTTTTCCTTGTTCTAATACCACATCTGTCAGTGAACATCTTTTTCCATCATGGACTGTTAACGGTGCTGAAAATACAGCAATTACTTTGGAATCTTTTTTTAAATTATTAATTCTCTCAATTATTTTTGGTATCATTATACCGTCTGGCCCTATCACACTTCCTCCAAATTTTGCAATTATCAAGTTAGTCATAATAATGTGTTACAACCCAATTACCATCTATTAACTATTTGATTTTTCTTTGATTATTTTCTTAATAATTTCTGATGCCAATCTTGCACCATTAGTGTTTATTTTGTTTCTTTTTTGTTCTAATTTTTCTAAAATTAATGTTTCCAGCCTGTTGACATCTTCAAATATAAATCCCTCCAATTTTGCATTATTTTCTTGTTCAAAATGATCCTTGATTGGAATAAATATTCCTGGTATGCCATATGCTTTAGCCTCATCTATTGTTGATTTACCTGCTAGAGAAATTATTAAATCTGATGCAAAAATTAATTCATGCAAATTATCTATAAATCCTAAATTTTTTACATTTAAAAATTTTTTACTAATTGCTGGACCTGATACTACGATAATTTCAATATCTTGATTAATTTTTAAAATTGCTTTTATTGCTTTATCTATTAAAAATAGTCCCGCATTAGTACCTCCAATTGAAATTAGTATTGTTATTTTGTTAAATGAAAATTTCTCTCTCAATTCTTCTCTTGAATAATTTATTTTTCTAACTATTGGGCCTACTCTTTTGATATTATCCTGATCATCCCCTTCTTCTGGAATTATTACAATATCACAATTTTTTATAACATTCATCATAGATTTGTTCATTTTTCTTTCAATGAATGATACAATTCCTTTTGTGAATTTTGTTTCTAAGACATCTGTAATCAATATGTTTGGAATTTTTAAATTTTGTGCAACATTTAATGAAGCAAAGTCTTCATCACTAATTATTAAATTTAGGTTATTTTTTTCAAGAATTTTTTCTGATATATTTTTACAATTTTTATAATATTGATAATAATTCCATAACCATTTTGTTTGATTATTCAATATTCCATCTTTTACATTAAATGAAGGTGGATTATAGACATCCTCTACTTTATAGTCTAATTTTTTTAAAATTTTAGCAGCCCCACTACCTGTAACAAAATTAACTGAAATATCTTTTAAATTATTTACTATTGCAATATCTCTAGTTACATGACCTAATCCAATTGGACTAGAAAAGAAATTACAAATATTCACAGTTTACACTATTTTTAATCAAATTTCTAGATTCTCCTTTGTCTCAAAGTTTAAATGGATTTCAACAAGGTAGGCTTCAGTGGGCTCATAGTCTAGCTCGGTTATGACGTCGCCCTTACACGGCGAAGATCCAGTGTTCAAATCACTGTGGGCCCATTTTTACTCCTAATGTTATTCTTCTTGCTAATAATGTTCTATATTCCTATAAGTTATGGTTTCTGATAAAAATCATCATGTCTTCTTTTACTTTTTTTAGTTTACAAAAAAAATTACTTGTTTTAGTTTTATCTACAACATTTGTTTCAATTTCAATTACCACTGTATTATTTCTTAATTTTGATAATATTACAATTTTCCAATTTCAAGAAAATATTATCTTAATTGGTATTTTTCTAATGTTTGTAATGAGTATTTTGACATATTTTTTGTCAAAACGTCTTTCTGGACCTCTTGAACAACTTAGTGCTGCAACTTATCAAATCTCTCGAGGCGAATTTAATATTAGAACTAATATACAATCTCGTGATGAAATAGGTAACCTTTCTAAGTCATTTGATAATATGGCAAAAAAACTTCAAGAAGCAGAAATCACCATTAAACAAAAAGAAGAAGTAATTAAACAACAAGAAGACATTCTTTTGAAATTTTCTCAACATACTCAAAATGATTGTGTTGGAGTCATAGACATGAAAGATTCTACAAAGATTTCAGCTAAATTATCTGATGAAGATATCACAAAGTTATATGAAATTTTTCTAAATTTCATGGCTAAAATTGTTCAAAAATATGATGGAGTAGTAGTAAAAAACATTGGAGATGCTTTGATGTTTAGATTTCCAAATACTGATCTTGATGATAGTAAAATAATGAAAAATATTTTAGAATGTTGTCTAAACATGATTGAATCTCATGATGATTTAAAAAAACAACTTGAAAAAGAAAAAATGCCTGAATTAAATTATAAAATTAGTATTACTTATGGTTCAGTAAAAGTAGCTCAAAGTACTACATCCACAATTAGTGATATCTTTGGACCCACTGTTAATCGATGTTTTAAAATAAATTCATTGTGCCCAGAAAATGGTCTTATTATTGATAATAATTTGTATAACAACCTCAAAAATTTTGTAGAGTATGATATTTTACAATTATCTGAAACTGAAATTCACAAAAAATATGGATATACAATTTTTCAAGTTAAAAGAAAGAATTAATTTTTTTTGATAAATTATTATCCTATTTTACAACAACTTTTACTCTGTAGTCCTCTAGCAATCCAATAAATTGAAAATATTAGCACTCCAATTGAAATAAATTTTAATTCTAATCCTTGCATTGGAAATAGCGATAATCCGCCAACTGCTCCTAAAATTACTGCTAATGGTGCAGTACAGGCTGGACATCCTGGGGTAAAGGCTGCAAACACTCCGCCAAATATTGCTGATGAATTTGTTTTAACTGAATTAGATTTTACTGAATTCATTTTTTTCATTTGATTCATTTTATATGCCATCATTGCAAAGTTTATTCCAGCTAGTGTTGAAATTCCTACTGTTAATCCAATTGATGTAATGATGTAATGCGGAGCTAATTTTACAGCTGCATCAAAGTGAGTTGGTAACATTGCCATTGTTAAAAAATAATAAATTATTCCTAAACTTATTCCACTAATTATTCCAATCGTGGCATATTTTCTCATTCTTAACACATCTGAAATCAATTGAATCTTAGTTTGCATGTGACTTGATTCATATTTTATCATATTTTAAGCATTTTTTTAATAGCAAAAGATTCTTAGCCTTTAATTTTAGATTATGACTATGACTGAATTTTCATCTATAGAAAAAACTATTCTAGTTCAATATGGAATTAAAAAATATGAAAATGAAGAAATTGTTTTTGAAAAATTAAAAACTATTATGACTGAAAAGGATATTCAAAGAAATATTGATACTCTAATTGCAACTCAGATAGTGAGACGAATAGGACCTGATGTTCTTCAAAATAATGAAAGTCATACTGAATTACCTGATTTACCTGAAAATCTAAAATCTATAATTGATAATTTATAATTAGACAAAAATTCAGTATTTACAATGGATAGAAGAGATATTTTGGTTGCATGTTCAATTATTTTAGTAGGTTCTATTCCTGTAACATTGATGATTCTAGTGTCTAATGGAATTATCAACTTACCCCTCAGTAACTTTGGAACTAACTAATTACTAAATTATTTCTGATTTTAAAAGATGGCTTTTCTTGTATAATAGTGAACATTAGGGTGACGTGTCTTTTTTATTGGTGCTTAGATTATTCCTAATATACAGCGAATTTAACACCCGTACACTGCTGTTGTTAGACTTGAGAGAGTTTCGTGGTTGAAATTCTTCTCATTTCTTTTTTTGTAGGCCAATTAATGGAACAACAACATTTTTGTAAACTAGTGAATTCATAAAATTACAATTTGCACGCCAAGAGAATTGGTTATTGTATGTTAGTAACTTCGGTTACGAAACAAAATAATTCTCCGCTGGTAACTTCGGTTACCAGTGACATTCTTAATCAATTAATGTAGGTATGAAAAATAATTTGTTATCTAATGCATGTATGGCATGCTTAGGTTGCCTATTGTGTACGAGCACGATACTCTTGGAGCGGGTATGCAATAGGCAGGGTTTATTCTTAATCTTTTTAAGAATTATTTCTAATTTTAAAAATAATTTTTAATTTAAAATCCTCTAATCCCTTGAGGACGTACAATCTCTGGATGATCTTTCATCCATTCTACTTTATCTAACATTTCTTGTTTATCTTCTGGAAATGTACCTTTTACAGTATATGCATTTGAGCCATGATTTACTCTAAATACAATTTCTTCTTTAGTGTTAATTTGATTAATTAAATCATAAAGTTCATCTAATGATTCATCATCATTGATTTTAACAAATTCACCTTCCCATTTTTCAATAAATTCTTGTTTAATTCCATTTTCTAGATAGAGTGTTAATGCACCAACATAATTTGGTGAACATGCACTGATTACTTCTGCAGTTCCTTGTATGTGCTCTTTTGAATATTTTTTTCCACCTAATCCTAAAATTACCATACATGACATAATGTAACCTGCTTCTTTTGCTTTGTTAACTGATTTGATTATTGTTTTTGCAACTGCACCTTTAGTTACTTTTTTTAAAACAATATCTGAACCACTTTCAATTCCTAGATAGAACATATCTAAACCTGCATCATTCATTTTCTTTAATTCCTCCGGTGTTTTTTTCAAAATATTCATGGGCATTGCATAGCATGAAATTCTTTCAATATTTGCAAATTTTTCTCTAATGTATTTTAAAATTTTAATCATATATTCTGAATCAAGATTTAATGCATCACCATCTGCAAGAAATACTCTTTTTGTATCTGGTACATAATTTGCCATCATATCAATTTCAGCTTTCACATCATCCCATGATCTCTCTGAATATTCTTTTGATCTATACATATCACAAAATGAGCATTCATTAAATGAACAACCTAATGTAACTTGAAAAATTAATGACCTAGCCTCTGATGGAGGTCTATACATTGGTGCATCATAATTTAACATCATATTTTAATTCATTTCATTTTGTTTGATTATCTTTTTTATAGTTTCTATTCTGACTATAGGCAGTACAAAATTGAAAATTAGTGTTTATGTTGATGGCTCTGGAGGTTCAAATGGTGGATTTGGATTTTTTGTAAAAGAAACTGGTGAATCATTTTATGAAAAAAAACCTGATATTACAAATAATCAAGCTGAATACCTGGCAATCATTTCTGCATTAAAGAAATTTGTTGACACTGATAATGAAATTATTATTTACAGTGATTCAAAAAATACTGTAAATCAATTAAATCATGAATTTGCTATAAATAATGAAAAACTTCGTGATCTAGCCAGAGAATCATGGCTAATTATTGGAAAATTTTCTAATCTATCTATCGTTTGGATTCCTAGAAAAGAAAATCTTGCAGGTAAGATGCTTGGCAGTTAAAATTTAAGATCAGAAATTTCTATGAATAACTTTATTATACAAAATCTCAAATTCACTTTATTATGGCCGAATCTGTTTTCTTATCTCCAAAATCTATTGCAGTGATAGGTGCATCTGATAAACCTGGCAGTGTTGGTGCTACAATTACATCCAATATTATTAATGGCTTTACAGGAGTTGTTTATCCAATTAGTCCTTCAAGAGAAACAGTTTTTTCTAAAAAAGCATACAAGACTGTTTTAGATGTTCCAAAACCAATTGATCTTGCAGTTATTGTCATCAAGAATACTTTGGTTGCACCAGTTCTAGAAGAATGTGGAAAGAAAAAAATCAAAGGTGTAATTATCATAACAGCTGGATTCAAGGAGGTCGATGAAGAAGGTGCAAAACGTGAAGAAGAAATTAAAGATATAGCTAAAAAATACAAAATCCAAATTATTGGACCAAATTGTCTTGGTGTCATGAATCTTGATCCAAAAACAATGATGAATTCTACCTTTCTCAAAATCACTCCTAAATCTGGAAAAATTGCACTTGTATCACAAAGTGGTGCAATTTGCGCAGCATTAGTTGAAGATGCTAGTGCACAAGGAATTGGTTTTTCAGCAGTTGTAAGTCTTGGAAATAAAGCTGCAATGAGTGAAGTGGATATTCTTAAAATTCTTGCAAATCACAAACAAACTGAAGTTATTGTAATGTATCTTGAGGATATGGGTGATGGTCAAGAATTTCTTAAAGTTTGTAAAAATATTACTAAAAAACTCAAAAAACCAGTTCTTGTTCTTAAATCTGGGCGTAGTCCTGAAGGTGCAAAAGCTGCAATGTCTCATACTGGAGCTCTAATGGGTTCTGATGAAATTTATGATGCGTTACTAAAACAATCTGGTGCAATTAGAGTTGATACCATGGAAGAACTATTTGATTATGCAACTGCATTTTCTAAGCAACCATTACCATTAGCAGGTGATCTTGTAATTGTTTCAAATGCAGGTGGACCTGCAATTATTTCAACTGATGCATGTTCTAAACTGAATATTAAAATGGCAAATATTGATACTATTAGAAAACAAATTGATGCTGTAATTCCGCCTTGGGGTAGCTCTAGAAACCCTGTTGATATTGTAGGCGATGCTGATTTTAATAGATTCAATAATGTTTTAGATCGTGTACTTGCTCATCCAAAAGTCGGTTCAGTTATTTCAATGTGCACTCCTTCTGGAACTTTAGATTATGATGAACTTGCAAAAGTAATTGTTAGTATGTCAAAAAAATACAAAAAAACAATGCTTGCTAGTTTGATGGGATTAGATGAAGGAATTACTAATAGAGAAATTTTAGCAAAGGGTGATGTTCCATACTATACATATGCTGAAGGTGCAATTCGAACTCTTGCAGCAATGATTAGATTTAGAAACTGGATTAAATCTCCTAATGGTAAAATTACTAAATTCAAAGTTAACAAAGTAAAAGCACAGAAAATTTTTGATAAAGTTAAAAATGAAAAAAGACCTAATCTATTAGAAGAAGAGGGACAAGAAGTTCTCAAAGCATATGGTTTACCGCTTCCTAAAAGTGCACTTGCTACAAACGAAGCAGAAGCTGTAAAAACTGCAAAGAAAATTGGGTATCCTGTTGTGATGAAAATCGCATCACCTCAAATTATTCACAAGTCTGATGCAGGTGGAGTTAAAGTAAATCTCACTAATGATGCTGAAATTAAAGATGCATACAAAACAATTATTAAAAATGCTAAAAAATATGATAAAAATGCTGAGATAAAGGGAGTTTTGATTGTAGAGATGGTGAAAGGCGGTAAAGAATTAATCATTGGTTCTAAACTGGAACCTGGATTTGGTCCAGTAATTATGCTGGGAATGGGTGGAATCTATGTAGAAGTTCTAAAGGATGTTACTTTCAAACTTGCACCTGTAACTGATAATGAAGCAGATGATATGATTGCCTCAATTAAAACACAAAAACTTCTACAAGGTGTTAGAGGTGAAAAACCTTCAGATATTGCAAAATTATCTGAATGTATTCAGAGACTTTCTCAATTAGTTTCTGACTTTAAAGAGATCAAAGAATTAGACATGAACCCTGTTCTTGTAATGGAAAAGGGAAAAGGCTGTAAAATTTTAGATGTTAGAATTGGACTATGACTGTATTTTATTCGTAAAATTACTTATTGTGGAATTTAGACTATTTATAGAACTTAAGAATAATTAAGTTATGGCTGCTGAGTCAAAAGTAATTAGATCTGGTGATGATTATATTGAAAGTCTTAGAAATAGAAATCTCAAAATTTATCTTTTTGGAGAATTAGTTAAAGAACCTGTGGATCATCCAATCATTAGACCGTCCATCAATGCAGTTGCTGAAACTTATGATCTTGCAATACGTGAAGAATCACTTGCTTCTGCTGATTCATCAATTACTGGATTGAAAGTTAATAGATTTTTACACATTGCAGAAAGTGCAGAAGATTTAGTTTTACAAAATAAAATGCAAAGAAAATTAGGGCAAAATACTGGTACCTGTTTCCAAAGATGTGTTGGTATGGATGCAATGAATGCTTTACATTCAACTACATTTGAAATAGATGAAAAACATGGAACTGATTATCATAAACGATTTTTAGAATTTGTAAAAATGGTTCAAAAAGAAAATCTTGTAATTGGTGGTGCAATGACTGATCCAAAAGGTGATAGAAGTAAGGGTCCATCCGAACAAGATGATCCTGATTTATTTACACGTGTAGTTGATAGTGATGAAAAGGGAATCTATGTCTCTGGAGCTAAAGCACACCAAACTGGTTGCATAAATTCTCATTGGATAATTTTAATGCCAACTATTAGATTAACTGAAAGTGACAAAGATTGGGCAATTGTAGGTGCAATTCCTGCAGATGTTGAAGGACTAACTTACATTTACGGTAGACAATCTTGTGATACTCGAGCTATGGAGGAGGGTGATATTGATGTTGGTAATGCAAAATTTGGTGGACAAGAAGCTTTGATGATTTTAGATAGAGTGTTTATTCCATGGGATAAAATTTTCATGAATGGAGAATTTGAATTTGCATCAATGTTAGTTGAACGTTTTACTTGTTATCATAGACGTAGTTATGTTTGTAAAACTGGATTGGGTGATGTCTTAATTGGTGCTGCTGCAACAATTGCAGATTATAACGGAGTGCCAAAAGTTTCTCATATTAAAGATAAAATTATTGAGATGACTCATCTTAATGAAACAATTTTTGCAGCTGGTATTGCATCTTCACACCAAGGACATAAAATGAAATCTGGTGTTTATCTAAATGATGATATGCTTGCACAAGTTTGTAAACATAATGTTACTAGATTTCCATATGAAATTAGTAGATTGGCACAAGATATTGCAGGTGGATTGATGGTTACATTACCCTCAGAACAAGATTTTAGACATCCAGAAGCTGGTCCAATGTTAAAAAAATATCTTGCTGGAAGAAAAGGTGTAGATGTAGAAAATAGAATGAGAATTTTAAGATTAATAGAAAATATGACACTTGGTAGAAATTCAGTTGGATATCTTACAGAATCTATGCATGGTGCAGGCTCACCACAGGCTCAAAGAATCCAGATTCAGCGACAAATGCAAATAGGTTACAAGAAGAATTTAGCAAAGAATTTAGCTGGAATTACAAATGATATTGAAGAACCTAATGAGCCATCTGATTATTTCAAAAGAGTTTTCAAAACAAAAGACTCTGTTCTTTAATTATAATTTTTAATTTATTGATTATTTTCTTTATCTACACTATCTTTTTTACTTAATTTTTCTGAATCTTCAATTTCCTCTTCAGTAATTTCTGATTTTTTTATATCTTCTGAATATGCTGAATCTGCTTCAATTTTAGCAATATCTGATAATTCTTCTAATGTTTCTTTACTTACAAGATCCTCTACCTCTTTTTTCTTACCTGTAAATTGTTTAATTATCATAATTCCAATTACAACTGCAATAATAATGTAATTCGTTGGAGGTTGTAAAATTTGTGTAACATATCCTAGTTGTGGGATTATGTATGCAACTTTTCCAATATACTCTTCTTCAGTAATTGGAAAATCTGTTCCAGGAATGGATCCTGGATTTGCATCTCCTTGTGTTCTGATTGTTTTAGGATCTTCATTAGTTATTGATACCACTCTGTGAACTATTACTCTATTATGATCTGAAGGTCTATCAAAAACTATGATGTCTCCTATTTCAACTTCTTCAAATGGGTCATGCCCTTGAATAACTATGATGTCATAAACTTGTAAAACTGGAATCATACTACCACTTACAACTACATAAAATGGACCTCCAACTTTAATTTGATTTCCTTCTAACGTTAGCATTTCTGTACCAAATATTACTTGTATCCCAATCCACATTATTACAACTGCTACAACAACAATTCCAATATCTTTGATTATTGATTTTGAGTTTATTTTTTTAGCCAATTACATTATTTCCTTAGTAATATTCAATAAATTTTTTTAATTACTAGATTTTTGTTCCACAATCTTCACAAAATTTAGACTCATCTTTATTTACAAATCCACATTCAGAACATTTTCCTGACTGAACTGCAACTTCTTCTTCAGGTTTTCCTAGTAGAATTACTTCACCAACTTTTTTGATACTAACCCAAGGAATACTTCCTTCTGTTCCATCATTTTTAGTTATAACTAAAACCATTGATTGTGTACTGGCATCAATACCTACTTGTTTTACAATACCAACTTTATTTGCATTTTCATCTATCACTGCTCTTCCTTCAATTGAACTAACTAATGCTGCAGAACCCGGTTGTGTAACTTCTACTGTAGGTGCTGTTACAACTTCTACTGTAGGTGCTGTTACAACTTCTACTGTAGGTGCTGTTACAACTTCTACTGTAGGTGCTGTTGAAGCGTTAGCGTCTAATGGTTTTGCACTTCCAATTTCTCCTTCTTCATTTGGTTTCTTAAATTCCCTATATTCTGCAATTGAAGCATTACATACTTTACAAATATACTGACCTCGTTCAGCAAGAACTAAATTTTCGGCAACTTCTTCATTTGGATTTTCAAATTCTATTTTTGGTGGACCTTCAAATTCTTTTTCACATGTATTGCAAAAATGTTTAGTAATTTTATCATCATTTAATCTTCCAATTGGTGCTAAAAATAAATCTGGACCTCCTAAATTACCTTTCATTTGCTGTTCATCTGTAACTGTGGCCATGATATAGCCTCCAGAGCCTCTTAATTTTTTTAATCTAAGTTCTGAACTCATAAATCAGTTTTATCAAAACGCCATTTAAGTATATATGAAATTTAATCTTTGATGAAAAAATAAAGATTTAGAATTTGGTGAACGTTTTTAGGTATGATAAATATTTTAAAAATTTAATGGTAGTTACTCAAATTTCAGATACCAAGTCTTGGGAAGTAGATGTCATAAATTCTGACATTCCTGTATTCGTAGACTTTTGGGCCGAATGGTGTGGTCCATGCAGAATGGTAGGTCCAGTAGTTGAAGAACTGGCAAATGACTATGATGGCAAAGTAAAATTTGTCAAGGTTAATGTTGACGAGGCTAATGAATTGGCTTCAAAATACAATGTCTTTAGTATTCCAACCTTAATCCTCCTTAACAAAGGTGAAATAGTTAGCCAGCAAGTAGGTGCAGCTTCTAAAGAATCATACCAAAGTATGATTGATAGAGCACTTGCATAGATTACTAAAATACGTTTTTTCTTATTTTTTCATCCTAAAGTAATTAATATTCCAAAATTTGAGTGAGACTATGTCATTTGGTGAAGTAGATACACTTGGAATGCTTTTTGATAAACTACAAAGTTTGTTTGATGAATCTCAAGGATACTATGAATCATTTTTAGATACTAACAACATGTACAAAAAAGGTCAACTTAGTGATAAACAATTCTTTCAAAAATTAGGTGATTATACAGTAGCATATTCTGCATTAGAATTTCTAGCTATCAAAGTAATATTCGAATTAAAAAAATCTATAAGTTCTGGTGGTGGTGGAAACACACAATCTCCTGGCTTAATGCCGGGAATGGGTCAACCTGGAATGATGGCAGGTGGAATGGGTCAACCACCAAGATCTGGTACTGCAGGAAATCCTGTAGGTGGCGCAGGTCCGCCAGGAATTGTATCTGGACAAGAAGCATTTGGAAATGTTGGGACTTTACCATCACCTGATCCATCTTTAATGCCAAGACAAACTTCTCCACAAAATTCTAACGGATGTTCTTCATGTGGTGCTGAGTTAAGACTAAATTCAAAATTCTGCACAACGTGTGGATCTAAAGTATAAAATTAAAAACATTATTTTTTTATTCTTGTGTAGTGCCACATTCAGGACAAAATTTTGCTGTCATTGAAAGTGTAGTGCCACATTCAGAACAGAATTTTCCATCTGTTTTTACTTCATTGTATGCATTTCCAACATTTGCTGAACTTTTTACTGCTCCTGATGGTACGTAAGTGTCATCATCAATTAAGACTGGTTCAAAGTCTTGTTCTATCAAATATGTCATCATTCTTGGAATTCCTTTACCATCATTTTTTATATCTGGAACTGAATCTCCCATCCAAAATGCAAATCTCATTAGAGTTAGTTCTGGAGTGGAGAATGCTAGTGTATGTTTTGACATGTAATCTTCTGCTGCTTTTTTACCGTCAAAAACTTCCATGATGGTTGTATTTTTTATTTATGTATAATGGTTTCTGGTAAAATGGACCGGGAGGGAATCGAACCCTCGACATCTTCGTTGCGAACGAAGCATTATACCCCTAAACCACCGGCCCACAAATTACCTGCCTGAATTGGACTTTTATTCATTTTCTCAACGAATTAGATTGCTGTATTACTCTAATCCCTTCTCTAACTTAATTTTTTTAATAACATCTTGAACTAGTTTTTCATCTTTTACAACCAATTCTTGTAGTTTTTTCTTATATTCTTCATCACCCCATTTTTCTTGGCTAAACATTTCTTTCACTAATTTTACAATTTCAGATTTATTTCTTTGATGGTCTCGTTTTATTATATCTGAATCTTCCATATTTTTTCTTTAAGTGTAATCAACTTAAGCGTATTACTCAACGCATAATAGACTCAATCGCATAAAATTTCCTGATGACATACGATACTGTAATTGTTGATTCACATGTTATGCTCCCTAGTGGAAAAATTGATAAAAATATTGTAATTGATGATGGAAAAATTGTGGGACTAACTAGTGATATTCCTGCATGTGATCATAAAATTAATGGAAATGGATTGATTTCAATTCCTGGTGTAATTGATACTCATGTTCATTATGGCGTTTATTCTCCAATTAATGAAGCTGCAAAAACTGAATCCCATGCTGCAGCAATAGGTGGAGTTACAACTATGATGAGAATGCTTCGACTAGAGCATTCTTTTTTAAATTCTTTGCCGCCTCAACTTCAATCTGCATCTGAATACCATTATGTTGATTATGCAATACATGCTTCTATTTTTACCCACCAGCAAATTGATGAAATGAATTTTTGTATTGATAAGGGAATTACATCTTTTAAAATTTACATGAATCTTGGTGGTGAAGTTGGCCATGTGTATATGGATATGCCGCCAAATTCTTCTAATCTTGTAGCATCTAAAGTAAATGTTACAGATGAACTTGTTGAAAAAATTGTAAAAAATGCAGCACTACTTGGTTGCCCTGTACTTGTTCATGCTGAAGATTATGAATCATGTGGATGTGGAATTAAAAAAGCTAAAGAAAAAAATCAAGATGGATTATCTGCATGGTCATCAAGTCGTTCCCCTGAATTTGAAGCTAAATCAATTAAAACAATATCTAAGTTTGGACGAGATTATGGTTGTGTAATCTATTTTGTCCATATTGGTTCAGAACGTGCATTATTACAAATTCAAGAAGAAAAAAAACTCGGCACTAAAATTTTTGTAGAAACATGTCCTCATTATCTTACATTATCTTATGAAACACAAAATGGATATCTTGCTAAAGTTATGCCTCCGATACGAACTGAAAATGATCAGAAAGCAGTTTGGAATGCATTATCCCGTAATCAAATTGATACAATAGGAACCGATCATGTTGCTAATCAGCTTAAACTAAAACTAGATGGTGATGATGTTTGGGGTGCATTAGCTGGATTTCCTGGAATTGGTACTTCATTACCCTTATTGCTCAATGATGGAGTAAATCAAAATAGAATTACAATTGAACAGCTTGTAAAATTTACTAGTCAAAACGCTGCTCGAATTTTTGGTATGTATCCACAAAAAGGGACACTTGCAAAACATTCTGATGCTGATATAACTATGATTGATTTAAAAAAAGAGAAAAAAGTAACTTCTGAATTATTTGGTGGATTTTCTGATTATATTGTATATGAGGGACGAAATCTGAAAGGATGGCCTGTTAAGACTATGGTGCGAGGAGAATTAGTTGCAGAAAATTTTGAAGTAATTGGCAAACTTGGTCATGGTAAACATGTTTCAAGAACTGTAATTTCTAAATAATTTCAAATTTACCGTTTGTATTTGCTTTGTAAATTATATCTGGCTTTCTTAGAAAAATTCCTGATTCTAAAACACCTGTTGTTTGTTTAATTTTTTGTGTTAGTGTTTTTGGATTACTGATTATTCCAAAGTCACAATCTAAAATTATGTTGCCATTCTCTGTAAAGAATGGGTAACCTCTATCCAATGAGCGTATTTTAGATTTACCTCCTAATTTTTTAATAGAATTAATTACTGAATTTCTTGCTAATGGATGAATTTCAATTGGTACCGTTCTCGTAAATTTTTTAACAAATTTTGTCTTATCTGCCATTACAACTACTTTTTTTGCAAGACTAAACAAAATATTTTCTCGTAATAATGCTCCACCTCCACCTTTGATGACATATTTATCAGAATCAATTTGATCTGCACCATCAAATACAATGTCAATATGGTTAACTTGATCAGATTCTATTAATAATATGCCTGCTTTTTCTGCAACTAATTTAATTTGCAATGATGTTGGAATTCCTTTAATGTTATAATTTTTTAATTTAATTAATTTTGCAAGTGATTTTACTAATGCTGTTGCAGCTCTACCACTACCTAGTCCAATTACTTGATTATTTTTTATTAATTTCAATGCATCATTTGATACTGCATCCATGGCATCATCGTAAGACAATTATTCTACCTCTGCTTGATCAAGTTTTGATAAAACTCTCATAATATCGCTCTTGATTTTATCTAAATCATCTGTATCCTCATCTATATCCTCATCACTTATTGATACTTTTGATTTTTCTTGTGGTTCTGGAAGTGCTTTATATTCTGTTATTTTTGCAACTTCTTTATCTAAATCTGGTTTAGTTTCAAATGTAGGTTTTGGTGTTATTGATTGAATAATTTCTATTTTGTCTTCTACTTTTATTTTTGGCTGAACAGTCTCTGCTACTATTTCTTCTTTAGGTTTAATAAATTCTGTTTGAAATATTTTTGGTTGTGGCATTATTTTTGCAACTTCTTTTTTCTCAAATAGTGGGAATTTTGTTTCAGTTTTTGAAATATTTGTTAAAGTTGTTAATTCAAATGATTGTCTTGATTTTGTCGGTGGGATTGTAATTGGATTTATTTTTGTCTCTTTTGGTTTTTCAAAATTAAATTCATCTTTAATTGATTTTGAAATTTGTTGTTTAATTTCTTCTTTCTCTTGTTTAATTTCAGATGTTTGAATTTTTGAATTTGATATTTTTGTTGATAGTTCATATAATCTATCATCTAATTTTGACAATTTTTGATCCATTAAACTAATCAAACCATCCCCAACTGGACCTAAATCTGGATGATTACTTGCTTGTTCAAGTTTTTCTAGTTTAGCTAAGATAATCCCTAACTGATGTTGATATTTTAGTAATAGTTTATTTTTTTGAATTTTAGAAAATTCATTTTCTGTTTGATATAATCTGGAAATAGTTTTAGTAAGAATATCTTTTTCAATTTTTAAAAAGCTGATTTGATTTTTAATCTGTGAACTAGCACCTAGACTTAACAATTGATTTTTGTCTCTAGGCATTCTTCGAACGGCAACTGCTGTTGCAACACCTGCTAATGAACTAAGAATTAAAACAATCTCTTGCATCTATGTGTACCATTTAATCCAAGAGTATTTTCTTCTCTTAGCTTCTGGGAATCCACAACTTGCGCATTGATGATGACGTTTATGAAGTGAATTTTTACCGCATCTTCTACATCTAATATGGACTTTCTTTTTTGTAAATCCTCCCATAGAAGTTGTACCCTTAGTCATTGCAAATCACCTAATTTTGTGGTGGTGGAGGGGATATCATAACAACATTATCTCCCCTAACTACAATTGAACCGAGACTTATTGGCTCGCCTTCAGCAGGTACTTCTTCTGAAGATTCGAGTAGCAAATTCATGTGTTGGTCAAAACCTAGAAGATTACCTCTAATGGTCTTACTTCCTTTGAGTTTTATTAATACGATCTGATTAATACTCTCATCCAATACTTTCACTGCCATATCAACGGACATCTATATCACTCATTGAGTATGATGTAAAGGGATTATATTAAAATATCATCTGCTCCTATTATTGACTATCCGTAAGGTAAGTTTGACACTTTTTTGATAAATTTTCTATAATTTCGTTTAAAATCTTATTTCCATCTTTTTTTGTTGCTTTTCTAGGATCTCCCCAAACTCCATTTTTTGTAGCTTTTGGAAATGATTTATTTGCTAATTTTCCAATTTTTAATATTTCTTGTTTTGTCATTTTCTCTGTGGTTAATCCTTTTTTAGCTAATTTCATTTTAACATTTTTTGAAATTACTAGCATTAGAGATGTTTCTACAAATCCTGCATGATCAAAATCTCTATCCATAAAATGCCAATAAGACAACGGAAAAACTTTAAGTTTATTTTTTAATATTTTGTGTAATTTTATATCAATATTTTTAATTGATTTTAAATTCCCATGGTGCCCATTAATTATGAAAACTGTTTTGATATTATTTTCTAATAATGATGTGCACAAATCTATTAGAATTGTACGTAATGTTGACTCTCTTATACTAATATTGAAAAATGGCGCATGTTCAAATGAAATTCCATATGTTATAGTTGGAAGTAACAAATATCCTTTTTTATCAGCTATTTTTTTTGCAACTTCAGATACTATATCTGAATCAGTTGAAATTGGTAGGTGTGGACCATGCTGTTCAATTGATCCAATTGGAATAATTGCTATATGTTTTTTATTTTTAATTAAATTTCTAAGAACTGGATCAAATTGAGTTTTAATATCTACCATATTATTCACTTTGATTTAATATGGACTTTCCTCCAACGTACTTCTAATTTATTTTCAAGATGCATTTTAGTTGCTTTGAGTAATGTATTTGCTTCAAGTTTTTGTCCTTTTATTTTTATTTTTTCTAATGTGTCGTTTGGATTTACTTTAACTGCATCTTGAAAAATAATTGGTCCTTGATCTAAATTTTCTGTTACATAGTGTGATGTTACGCCAACAATTTTTGTACCTCTTTCATAAGCTTGAGCATATGCTGATGCACCGGGAAATGCAGGCAATAATGATGGGTGTATGTTAATAATTCTATTTGGATATCTCCAAACAAAATTAGGACTAAGTATTCTCATATATCTTGCAAGTACAATTAAATCAATACTATATTTTTTACAAATTTGAATAATTTGCTCTTCTGCCTTTACTTGATTTTTCTCATCAACTATAATAAATGGAATTTTTGCTTTTTTTGCAATTATTTCTAATGATTTTTCTGTACCTATAATTACTGAAATTTTACCTTTGAGTGATTTTCTATTTCTAATAAATGTCTGAATACAAAGCGGTTCTTTTGTTACAAATACTGCCATATTTTTTTCTAAATTAGTCTCATGATGTGTATTTACGTCCATTTTTTCTTTTTTTGATAATTTTTGAATTTCTATATCAAATTTTTTTACATCTAATTTTTTAGAAAATGAAACTTCTAGATACATCCCAAAAATTCTTTTGATTACATTTTGATCCACTTTTTCAATATTTCCACCTTTAGAAAATGCAAAATTAGTAAATGCCGCTACAATTCCTTCTCTATCTTTACCTACAATTGTTATTCCAACTACTGTTTTTCTCATGACTTTGTATGTTGAAGTTTTTCTTATTAATAATAATTTATAGAAACTACCTGGTGCGGGAGGTGGGATTCGAACCCACGAACTCCTAAGAGATAGGGTCCTAAGCCCTACGCCTTTGACCAGGCTGGGCGACTCCCGCAACGACCTATCCATTAAACACAAATTTATCTATTATTGAGTAAAAATATGGCAAAATTTTTTGGAACCAATGGAATTCGAGGAGTATTTTCTGAAGATTTTACATTAGAATTTGTTCATGATATGACTTTGGCCCTTGGAACTTATTTTGAAAAAGGGCCTATTTTGATTGGTTATGATGGCAGAGAATCTAGTCCTGTAATTTGTAAAATTATTACTTCAACTCTTAATTCTATAGGGATTGACTGTAATGTCACTGGAATTGTTCCAACACCATGTCTTGAATTTGCAGTAAAGACTCTTGGCTATTCTGGTGGAATTATGATTACTGCTTCTCATAATCCACCCCAATACAATGGAATTAAACCTGCAGCAAGTGACGGGGTTGAAATTTCTCGTGAAGATGAATTAATTATTGAAGATATTTATTTAAAAAAAACTTGGATAACAAATCCTGAAAAATGGGGTGTTACCGGAGAAGAAACTAGAGCAATTGAAACTTATCTCACTGGAATTGTATCACAAATTGATTCTAAACTTATAGAATCAAAATCTTTTAAAGTTGTTTTAGATTTAGGAAATGGTGCACAAATTGTTTCTGCACCAAATTTTTGTGAAATTATAAAATGTAAAACCATTCTTGTTAATGAAACCATTGATGGAATGTTTCCAGGACGTGGTTCTGAACCTACACCACAAAATCTTTCAATTCTTTCAAAAACTGTAATAGAAAATAAAGCTGATTTTGGAATTGCATTTGATGGTGATGGTGATAGAAGTATTTTTTGTGATGATCTTGGAAATATTTTAACTGGTGATAAATCTGCACTGATACTTATTCAGCATATTTTAAATAAAAATCCAAATTCTTTAGTAGTTACTTGTTTGAATTCTAGTTCAAATACTGAATTAATTGCTAAAAAATATAATTCAAAAGTCATTCGTACTAAAGTAGGAAGTGTTGAAGTTTCAAGAAAAATGGTTTCAACTAATGCTTTAATTGGATTTGAAGAAAATGGTGGATTCATGTTTGGTAAACACAATCAAGTTCGAGATGGATGTATGAGTTTGGCATTAATGTTTGATTTTTTAGCAACTACCCATAATTCGTTATCTAAAGAAATTTCTAAATTACCATTATCTTTTACTACAAAGGATAAATTGAAATGTTCTTCTGATGATGTTGATAAAGTGATTTTATCATTAAAAGAAGAATTTCTAAATTCTGATATTTCTGATGGTATCAAAATTACTATTGATTCTAAAAATTGGGTTATGATAAGACCCAGTGGAACTGAACCCATCATTAGAATTTATGCTGAATCTGAAAGTCAAGCGAACTTGGAGGTTTTGATGTTTAAATTTCTGCAAAAAGTAAAGAATATTATTTCCAGATAACACTTTTAATACCAAACACATTATGCGATATTACTATGGGAAAAGCCTACTATGTAAAATTTGAAACCCCTGAAGATTTGGTTAGTCCGATCTTAGAAGCTGTTAGGGTTGCATCAACTACCGGTAAAGTCAAAAAAGGAACAAATGAAGCAACAAAGGCTATTGAACGTGGTACTAGTAAATTAATTGTAATTGCTGAAGATGTTGAACCTCCAGAGGTTGTAGCACATCTTCCAATTCTATGTGAGGAACAAGGTGCAGCATATGCATTTGTTCCAAGTAAATCAGAATTAGGCAAGTCATTAGGTATTGATATTACTTCAGCCGCTGCAGCAATTTTAGATGCTGGCGATGCACAACACATCGTCGACCAAGTTATAACTAAAATTGCTGAACTTAAAGGCGGTAAGACTGCAGAATGAGTTCAACTGAAGAAGTAGTAGAATCTCAAATTATTCAAATTGTAGGTAGAACTGGAATTGCTGGTGAAGTTATTCAAGTTAGAGTTAAAGTTCTTACTGGTAAGGATAAAGGAAGAATTCTTACAAGAAATGTAAAAGGTTCTGTTAGAATGAATGAAATTTTAATGTTAAGAGAAACAGAACGGGAAGCAAAGAAAATTAAATAGGTGATTATGTATGAGTCTTTTAGTTAAACCATGTAGTTTTTGTGATAGACCTGTAGCTAAAGGTTCTGGAACAATGTTCGCTAAAAATGATGGAACTGTTTTATGGTTTTGTTCAGCAAAATGTAAAAAAAATGCATTGGTTCTAAAACGTGATCCAAGAAAATTGAAGTGGACTAAGAAATTCGTGAAAGGCGGAATTCGAAAGAATTAGAATTGTCTGAACAATCATTATTTATTGTAAAACCTGACGCTGTAGCTAGAAATTTAGTTGGAGAAGTTATATGCCGATTTGAAAAAAAAGGATTCAAACTTTTAAAATTAAAGATGTTTACATTTACTCAAGTACAAGCTGAGAATTTTTATGGTGTTCATAAAGATAAACCATTCTTTGGTGAACTAACATCATTTATCACATCCGGACCAGTTGTAGCAGCTATCATTGAAGGTAATAATGCAATTGCTACTACGAGGATTATGATTGGGGCTACAAAATCTTTTGAAGCAGATCCTGGTTCAATTAGAGGTGACTTTGGATTGGGATTTAGTGAAAATATTATCCATGCATCCGATTCTCAAGAAAGTTTTGATCATGAATCGAGGGTAGCATTTGAGTGATTTGATTTG
The DNA here is from genome assembly GCA_001437625.1 of Nitrosopumilus sp. BACL13 MAG-121220-bin23. Lineage (GTDB taxonomy): Archaea > Thermoproteota > Nitrososphaeria > Nitrososphaerales > Nitrosopumilaceae > Nitrosopumilus. The sequence continues at coordinate 23,665 of LIAL01000006.1, forward strand.
CAAATTCGTCAACCTATAGTTGCGGTTCTTGGTCACGTAGATTCTGGAAAAACATCTCTACTGGATAGAATACGTGGTACCGGTGTACAAGGTAGAGAAGCAGGTGGAATTACTCAACATATTGGTGCTAGCTTTCTTCCATCTGATACAATTAAAGAAATGTGTGGTCCACTGTACAAAAATTTAGAAAAATCAGAACATAAAGTTCCTGGAATATTGGTTATTGATACTCCTGGACACGAAGTATTCACTAATCTTCGTTCTAGAGGTGGTTCAGCTGCTGATATTGCAATATTGGTAGTTGATGTCAATCGTGGATTTCAACCACAAACAAATGAAAGTTTAAAAATTTTACAAAGTAGAAAAGTTCCATTTCTTGTTGCATTAAACAAATGTGATCAAATTTCTGGATGGAGAAAATCTGAAACTAAATTTATTTCCCAGGCAATTAAAGAACAAGATGCATCTGTACAAGCTGATTTAGATCAAAAACTCTATGATGTTGTAGGTACATTATCTATCTTAGGATACAAGTCTGAGGCATTTTACCGTATTAAGGATTTTAAATCTGAAATTGCTATAGTTCCTATATCTGCACGTTCAGGTGTAGGAATCCCTGAATTACTTAGTGTCTTAGTTGGATTAACTCAGCAGTATTTACAACAAAGATTGAATCAGGATGAAAAAGAAACACGTGGTATTGTACTTGAAGTAAAAGATGAAGTTGGATTGGGACAAACTGCAAATGTAATTTTAATTGATGGTACTATCAAAAAAGAAAATAGTATAGTTGTTGCAAAACGTGATGGTGTAATAGTTACAAAACCAAAAGCATTACTTTTACCAAAACCTCTCGACGAAATGCGTGATCCTCGAGATAAATTCAAACCTGTTGATCAAGTTGATGCAGCAGCTGGTCTAAAAATTGCATCACCTGATCTTGAGGGTGTTCTTCCCGGAAGTACTCTTTATGTTGCAAAAAATGCTGAAGAAATTGAAAAATTTACTAAACTTATTGAATCTGAAATGCAATCTGTATTCATTGATACTGAAACTAATGGAATTATTTTAAAATGTGATACTATTGGTTCACTTGAAGCCATAGTTGAAATGTTGAAACGTTCTCAAGTTCCAGTAGCAAAAGCTGACATTGGACCTGTAAATAGAAGAGATGTCATTGAAGCCAAAGCTATCAAAGAAAAAGATAGGCACCTTGGAATAATTTTATCATTTAATGTTAAGGTATTACCTGATGCAAAAGAAGAATCTGAAACAAGTCATATCAAACTATTTGAAGATAGAGTAATTTACAGTTTAATTGATAAATATAATGCTTGGGTTGAAGATGACTCTGCAAATGAAGAAGATGCAATGTTTGCAGAGTTAACACCAATTTCAAAATTCACGTTTATGAAAGGAATGGTATTTCGTAATAATGACCCTGCAGTTTTTGGTGTACGTGTTGACATTGGTAATTTAAAACATAAAATTCCATTTATGAATATGTCTGGAAGAAAAGTAGGAAACATTCATCAACTCCAATTAGATAAAAAAACTGTATCATCTGCAAAAGCAGGTGATGAGGTTGCATGTTCTGTTAAAGATGTTACAATAGGCCGACAAATTTTTGAAGAAGATGTATACTACACATTCCCTCCATCACCTGATGCAAAAAAAATACTTAGTAAATTTCTACATAAACTAAGTAGCGAAGAACAAGAAGTTTTTCATGAAATAGTTAGGATTCAACGTGAAATAGAACCTATGTACGGTTACTAGTTTGAATGTTTTTTACAAATCATATGAATTCCAGGTGCTCCAACTGCTCCCATCATTTTATCTATAATTTTACCTGATTTGAACATGATAAATGTTGGAATTGATTGAACTGCAAATTTTGTTGATATACTTTGATTTTGATCAACATTAACTCTTGCAAATTTTACATTTGGATATTGCTTTTCAAGACTTTCAAATATTGGATGCATTGATTTACAAGGACCACACCATTCTGCCCAAAAATCAACCAAAGTTAGATTTTCAGATGAAATAGTTTGTTCAAAATTAGAGTCGTTTAAATCAATAATTCCGGGTTCAACTTTAGGTTGTGCTTTTTGATTAATCATGGCCTCTAATTTTTTTTGCATAATTTTAGCAATTTCTGGATCTTCAGACAATATGGTTCAAAATTTTGTTGTATTAAAAAATCTATATTTGAAAATTAATCGTCTAATCCTTTAACTGAAATTGCTTCAAATCTTCTTGATTTACAAATTGGACATTGATCAATGTATTTTGTAAAGCTTACAGATGTATATGCAATTCCACAATCCCCACAAATACGGAGATTCCGAGCTAATTTTCCCATATAATTGATGGAAAAGATTATGATTAAAAGTTAACCCTTGTAGGTTACCAAAATTGCCACCATGGCTTTTCAATAATTTTTTCAACGATTGTACATACACCATTGATTAATTTTGTCCCATCTCCACAAAGTCCAAATTCTGGTTCTTCTAACCCAACTGCTTGATAAATTG
>LIAL01000007.1 GCA_001437625.1 Nitrosopumilus sp. BACL13 MAG-121220-bin23
TTAATAAAAATTACTTAAAATAAAAATTACTTAAAATTTATAATTTCTTTGTTAGATATTTTGGCTCTGTCACTGATCTTGTTCTTGCATATTTATCAAGAATTTGATCAGGTGTTTTACCGTTGAACAGATCTTTACATAATCCTCTAAGATATCTCATGATTGCCCAAGTACCTGCTTTGAGAATTCCATACATAAACACCTTCATTGGAGGTCCGTATGTTTTGTTTCTTAGAATAATTGGAATGATGTCATTAATTACACGCAAGTTATTTTCCCAACATTTCCAAAATAATGTAAACTGTGCTTCATTCAAATTTCCAAAATGCATGGAATTTTTCTCACTAAAGTCTTGATATAACAACGGTGCTACTAATCCTCTAAAGTCCATCTCTCTAAAGTCACTCATCATATCGATTGTATATTGAACATCATCTGGGGTTTCATCTGGCCATCCAATGATTATTGTTGCAGCTGGGAACCAGTGATTTTCATTTAGAATTTTTGCCCCTTCCCTTACAACACTACCCCATTCTTCAGGTGCAAATGGTTTTGTTTTAACTCCCAAGTGTTTCTTTACCATGGCTGGTGAAACTGTTTCAATACCTAGATTTGTTGCCAACCATCTACCTGTTTTATCTTGTTCATTAACTTGAGAAATTTGTTGCATCAATGTAGGATCTGCTGCAACTGCTGAAAATGTCATGTGTGTTGTTCCAATAAAATTAGCACCTAATCCTTTGAGTCCTTTCCATAAATCCACAATAGCATCTCTGTTTGGAATGAAATCCCTGTTGTCACATCCATAAAGTAACATTTCATCTGAGTGTAACCAAATTGAATCAAATCCGTAATCTAGGTTAACTTTCGCTTCATGCTTTAGTCTATCTAGCGGCAAATCTTTTTTTGATCTTTTATTGACATCACAAAAATCACATCCTCTTCCACATCCTCTCATTGCTTCAATTAATGAATTAATTGTAGGGCCTTCTATGACTGGAATATTTTCTAAATTTCTTACAAAACAATGCATTAATTCTGGTGCATCATTTTTTTCTAAATCTTGAAATAAATCCACTGCTAATTCATCTGCTTCACCTACAACAACTGTATCAATTCCATGAATTTTCATTCTATCTGATTTTGCTAATTCCCATGCACCGTTACCTCCAACAACAACTTTGAAATCATATTTCTTTTTGAGTTGAATAATATTTGCACACATTTTTTTAAATTTCATAGCTACATAGGATAATTTTTCTGGTGACATTGTTGTAGTAACTGGTGCCATTCCTAGAGGATCCATTACGTTAATTCCTACAACTTTGGTATCTGGCCCAATAGATTTTTCAAGCATTTCAGGATGTGCCATGAATACATCCTCTTTTTTATATCCTCCTTGAATTAGTGAACTCTCTATTCTTCGTAAACCTACTTGAGCTACTTTCACTTCACCTGTAATTGGATCTGTTTCTACTGATGGACAGAATACTTTATCAAAAACCCATTCTGGTAAAACTTCGTATGGACCACATGCAATAAAGCCATAAAGAAAATTTCCTCTATAATTTGTCATTAAACTACGATCTGCAGTTAGAACAACACGTTTACCGGACAACTATTACACATCCTTGATCTTTCTTATATATCATTTACGAGAACGACAAACCTAGTTTTTCCCTATTTTAGTCATTTTTCTTTTTTTTGTTTACTCTATTTGCTATATTTGCCGCAATTCCGCCTGCAGCAATTCCATTATCAATATTTACTACTGATAATCCTAATGAACAACTTTGTAACATTGATGCCAAAGCAGCAATGCCTTTTCCTCCGTATCCATACCCTACAGATGTTGGAATCCCTATAATTGGAATATCTACCATTGTAGAGACCAGTGTTGCTAAAGCTCCCTCCATTCCTGCAGCCACTATTATACAGTCCACATCCTCTTCAATCATTTTTTTTAAAATTGGAAATATTCTTTGAATTCCTGCAACCCCTACATCATAACTTGTAATGCATTGACAATTCATTGCCTTGCACATCAATCTGGCTTCTTCTCCTACCCCTATATCTGAAGTCCCTGCTGTCATAATTCCTATTTTCCCTCCCTCAAATTTAATTGGTTTTTTAAATAATAACACTGTTGATGAATTTTTTCCTGTTTCTATTTTCACTTTTAATTTTTTAGCAAATAATATAATTTTTTTATAATCCTCTTTTTTAATTCTTGAAACAATCACGGAATTTGTTTTTTCTAAAGTTTTTTTGATAATTTTTTTAGTATCTTCTAATTCTTTACTTTCTGCAAAAATTACTTCTGGAACTCCTCTCCTCTTACTTCTATTGATATCAATTTTTGCAAAATTTTCTACTTCTTCAATAGAATATAATGTGAGAAGTTTTTTTGCAGTAATCGTAGAAATTTTTCCAGACTTTACTGATTCTAAAATTTCATTAATTTTCAATAAACTTCTTTCTTTGTTTGAATAATAAAAGGCTTAGATCTCGATACCTGATATTGCATCTTTAACATTTGCAACGCCTTTATCAAATATTTGTCTCTCTTCATCATTTAGGTCTAATTCTATAATTTTTTCTACTCCATTCTTTCCAATAACTACAGGGACTCCTATTGTGACATCGGAGTGACCGTATTCACCATCAAGATATGTTGAAACTGGAATTACTTGTTTTCTATCTCTGACAACTGTTTCAATAATTGCTGATATTGCATTTCCTGGTGCATGCACTGTGGCACCCTTAAGTTCAATCACTTTTGCTGCAACTTGTTTTGTATTTAGAACAATTTCATCTAGTTTTTCTTTTGGCAAAAATGTTGATAATGGAATTCCTGATACTGATGAAAATCTTGGCAACGGAAGCATATTTTCACCATGTTCACCAATTACTAATCCTCTAATGGAATCTCTAGAGTGACCTGTGGCTTCATGAATAAATTGTCTAAATCTTGATAAATCTAACATGCCGCCCATCCCAAATACTCTACTTCTATCAAATCCTGATACTTTTTGAGTTATGTATGCCATTGGATCTAATGGATTTGAAACTGGAATTATGATGGAATCATCTGCATATTTTTTTATATTTTCTGTTACACTTTTTACAATTGAAGCATTAATTTTTAGCAAGTCCATTCTTGTCATTCCTGGTTTTCTAGCAGAACCTGCTACTACCACGACAATGTTTGATCCTCTAATATCCTCATAATCATTTGAACCTTTTACTTCTACATCAATTCCTTGTTCAGATAGCATATGGTTGATATCCATGGCTTCACCTTGTGGTAAACCTTTAGCAACATCAAGTAGTAATATTTGATCATCTAATTTCTTGAGTGCTGAGAATAATGCTGCATCTCCGCCTACTTTCCCAGAACCAATAATTGTAATCATAAAAATTACAGTTAATTCTGAAATTATAAATCTAATGAAATTAATTGAATATTAGACGAATTTATAAGCATTTTTGATATTTTTTAATCATGGTCATTGTAATCGATCCTCAAATTGCAGGCATATCTGGTGATATGCTGCTGTCCTCTTTAGTGAATTTAGGTGCAGATAAAAATAAAATTATTGAGGGGATTATAAAATCTCAAAAATTTCTTCCAGGTTCTACTATTAAAAAAATTGATTTTCAGAAAATACAAAAACGTGGAATTGAATCTACTGAATTGATTTTAGAAATTGATGAGGATATTTCTGCAAGGAAAGGTATTGAAATTAAAAAAGCTATTTTAGATTCAGTTCATGAATTATGTCTTCCAATAAAAGCAAAAATATTTGCAGAGTCATGCATTAATACTTTAATTTCTTCAGAATCCAAAATTCACGGTGTTTCTGAGGACACCGTTCATTTCCATGAAGCTTCCAGTATAGACACTCTGGTGGATATTGTAGGGATAACTATCGCATTAGATGACTTAAAATTATTTGAAGAAAAAATTGTCTGTTTACCTATTTCAGTTGGAGGTGGCACTGTTAGTTTTTCACATGGTACCATGTCAAATCCTGCAAGTGCAGTTCTTCAGATTTTTAAAAATTCTAATTTGAATATTCAGGGAAACAATTCAAAAGAGGAATTAACAACTCCTACTGGTGCCTGTATTTTGGTAAATCTAACAAACAACCCCGTCCAATATTATCCTTCAATGAATGTACACACAATTGGTTATGGTGCAGGCAAAAAGGATTTTGAGGGTTTTTCTAATGTACTAAAAATTATTCAAGGTGATGAAAATAACGTTGAAATGGACTCGGTAAAAATTCTTGAAACAAATGTCGATGATGTTTCAGGTGAAATATTGGGATATTTAATTGAGAAAATTATGGATCAAGGTGCAAAGGATGTCTCAATTTATCCTGGAATCACAAAAAAAGGAAGACCAACAAATCTTGTTTGCGTAATTTGTGACGATGTTAAAGTAGATGCAATAGTTGATACTCTGGTCTCAGAAACTGGTACTTTGGGTATTAGAATTTCAAATTCCAATCGTTTTATTGTTCCTAGAACAAATCATAATTTCTCATTAACTTTTGATGGCAAATCTTTTGAAGTAAATTATAAAAAATCATCACATAAAGGAAAAATTCATTTTAAAATAGAATTTGATGATTTAAAAAAGATATCACATGCATTAGATAAACCAATAGTTGATATCGAATCATTTTTGAGAAAAGAGATTGAAAAGAATGAGGGTCTATGATGAATAAATTAAATGATTTAGTTAGTTGGTTTGAAGATAAAGATAAGGTAATGATTGCATTATCTGGAGGAGTTGATAGTGCTGTTGTTGCATATGCTGCTTTTCAGGCATTAGGAAGTTCTGCTATTGCAGTTACTGCTGATTACAAAACTTTGTCTGAAGATGAACTTCTTTCAGCAAAACAAGTATGTTCAGAAATAGGTATTGAACAAATTCTTTTAGATTATAGTGAACTTGAAAATGAAGAATTTGTAAAAAATGATTCTAATCGCTGTTTTCATTGTAGGATGGAATTAGGTGATCATTTAATTGAATTAGCCAAAAAACATGATGTACAAATTATTGTTGATGGTACTAATCTTGATGATTTAGGTGATTATAGGCCTGGAATTCAGGCCCTTAGGGAAAATGGTATACGAAGTCCTCTTGTAGAAACCAAATTTTTAAAATCAGGTGTTCGAGATATTGCAAAATCTGTTGGATTATCTGTACATGACAGACCTTCAAATTCTTGCCTAGCATCTCGTATTCCTTGGGGTCAGAGAGTTACTGCTGAAAAATTAACTCGAATTGAATTTGGAGAAACCATTGTAAAACAACTTACTAATATTAAACAAGTTCGAGTTCGAGATTTTGATGGTTCTGCAAAGATTGAAGTTGACAAAGAAATGATTTCTATATTCGATGAAAATATCATGAATCAAATTACTGAAAAATTAAAACTAATTGGATTCTCTTCTGTTGATATTGATAAGGATGGGTATAAGCCTGGAAAAATTAATGTGATTTCAAATTGATTTATCTTGATAATGCTGCATCAACTCAAATTCATGATGATGTTTTAAATTCAATGTTACCTTATCTACGGGAACAATATGGAAATCCATCATCAATACATCGATATGGTAGATTAACTCGTAAAGCAATTCATAAAGCACGAAAACAAATTGCATCTTTAATTAATGCAGATCCTGCAGAAATCTTGATTACATCTGGTGGAACTGAATCCAACAATACTGTATTGATGGGAATTTCTTCACAGTTTCCCTCTGGTCAAATTATTACCTCTTCTATTGAACATGATGCAATTTTAGAGCCATGTAAGAAATTGAGCTCAAATGGATTTCAAATTGATTACCTACCTGTGGATAAATTTGGAATGATTGATTTATCTAATTTAGAAAATATTATCTCTAAAAATACACTCCTTGTTTCTATAATGTTTGGAAATAATGAAGTTGGTACAATTCAACCCATTATCGAAATTGCTAAAATATGCCATAAACATAATGTTCTTTTTCATACTGACGCTGTTCAAGCCATAGGTAAGCTTCATGTTGATGTAAACGAATTAGGCGTAGATTTACTATCTATCTCGTCTCATAAGCTTCATGGGCCAAAAGGAATTGGTGCACTATACATCAAAAATGGTGTAAAAATTAATCCTCTTATTTTGGGAGGTGGGCAAGAATTTAGATTAAGATCTGGTACTGAAAATGTTGCAAGTATAGTGGGATTTGGTCAAGCATGTGAAATTGCTCAAAATCATTTAACTGAAAATATTGTGTATGTGAAAAAACTACGGACACTATTAGTTGAGAAAGTTTTAGATCAAATTCCAGAAACTACTTTCAATGGTCATTTTGAATTTCGGTTATCTAATAATGCACATTTCACTTTTCTTGGAGTTAATGGTGAGGATCTCATAATAAAACTTGATGAATACGGCATTGCTGCTTCTACTGGTTCCGCATGCTCTGTTAATACTCAAAAATCTTCCCATGTTTTAGAATCTATGGGGTTTTCTCTTGAACAGATTACTGGCTCCTTGAGATTAACTATTGGAATTTTTAATACTGAAAATGAAATTAAAGAAACAGTCGATATTCTTAAAAATGTTGTTGCAGAACTTCGTGCTGTTTCTCCGTTTAAAGAAAAATATTCCTTTACTTCTAAAAATTAAATTTTAATTTGAAATTTATTTTTAGTTAGTAAAACTGATGTCAATATTCCTATTGTCAAAATTATCATTACTATTGTCCCAAATTCTGGAATAACATATGTTCCAATAATTTGAATTTCTGAGTCCCCTTTCTCAAAATTAATTTCTACTGTTCTAAATGTTAAATTTGATTGTATTTCTTCATATGTTGTTTGAGCATCATTTATCAGAATAATGAATGTCTCGTCTTGCCCATTTTGTTTTTCTGCACCTATGGATTCTCTTGGTAATTCTAGAATAATTTTTCCGTTATCTAACGAATTAATTTTTACTAATAATCCTAAATTCTCCGGTTCTGTCTCTATACTCTCAACTATTCCTCCCCTAATGGTATATTTGACATCAAATGTTCCACTATCTCCTGCATCTACTGGAAATTCTCCGGTTGTTTCAATTATCTTTGATTCTGGTATATAATCAAATAATGTTTCAGCAATATTGCCTTCACCATATGTCACTTTTACCATATACGATCCTTGGCTTTGCCATAATGGACCTTGTGCAATTATTGTGTGTAAATAATTACCATCTTGCGAGACTTTAATTTGTGCTATTTCAATTAAAGTATCCCCTTTGAATAATTGCATGGTAACTTGTGTATCTCCTATGATTGTAATTATTTTTCCTGAAATGATGATTGTATCTCCCTCACTATAATTACTATCATTTGTTTGTACTGAAACCAAAGATCCTTCTGCAAAAGCAGTTCCTATGGATATTACTCCTAGAATCATTAAAGTATAAAATATTATGATCTTCATAATATTCAAAATACAAATTTCTATATCACTTTTACTATGAAAAATAAAAAATGAAAAAAAGTTGTAATTTTAGTATCTTGGAACAATGCTAAGTCTTGATTTTGAAGATATTGCAATTATTGAAATAATTGCTACTGCTAAAATCATGGCTGCGATTGTACCAAATTCTGGAATTACAAAGGTACCAATAATCTCAATTTGTTCAGTTCCTGCATTAAATGGAACGATAACTGTGTTACCGTTTATCTCTGCATCGTCTGATTCCTCGCCATCAACTAATACCATAAAGATACCGCTTTGTGTTGATGTTGTTGGACTAATTGTCAATATACCATCATCATCGGCATCGATGTTGATGATAACTGAATTATTGTTTGAGTTTACTGTTGCACTGATTACGTGTCCACCTGAAATATCATATGATGTGCATACATCAAGTATTGCTACTTTGTTTGCATTACACTTGACATTATCTTGTATTTTTTCAGAAACTTCAACTCCACCATCTAGTTCAACTGTGACTTTGTTATCTAAACTGCCATAGTTTACCTTAATGGTGTATGTACCATCGTATTTCATTAACTTACCAGCTGTACTTACAGTTGTAATAAAACTTCCATCATTTGATACATTGATTTGATCAATTGTAACAAGTGAATTTAATGGATTAATCACTGTAACTACTACTGGTACGTTTCCTGGAATTACGTTTGCTACGTTTCCTGTAACTGTAATTGTGCTATCATGATCATATACGGATTTATCTGCTTCGACTGATAGTGGAAGTTCAGAGTGTGCTTCCGAAGATATACTCATGGTGGCTACAATTGCTACTAGGGCTACTAGCATTAACGATGTTGTACTATTCATGTTATTTGAAAAAAAGCAATATCTCTATTTATGTATGATGAAAAATAAAAAATGAAAAAAAGTTGTAATTTTAGTATCTTGGAACAATGCTAAGTCTTGATTTTGAAGATATTGCAATTATTGAAATAATTGCTACTGCTAAAATCATGGCTGCGATTGTACCAAATTCTGGAACTACTAATCCATCGACTATTCCAACTTCTACTGAATCAATAAACATTGAATCCTTACCTTGTTGGGCAGTTACTGTGTATGTTCCATCTTGTGACCATAATGATCCACCAACTGAAATGTCTGTAGCAAAGTCACCGTTTAATTCTGGTGATGTTTGATCAACTGACATTAAATTTCCATTTGGTGCAGTTACTGTAAACGTAACATCCTCGTTGGTTTTACTTGTGTGGCCTATGATTCCAATAGTATCTGATCCTTCCATAGCATTTGCTGTTATGGATAACCCCTGTTTCTTACTCATTGATTCATCAGAAGATTTTTCTAACGATCCACTAGTTTGACTTGATACCATGCTTGAATCTTTTGTAGATGTTTCTGCAGTCATTCCACTATTTACATCGACACTAAGTGTGATGCTGTATAGTAGTGATGTTCCCTGATTAGCTTTTATTTTATACATTCCATCTTGTTTCCAATTAGAAACATTGAATTCTGTACTAAATTCACCATTTGCATTTGGTGTTACTTGATCAACACCGACAACATTTGATCCATTTGGAGATATTACTCTGATAGTGATATCTGTAATATTTGATGTAGTCTCCCCATTGATCGTGATTATGTTGTCTCCTTCTACTGCTGTAGCTGTTAATGACATTCCAGATTGTGCTGCAAAGACATCCTGGTTAACCGAAGTTACTGACACTAATGCTACTGCCATTAAAGCTAGGCAAATTGATCTTGTTGAATTTTTGAAATTCATCTAGTTGCAATCATGACAACTCGGTATTTATGTATATATAACACATGAAAAAAAGTTGTAATTTTAGTATCTTGGAACAATGCTAAGTCTTGATTTTGAAGATATTGCAATTATTGAAATAATTGCTACTGCTAAAATCATGGCTGCGATTGTACCAAATTCTGGAATTACAAAGGTACCAATAATCTCAATTTGTTCAGTTCCTGCCAAAAAGTTAATTGTTAATGTCCTATCTGTTGATGTTATAATTTCCTCAAAGTCTCCTTCTTCACCATCCACTAATACAAAGAATTCATCATCTTCATTGTTGATTGTTGCATCCAATACAGACCGTGGAATTGTTAATGTGATGGAACCATCACCAATTGCTTCAATATACAGTAGTAAAGACACTGCATCCATATCTGGAATAACGTTGATTAATTTTCCATTTGTAATTTCATATGATATTAAATCTGTAGAATCTTGAATTGTAATTGTTGTTGCAGTAATTATTGAATCTATGACATCCTCTGCTATGACATCCTCTGCTATGACATCCTCTGCTATGACATCCTCTGCTATGACATCCTCTGCTATGACATCCTCTGCTTCATTTACTGATACACTTGTAATTCCAGTAAATTCAAAAGACATAACTGCTTGATTATTTTCATTTTGAGTAATTGTAATTTTATACATTCCTGGATCTTTCCAATATGACCCACTGGGATTAATTTCTGTACTGAATTTTTTATCTGATCCAACTGTCATTTGATCAAGTTGAACTATATTTCCATTAGGAGATTCAACGATCAGACTTAGTTGATCTCCTAAAGCAATGTATTTTATTTCTCCAGATACTAAAATTACATCACTTTCTGAATATGATGATTTATCTGTACTAACTACAACTGATCCATTTTCTCCAAATACGGGTGAAGCCCCAACACTTGTAATTAAAATTCCAAACAGTACAAAAATCATTAATTTACTTTTCATTATTTTTTTAAATCTATTTATGATATTTAAGGGTGTGAAAAATTTATTGATTATGAAGACTGAGATAGTTTAATTTCAAGTTTCAGATTAGATATATATTAACCGGAACGTGATTTTTTTCAGTTTGTGTACATTATTTACTATTACATTTAATGTTAGATCTGGGGGTTTCCTAAATGGCAATTAAGAAAAATCAAGTACTAGTACCTGATCATATCTATGTTCCAAAACATGAAATTATTTCAATGTCTGATGCTGAAGAAGTTTTAAAAAAATATAATTGTAAACCAACTGAATTACCATTAATTTTTGTAAATGATCCTGCTATTATGGGACTTGGAGTAAAACCTGGTGATATGATAAAAATTACCAGATCTAGTCCAACTGCTGGCGAGAGTCTTTACTATCGTTATGTGGTGGAGGTCTAAATTTGGTTCACTCTGCTAACAAACGATGGCCTATAATTCAAGATATTTTAAAACGTGAAGGAATTGCAAAACAGCACTTAAACTCTTTTGATGAATTTTTAGAACATGGATTACAAAGTATTATCAACGAAGTTGCACAAATTGATATTGAAAATGCTGAATATCCATATAAAATTCAATTAGGAAAAGTTAAACTTCAACAACCAAGAATGATGGAACTTGATGGTTCTATTACTCATATTACTCCAGCTGAAGCAAGATTGAGAAACGTATCTTACTCTGCACCTGTTATGATGGAAGCTAGTGTTATAGAAGATGGAAAAATTCTGGAATCTCGATTTGTACACATCGGTGACGTACCTGTAATGGCAAAATCTAATGCATGTATTTTAAATAATTTCTCTAATCAAAAATTAATTGAACATGGTGAAGACCCAATGGATCCTGGCGGTTATTTCATCATTAATGGATCTGAAAGAGTTATTGTTGGTTTAGAAGATCTTTCTTACAATAAAATTATTGTTGATAAAGAAACTGTCGGTGGTAATATTGTTTTCAAAGCTAAAGTATACTCATCAATTGTTGGTTACCGTGCAAAATTAGAACTTGTAATGAAAAATGATGGATTAATTGTTGCTAGAATTCCTGGTTCCCCTGTTGATATTCCAGTTGTTACTTTGATGAGAGCACTTGGATTAGAATCTGACAAAGAAATTGCAGCAGTTGTTTCTCTAGTTGATGAACTTCAAGATGAACTTGAAGGATCATTTGAAAAAGCAGGAGATGTTCCTACAGCCAAAGATGCTGTTGTTTACATCAGTAAAAGAATTGCACCTGGAATGTTAGAGGAATTTCAAATTAAACGTGCTGAGACTTTACTTGATTGGGGTCTATTACCTCACTTGGGTAAACATCCTGAAAATAGAAAAGAAAAAGCACAATTCTTAGGTGAAGCAGCTTGTAAATTATTAGAATTAAAACTTGGTTGGATTACTCCTGATGATAAAGATCACTATGGAAATAAAGTAATCAAATTTGCAGGTCAAATGCTTGCAGATTTGTTTAGAACTGCATTTAGAAATTTAGTCAGAGATATGAAATATCAATTAGAACGCTCTGGTCAAAAACGTGGAATTAATGCCGTTGCAGCAGCCATTCGTCCGGGAATCATCACTGATAAACTAAACAATGCTATTGCAACTGGAAACTGGGGTCGTGGCCGTGTTGGAGTTACACAATTACTTGATAGAACTAATTATCTTTCAACAATTAGCCATCTTAGAAGAATTCAATCTCCACTTAGTAGAACTCAACCAAACTTCGAAGCAAGAGATTTGCATGCAACACACTTTGGAAGAATCTGTCCTAGTGAAACACCTGAAGGCTCAAACTGTGGTTTAGTAAAAAATCTTGCATTATCTGGAATTATTTCTGTAAACGTTCCTTCTGAAGAACTTGTTGAAAAACTGTTTGATCTTGGAACTGTACATTTCTTTGATGCAAAAGATGATTTGAAAAAGGATGGAACTAGAATATTTGTTGATGGTCGTTTAATTGGATATCATAAAGATGGAATTGAACTATCTGAATCTCTTAGAGATCTTAGAAGAAATTCAAAAATCCATCCTCATATTGGAGTTTCATTCCATAAATCTGATGAACATGATGATGCAACAAGAAGAATGTATGTCAATTGTAATGCTGGTCGAGTCTTAAGACCGTTAATAATTATCAAAGATGGCAAGGCATTGTTAACATCAGATCTTTTAGATAAGATTTCAAAGAAATTACTTTCTTGGACTGATCTTTTGAGAATGAGTGTTTTAGAATTAATTGATGCTAATGAGGAAGAAAATTGTTATGTTGCATTAGATGATAGTGATACTAAGAAACATACTCATCTTGAAGTATTCCCACCATCAATTTTAGGTGCAGGTGCTTCTATTATTCCATATCCTGAACATAACCAATCTCCAAGAAATACATATGAATCTGCAATGGCAAAACAAAGTTTAGGATTTTCAACACCAATGATGAACACTAGTACATACGTTAGACAACATCTTATGTTATATCCACAAGTTCCAGCTGTCAATACCAAAGCAATGAAACTTTTGGGATTAGAAGATAGACCAGCAGGCCAGAATTGTGTTGTTGCAGTATTACCATTTGATGGTTATAACATTGAGGATGCAATTGTTCTAAGTCAGTCTTCTGTTGATAGAGGATTAGGAAGAACATTTTTCTTTAGAATTTATGATGCAGAAGCAAAACAATACCCTGGTGGAATGAGAGACAGCTTCCAAATTCCAAATGCTGAAGATAATATTAGAGGGTATAAGGGTGAGCGTGCATATAGATTACTTGAAGACGATGGTATTGTAGCATCTGAATCTGCTGTTAAAGGTGGAGATATTTTAATTGGTAAAACTAGTCCTCCTAGATTTATGGAAGAATATAGAGAGTTTGAATCATCTGGTCCCTATAGACGAGATACTTCAATTGGTGTAAGACCATCTGAAACTGGTGTCATTGATACTGTTGTTATGACTCAATCCAATGAAGGTGGAAAAATGTATAAAATTAGAGTAAGAGATATGAGAATTCCTGAGATTGGAGATAAATTTGCTTCAAGACATGGACAAAAAGGTGTAATGGGTATTTTAGCAAAAGCTGAAGATTTACCATACACTGCTGAAGGTATATCTCCTGATGTTTTGATTAATCCTCATGCATTCCCTTCAAGAATGACTGTTGGAATGATGATGGAGTCTGTCTGTGGAAAAGCTGCATCATTTCGTGGAAAAAGATTTGATGGTTCTGCATTTGTCGGAGAAAAAATGGATGAAGTTAAAGCAGTAATGGATGAACATAATTTCAAATATTCTGGTAAAGAAATAATGTATGACGGAAGATCTGGAAAGGCATTTCCAGTTGATGTTTTTATTGGTGTTGTATATTATCAAAAACTCCATCACATGGTTGCAGATAAAATCCATGCAAGAGCACGTGGACAAGTTCAGATGTTAACTAAACAACCAACTGAAGGAAGAGCAAGAGGTGGTGGATTAAGATTTGGTGAAATGGAGAGAGACTGCTTAATTGCTTATGGTGCTTCAATGATTTTAAAAGATAGATTACTTGATGAATCTGACAAATCTGATATTTTTGTATGTGAAAGATGTGGACTTGTAGCATACCATGATGTTAAACAAAGAAAGTATGTTTGCAGAGTTTGTGGTGATAAGGCTAAAGTATCTTCTGTATCTGTAGCATATGCTTTCAAACTATTGCTACAAGAAATGCAAAGCCTAAATATTGCACCAAGATTGTTGATAAAGGAGAAACTGTAAGATATGTCTATTCAAGCAATTAAAGCAATTGATGGAATTCGTTTCTCTGTATGGTCTCCAACAGAAGTTAGAAAATACTCTGTTGCTGAAATTACTGCTCCTGAAACATATGATGAAGATGGAATGCCAGTTCAAGGCGGTCTTATGGATGGTAGATTGGGTACTCTTGAACCTGGACAAAAATGCTTAACTTGTGGAAATACTGCAGCCCGATGTCCTGGACACTTTGGACATATTGAACTTGCAGAACCTATTTTGCATATTGCATTTATTGATAATATTTACAAATTATTACAATCTACATGTCGTTCTTGTGCAAGATTAAAAGTTCCACAAGATGATCTTAATGCATTTCAACATATTAAAGATAAAGGATCTTCTTACACCATAATTTCACAAAAACGTATTCCTGAACAAATTATTGAAAAAGCAAAAAAAGCAAAAGAATGTCCTCATTGTGGAAAAACACAATTTGAATTAGTATTTACAAAACCAACAATTTTTGTAGAAAAAACAGAAATTGGTGAACATCGTTTATTGCCAATTACAATTAGAGAAAGATTCACACAAATTATCGATGATGATTTGTCTTTGTTAAATTATGATCCTATAACTGCAAGACCAGAATGGTTTATTCTTCAAGCCTTACCTGTACCACCTGTAACTGTTAGACCTTCAATTATTCTTGAAACTGGAATTAGATCCGAAGATGATTTAACCCATAAAATGGTAGATATCATTAGAGTAAATCAAAGACTAAAAGAAAGTAAAGAGGCTGGAACTCCACCATTAATTGTTCAAGATTTAGTTGATTTGTTACAATACCATTCAACTACATATTTCGATAATGAGGTTTCTGGAATTCCACAAGCTCATCATCGTTCTGGACGACCTCTCAAGACGTTAACTCAACGACTCAAAGGAAAAGAAGGTAGATTCAGAGGTTCATTATCTGGAAAAAGAGTTGACTTTTCTAGTAGAACTGTAATTTCACCTGATCCTAACTTAGATTTGTCTGAAGTAGGTGTTCCTGAACAAGTTGCAATGAAGTTAACTATTCCTGAAATTGTAACTGAATGGAATATTGAAAGAATGCGAACTCTAGTAATTAATGGACCTGATAAATTCCCAGGTGTAAACTATATTGTAAGACCTGATGGTGTTAAAATTAGATTAGATTTTGTTGAAGATCGTTCAACAATTGCTGAATCCCTTGAAATTGGATATTTGATAGAGAGACATCTTGCTAACAAAGATATTGTAATGTTTAACCGACAACCATCACTTCACCAGATGTCAATTATGGCTCACTATGTGCGAGTACTTCCAGGAAAGACTTTCAGATTACACCCATCTGTTTGTCCACCGTATAACGCAGACTTTGATGGTGATGAGATGAATCTTCATGTTCCTCAAAGTGAGGAAGCAAGAGCAGAAGCAATTCTATTGATGAGAGTTCAGGATCAACTAATTTCTCCAAGATATGGTGGTCCGATTATCGGGGCACTAAGAGACTTTGTTACTGGTGCTTATCTTCTTACAAAAGATGATACGACTTTAAGTATTCAAGAATTTTCAAATTATGCCATGCTTGGTGGATATTCAGATCCACTTCCAAAGCCTGGAACTAAAACAAAAGATGGTCCTGCATATACTGGAAAGCAATTATTTTCCCTATTCTTACCAAGTGACTTTAACTATGTACTTACATCAAAATGGTCAAAGGGTACTGGTGGAAAACCAAAAGATGTTGTAATTAAAAATGGTGAATTAATCAGTGGTGTAATTGATAAGACTTCAATTGGTGCAGAAGAACCAGAGAGTGTCTTACACAGAATTACCAAAGATTATGGAAATGAGGCTGGAAAGAATTTCTTAAATTCAATTTTAATTATGGTAAAACAATTCATCACCCATTATGGATTTAGTTATGGTTATGGTGATCTTGAAGTTCCAGAAAAGAACGTTAAAGAAATCTTAGATGATATCCAATCAACTTATGATGTTGTATCTGACTTGACTGACCAATATGAAAAAGGAACATTGAAACTTACTAGAGGTATGAAAGCTGAAGAAGCATTAGAGGCATACATTGTTAATGAATTAGGTAAAGCAAGAGAGAAAGCAGGCGCTACTGCAAATGATTCTCTTGATGATGGTAATGCTGGAAAAATCATGGCAACAACTGGTGCTAGAGGTTCAGCACTTAACGTCGGTCAAATGGCTGGTGCGTTAGGTCAACAATCAAGAAGAGGAAATAGAATGAATGATGGTTATGCAAATCGTGCATTAACTCACTATAAAGAACATGATAGTAATCCTGATGCTCATGGATTTGTAAAATCCAATTACAGAACCGGTCTTACTACATTAGAATTCTTCTTCCACGCAATGGGTGGTCGTGAAGGACTTGTAGATACTGCAGTCAGAACACAACAAAGTGGTTACATGCAGCGTAGACTGATTAACGCACTTGAGCATATTAGATTAGAATATGATGGAACTGTAAGAGACCCACACGGTCACATTGTTCAATTCCTTTATGGTGAGGATGGAATTGATGTACAGAAAAGTGATCATGGTGAGGCATTTAATCCAAGCAGATTAGCAGAATCTCAAATCATGATTGATTCTGGATCTAAAGCTACCAAAGATGAAATTGAAACACTTGCTAAGAAATATACTGCAACATTCAATCCAAGATTAACTAAACTTGTAATTGATGCATTAAACAAATCTAATCTAAGTAAATCTGGTGTTGAAATCGTATGTAAGAAAGGTCTTTCACTTTACAACAAGGCTCGTGCAGAACCTGGTCAAGCCGTGGGAATTGTCACCGCACAATCTATTGGTGAACCTGGTACACAGATGACTCTAAGAACATTCCACTTTGCAGGAATTAAAGAAAGAAACGTTACATTGGGTCTTCCAAGATTAATTGAACTAGTTGATGCAAGAAAGAAACCAGTTACACCAACTATGGATATTTACTTAGATAAAGAACATAAAACTAACCGAGAAAAAGCAATTGAAGTTGCAAGAAATGTCTTACAAACTAAAGTAAGTGCATTAATCACTGATACTGAAACTGATTATTCTACTAACATTAAATTAATTTTAAGTGAAAACAGACTTAGAGAAAGAGGTTGCTCTGTTGCAGAAGTTGAAGCTGCACTTTCATCAAATAAAAAGTTCAAGATGGAAGTAACTGGTGAATTAATCACTTTGAATTTAGTTGAAGAATGTGATACTGCAACTGCAATTGGAATTAGAAATAAAGTTCTCAATACTACTGTTAAAGGAGTTCCAGATATTGAACGTGTAACATTAGTTCAAAAAGATGATGAATGGGTAATTCAAACTACTGGTTCAAATATTGCAAAATTACTTGAGGTTAAAGGTATCGATAAAAGAAATGTTAGAACAAACAATGTCTTTGAAATTGCAGGAACTTTGGGTATTGAAGCTGCAAGAAATGCATTAATCAGTGAACTACAGCACACACTGGGAGATCAAGGTTTAGAAGTTGACAATAGATACATCATGTTGGTATCTGATTTGATGTGTTCTAGAGGTTACATGCAACAAATTGGTAGACATGGTATTGCTGGTACTAAAGATAGTGTTCTTGCAAGAGCTGCATTTGAAATTACTGTACCAACTCTTGCACATGCTGCTCTTGCTGGAGAAGTTGAGGCACTTAGAGGTATTACTGAAAACGTAATTGTTGGTAGCCAAATTCCAATTGGAAGTGGTACTGTTGACTTGTACATGCAAGTTAGCAAGAAAAGATCAGATAAGTGATAATTATGGCTGATGAAATTTCTACAGCAATGACTAGTTGTCAAGGAAAAACTGTCTTACTTCGTTTAAGAAATTCGAAAACAATACAAGGTTCTTTAATTGATTTTGATATTCACATGAATTTGACATTAGAAAGTGCTGAGGATATTACTGATGAAAAACATCTCAGTCTTGGAAAAGTTTTATTGCGTGGAGATAATATTTTAGCAATTTCTTTACCAACTGATAAATCTTAAAAATAATTATCAAACATTAAATTCAATTTCTGTTAATCCTCTATGTGTACTTATTTTTACTGGGATTATTTTTAATTTTTACTCCAGTATATGCTGAATCTATTCCTAATTATGACAAACCATATGCTCCAATTTTTACAGATAAATCTGTTTATTCTTGGACTGATAAAATTATTATTTCTGTAATTGCGCCAAGTTGGAATAGTAATTCAAATCAAATTGATTCAATTGGTAATCTTGAATCACACTCCATAAAAATTTCTTCAGGTGAATATTTTCTAAAGCCGTATAGATTAACTGAAACTACTTCTAACTCTGGAATTTTTTCAGGTGAAATTATTCTTACAGGTTTTTTACATGATGTTGATGATGATGGAATTTTTGATACAAATCCTAGAACCACTGGTAATGGACCTACAAATGGATTTTTAGAAGTTGATAGAGATTCTGCAATAACCATTTCATTTGAATTTGCTGATGGGGTTGTATTGGTTGAATCAGTTCCAGTACGTTGGAATGTTGGAACAATTAATTTTATTGATGATCTTTTATTTTTGGAAAAATCTACAATGGTTCGTGTGATTGATTTAGATATGAATTTGAATCCTGAAGCAATAGATAATTTATCAATCCAACTTTTTTCTGATTCTGATGTTGCAGGGATTGAGGCTAATGCTATAGAAACATCTAAGGATTCAGGGTCTTTTGTTGCAACCATTTCATTATCTCAGAATTCACCTTCAAGTGGTAATAGACTCTATTCTGTTTCTGGAGATGAAATTTTTGCCAAATACGATGACCATACTTTACCCAAACCTTACTCCAAATCAGATACTTTATCAATTGAAACTAGCGCAAGAGTTGATTCATCTATCCCTCTAATTGAACGAATTAAAAATTCTCAAATTACTTTCTCTGATGGGCTAGGATATGAATTAGAATCCTTTTCACAAAATTCACAAATACAAATTGTTGGAAATATCTCAAATGAACATGATTTTAAACAAAAATTTGTTTACATGTTCCAAGTAAAAAATGATAAACATGTTGTTGAATCTCTATCGTGGATTCGGGGGGAAATTACTTCTAAGCAAAGTCTAGATGTTTCTCAATCATGGACTCCAAAAAAATCTGGACTTTATGAAATAGAAACTTTTGTTTGGAGCTCAATTAATGATCCAACTGCTCTGTCTCCATTAATGTCTACTTTGATCAATATTCCCTGAAAAGCCTACTTTTTATGATATTATTAAATAGAAATTCACGTTTTTTTATAATGTGTTAGAAATTGTATTAGCAGTTACTCTGGTGTTAGCCATGTTTTCTTCTGTGATTTTTACAGTTGTTTTTGCAGATTCATTAATTATCAATTTCGATAAGTAATTTTATGCTCTAGGCGATTCTCTAACTGTTTCTGGTAAAATAATAGAGATTCGAATGCCTAGTATTGCTATGAGCATCTATGATCCTGATGGAAAAATCTTTTTAGAAAATTCTGAAAAACAAAATTCAAGTAATTCTTTTGATGAAATAGGTAATCTGTTTTCAAATTTGAGTTCTTTACTTGGTTTACAAAACTAATTCTGTTATGCCCCACGCTTAATTTTTCAATAAACCTATAAAGCCCTGAGAATGGGATCCGAATAAGGATAATACATGAGTAAAATACTTGAAAAATCATTAAAGGATGCACGCAAAGAAGATAAACTAACTATGGGTACTAAACAAGTTTTAAACTCTCTAAATAATTCTAAATTAATTATATTATCTAGATCTGTAGATGGTAAAATGCTTGAGAAAATTCAATCTGATGCAAAAAAACAAAAAGTACCTCTAGTAAAATTTGAAGGAACTTCAGTTGCATTAGGTAGATTATGTGGCTTACAATTTAGAATTTCAACAATTGCATTTACTGCAATTGATGAGGCAAGTATCAAATCAATTTTAAAAGATGAGGAAACAAATGTCTAACCTAACTTTAAATGAGACATTTTTAATTTGGAAATATTAGGAAATTATTATGCAAGCAATTAAACTTTCAACTGATCAAATGCGTATGATGTCACTTTTTCAAAATGTAACTGGTGCAGTTGCTAGAGATTGCATTGAGGATGAAAAACAAGACAGAGTAATTTTTGTAGTAAATACTGGTAAGATGGGACTTGCAATTGGAAAGGGTGGTATGCATATCAAATCATTACAAAATATGGTTAAACGAAATGTTGAATTGGTAGAATTTGATGAGGATCCTGCAAAATTCCTAACTAACCTATTAAACAATAAACTAGTTTCTGAAGTAAAATTAAACACGCGTGCAGATGGAATAAAACAGGCAATTGTTATGGTCGATCCAAGAAAAAAGGGAATTGTGGTCGGAAGAGAGGGTAGAAATGCTGAAAAAGCACGCCTACTGGTAAAAAGATATTTTGATATCGGCAGTGTATTAATTAATAGTCCTGAAAGAGCATCAATGGAGTTATAGAATATGAGAAAATCACCTTTAGGATTATTTGCTGGTAGAGTACTAACTACAAAGAAAAAGAAACAGCGTTGGGCAATTTCTTCTTACAAAAGAAGAAAATTGGGTATTGACAAAAAATCCGATCCTCTTGGTGGTGCACCACAAGGACGTGGTATTGTTTTAGAGAAAGTTGGTATTTCTGCAAAACAACCAAACTCTGCTATTAGAAAATGTGTTAGAGTTCAATTAATTAAAAATGGTAAATCCGTTACAGCCTTTTTGCCAAGAGATGGTGCAATGAATTTCATTGATGAACACGATGAGGTTACCATTGAAGGTATGGGTGCAACACAAGGTGGTGCAATGGGAGATATTCCTGGTGTTAGATTTAAGGTTTCTAAAGTTAATGGTACATCACTTCATGAATTAGTAATTGGAAAGAAGGAGAAACCAAGGAGATAGAAATGGCTGAAACAAAGAATTTACTATTATTTAGAAAATGGGATTTATCTGATGTCAAAATTGTTGATCCTGGATTAAAAACTGCTATCTCTTTAAGAAAACAAGTTTTACCTTATACTTTTGGTCGTTCTGCATTAAAGCGATTCAATAAAGCTGAAGTTAACATTGTTGAAAGATTAATCAACAAATCAATGCACTTTGGAAAAAAATATGCAAAAAATACTGGTAGAATGACTGGTAAGAAAACTAAATTAGTTAATACTGTAAAAACTGCTTTTGAAATTATTGAATTAAAAACCGGACAAAATCCTGTTCAAGTTTTAGTTAAAGCAATAGAATTTTCTGCCCCAACTGAAGATACTACTAGAATTGTTTATGGTGGTACTACATACCATGTATCCGTTGATGTTGCACCTCTTAGAAGAGTTGATATGGCTTTGAAATTTATTGCTGACTCTGTTAAAGAAGCAACATTTTCTAATCCTAAACCAATTGAAGAACATTTAGCTGAACAATTAATTCTTGCAGCAAATAATGATTCTAATTCCCCATCTGTAAAGAAAAGACACGAATTAGAGCGTATAGCACAAGCATCAAGATAGAATTCTATAGAAGATATTTTCACCAAATCATTATATTCTAAATTAATTGAATTAATTTTAAGTAGCCCGATAGTCTAGTGGTCAAGGATTCTGCCCTCTGGATCTCAAGAGTGGATAGGCGGGGACGGCAGTTCGAATCTGCCTCGGGCTACTGTGTTACTATCATGTTCTAATTTCATGAATTGCAGTTGCATAATCGCATTCTGCCCTTAATCTCATGTATGGGATTAATTTGTAATGAATTGAATACGTGTTATTCTCTCTTAGTAAAATTCCTTTTAGAACTAGTGAAACTAACCCTCTGGATGCAATTGTAATTGTTGTATCTTTTTCATTACATACTCTTTCACGTTTTTCTTGAAATTGTTTTAGTGTGAATGTAATGTCATTAATTTCTAAAACTAAAGGCCAAATAATTTCTGCCCAAACAAATCTTCTATTCTCTGTAGCTGCAGCGTATTTTCCTTTTTCACTCAACATTAATAAGATCTGTAAATGCGGTTATAACTGAATAGTTGTCTCAAAAAGAAATTGAAGAATCATTAGATCTGTTAGAAAAGGATTGGGATTTTGATCCTATCCTAAGAAAATTTGTACTAGGTAAAATTACTGATGTTTCTGATTTTGCAATTAAAGTTAAAGATGTTATTTTTCATGTTCCTTATCTTAATTCTGAAAAAAAATATATTTTATGGAAATGTTTTTGGCCTGATTGTCATAATTGCTGTGATCGACAGGGTAGATTACCATTAACTTCTGATGATTTAATTACAATTGGCAAAGGTTTGAAATACAAAAATACTGCTGATTTTATCAAAAATGAAACTCTTACGGTTACATACGATGAACCTGGCCCTTCTGGTCAAATGACTACAATGACTACCATCAACCTAAAAAGAAAATCTGATGAAACTGCTGAAGAGGATGGAACTCATATTTCATGCAGATTCTTAGATGATGCAGGTGCATGTAGTATGCATCCTGACAGACCTGGAGTTTGCTATTTGTACCCATTTGCTAGCTGGCTAGAAAATGAACAAGGAAAAGCACGTGTACATGCAACTTATCAATTTACAGGCGATTGTCCTGGATTTTATCTTGCAGATAATTTGGAACAAATGAAAGAAGAACTACGAGCATACTCTACTACAATTTATGATTACAACATGGCATCAAATCGAACCAATAGGGAAGGATTTAGTGCTGTTAGTTTTTCTTAGAGTAAAACATACTCATTAAAAGAAATGATTACAATACATTTCTATGGAAAATGTTACAATTAGGGAATCTACTTATGATGATATCCCGTCACTTCTTGAATTATTGTATGAACTTGGAAGACCAAAACCTCAAAAAGATAATGAACTCGAGACATTTACAAAATTACTAAAAAACTACATGAATGAAGATGATAAAAAAATTCTAGTTGCTCAAATTGAAAATTCAAAAATTGTCGGTATGATTAGTATGATATTTCTATCTAGATTGAATCAAAATACATTAGAAATGTATGTTCCTGAACTGATTGTTTTACCAAATTATCATTCTAAGGGAATTGGAAAAAAATTGATTAATTTTTCAATTGAACTTGGAAAAGAGAAAAAATGTCATAGAATGAGACTAGAATCTGGAAATCAACGTATTGAATCACACAAGTTTTATGAGCATTTGGGATTTGAAAATTCTAGTATTTTTTTTACAAAAAATCTTTAAACTGATTATGCTTTAGCAACTTTTAGTAAATCTGCAACTTTGATATGCATTCCAAATCTATCTTCGTTCTTTTTCATGTATAAGAAAATCGCAATAAAATCTGGTAATGCCTTTAGGAAACTAAAGTTTTTCTGAATCTTTGCATGTACAAAATTAAAGACTTTGGCATATACCTTGTAGTGTTTCTCAACTGCTTTTTCATATGCTTTGAAATCATGCATATTTTCAAGAAATATGTCAACACACTGCATTGATGGAATAATTCCTTCACCAAGTAGAGCGTAGACTGTACCAATTGATTCTCCGACCCCAACTACTTTGCCTGAATAGTATGGTTTGCATTTATTTGGAGTTGCTAATCTAATTGGACGACCTTTTGTTTGAACGATTTTACCGCCATGCTTTTTCAAAAATCTGTCTGTTGCCTTTATGTGGTCTTTATTATAATCACCTGCACCAATATGTGCAAATTTACCTCCTAGTGGGAAGTACCAAAAGTAACCTGACATTCCTGGAAATGGCTCAATGTAAAAGTCATCAAACGGAACTTTGTCCTCATACTCTACTTTGTATTCATACGTTGGTAAAAAGAAATCTTCTTTCATTTTTGGTAAATACATTCTGTTAAATCCTGTACAATCAACTATCATGTCATATTCTTTTTCTAACTCTTCTAGTTTTGGAGCTTTACCATACATTACTTTAGAATCTTTAATGAAATCTTTGATTAATCCTAATTTGTTATAGGTACATAATCCTTTTAATCCAATATCAAATTTAACATCATCATTCATTTTTACATGCATTTGTTTTCCGTCATGAATTAGAAAGTTATCAAAATCTCTTCCAGTCTTTTTACACATTACTGTTAGTTCTGATTTTATTGTTCCCCATGCACAAATTGAATCGTGTTTTTCCTCTATGTTTCTCTCGTATCCTGTTACATCATGTTCTGAGTCTTTTAGTCTGGCCATTAGATAAGAGCCTGCTACACCCATTCCCATTACTGCAATCTTCAAGATATTTTTTAAATCCTTGAACTCTAATAAATAGACTATCTGAAATCAAACTTCATGGCACTAGTTAGCGTTAATTTACCACTAGTACAAATTAGTAGTTTTGATTATATAGAAAAATTGTCTTAACATAATTACAAGACCAAGTCTGTCATCTGCAAATAATAATTTCAGATCTTAAGACAAAATCACTGTCATCAGAAAAGGACACTTTCTGATCTTAAGTGAAATGGGCTCTCATCGGATCACCTCGTTGGTGTTGATCTTAAGCCCGCCGGTTTTGTGTTTTTATTTTTCAAAAAGTGATAATATCTATGAGGAATAGCCATACATTATGAAAACAATCGTTGTAGTTGCAATGGTAATTGTAGTTGGTATATTCATTGGAATTATAGCTACTGCTGATTATGGTGATTTTGTTAAAGAACGAGAATTGAGAAATTTAGAATTATCATACTATGAATTACAAATGAAAAGAGATCAATGCGAAGAACTATCTGGCTATTCTCAAGAAACATGTTACATTGAATTAAAACGATTTGAGGAATCTCATGAAAAAATGATTGTAAGGTATGAGGGGTTTACCGGACTTGAAGTTTATCATATGGCAAAGGATGGAAAAAATTCTCTACTTCAAAGTAATCAGTTTTGGGATACATATGAAGAACAAATTCAAAATTGTCGTGAAACCTGGCTTGGCAATGAGGAGCAACTTAATTCATGTATTACACAAGTTCATGTTGATTTAGATATTGAAAATTAATTCTAGTATTATTGTCCTGAAATTAATTCCCAGATAAATCCGATTATTTCTTTAATCATGTAGTCTATATCTGAAAAACTAGTTAATTTTATGAGTAAATTACCTGTGACTTTGATCGAACCGAATTTTGACATGTGTGGTTAACTCTAAATTTTACAATCAGTACTGTTGCAAGGCGTTTGTAAGATTTGTAGGGGATTTACTATGGTTCAACTAGCTAAGGTGAATATTTCTTATGATTTAGAAACTAAAATTGCATATGTTTGCTCAACGTGTAAAAATCACTACTAATTTCCAAACTATAATTACAAATTATTTACAAATATTCAAAATTTTCAGTGGATATTAATTCCAAGATATTACTTGTTTGCCTTTATGTAATATTTCATAACCCTTTCAAAAAAATGAATTGAATTATCATTTAGTTATGATTTTTCTAGTGATTTGAAATATTCTACAGTACTGATTGTTAAAAAATCAAAATTGCAATACG
>LIAL01000008.1 GCA_001437625.1 Nitrosopumilus sp. BACL13 MAG-121220-bin23
AACAGTAACATTAAGAGCTGAAGAATTAATACAAAGAAGAGATGTAACTCTCAGAGCATTATCTGCAAATACAATTGAAGAAGTTATTGCAAATTTAAAACCATATGGTTTTGGTAATGAAATAGAAAAAGCGTATCTAATGTATAAAGATACAAAGGAAATTGGAATAATAGATACATATCTTGATAAAATTTTATATCAAAATTTAGCTGATAGTATTAAAAGTAAAGCGGATTTAAATTTGTTAAAATTATTTGGAACTGAATTAGACGTGTATAATTTAACAAATATTGTTCGTGCAAAATTTTGGAATATGGACAGTCAAATGATTAAAGAATTATTAGTATCACATACTGCTAGTACATCTGATGATTTATTATCTAAAATGATTGATGCTGAAAATATAAAGATGTCTTTTATTGAATTATCAAAAACTAAATTTGTGGATATTATTCCAACTGAAGGGAATGATATTTTTATGATAAATGAATTTGAAACAAAATTAAATATTTTCTTATACAATTCACTGCTAAAAGAATTTGCAAATATGTTCAAATTATCCACAGCAGTATCTGTTGTCAGATTATATGATTATGAAATTCAAAATTTAGCATCTATTTCATATGCTGTAGAAAACAACATCTCAACTGAAACAACTATGACTAAAATTATTGCACCAGTTCAATAATTAAGAATATTAGTCATAATGAAAAATATTTACGTGTGAAAATAATTAAATTCGGGATTTTGAATAGTGTAACTGTACATAGTGTAACTAAAGGTACAGTGCAAAGAGGTACAACTCCCTTTAAAGCAAAAAAATCCATGGAAGTTAGAGAAATTATAATGATAAGCAATTCTTGGAATAAATCAGAAGGAGGAAGTATCTCTGAAAAAGTAATGAGTAGGGTAAAACCAGATGTACCATTAAAAAATAGATTAAATTTTGCTCAAAAACAATTAGAAGTTCAAATTACAAAATTATCCGGAATTAATGAAAAAATACAAATAAAACATGACATAATATTTGAAAAAGTAGTTAATGCTCAAAGAAACAACAAACCAGTTTATGCACAAGCATATGCAGGAGAACTAGCTAACATTAGAAAATACAAAAATATGGTTAGTACAGCAAAATTAGCTTTTGAACAAGTTAAACTTAGACTAGATACAGTTTCAGATCTTGGAGATATGGTGGTGACATTAAGCCCATGTATGTCAATTATCAAAGGGTTAGCACCGTCATTAAGTGGAATTATGCCAGAAGCAAACGCTTCAATGCAAGATTTGTCACAAGTACTAGGAGATATGATGTCTGGTTCATCAGTAGGAATAGAAGATAACTTTAGTGTTAGCACTGAAACAAATTCAGATTCACTTGCAATTTTAGAAGAAGCACATAGCATAATTGCAGGACAAACAAAAACATCAATTCCTGAAGTTCCAATTTCATTTAATCAGCAAACAGCTAATAGAAAAACAGATATTTTTACTTAAAATAATATTACTTTAATTTAGATTTTGCTTTACTTTTTTGAACTAAAATTTTTTTTATTCTAGAAATTGTGGGATAACTGTATCCACGTGTTCGATAGTTAGCAATCATCATTTTCCAATTTTTTAAACGCCACTGAGCCTGTTCAAGTGTAACAGAATGAACTTCTTTTTGCACAATACTTTTTCGGCCAACTTTTAAAGTTCCAGCATCTTTTGCAGTCCATCTGCTTTTTGCAAATTTAAGCCCTGAAATAATTTCACTGACAGGCATTTCTTTAAAATATTCTTTTATTTTTTTTAATTCAAGATCGCTAGGTTTGCTAGAAATAGGAAGTTCAATGTAATGTTTGATCATGAGATTTTTAGAATATTGTGCTTTAAGAGAATCATGCTAAACCAGAATTAACTAAAACAGGTAATAATTGAAAAGATTTGATTAAAAACATGGCAAAAAAGTTAGTTTATCTAAGATAAAATACAATATTCAATCAAGATTGTCCTTTGAAGCAATTTTATTCATAGCAGTTTTGGTAATTGCATCAAAACTTGGCGGAGAACTACTCCGTAGGATGGGACAACCTACAATTCTAGGAAATGTTCTTCAGGAATAATTGTAGGACCAGCATTTTTAGCAATAGTTCATCCAATAGAAGCAATTGAATTATTTGTTTCAATTGGAGTATTTTTCTTATTTTTCATGATAGGTCTTGAGGAAATAGACATTGCAGGATTATTCAAAGTAATGAGAGGTAAAATCTGTGCAGGATCCATTACAGCATTTATGATTCCATTTTTGGTGGCAGGGATTTTTGGATTAGCGATAGATTTGAATTTCATACAGCATAACCAGATGATTATCTTTATTCAGTAATTCAAAAAATGAATTCCCATCCATTTGACATGATACCAATTATAGATCCAAAAGGTAGCGGAAAAATTATCGGAATTGTCACAGCAGATGGAATTATGAAACTACTGACAGAAACTAAAACAAAAGAAAATTAGATTTTATGAAAATATGTAAAAGTCAACACCACATAGGTTATCATCACAAATATAATTAGATAAAAAATTAAACTAATTGTTTCTAATGGCATTTTGTTATGATGAGGATCTATTAGGTGTCATTAGAAACACTAATCTCATTTGGTAAATGTTCTCTTGGTCTTTTATGATCATGAGACAAAAAAATACGTTGAAACGAATTTTTAGAACAGAAGAGGATTGACTAGAGGAAGTTTTTTCACAATCCAACAGTAAGAATCTCTAAAGTTGGCAAAGACATATACATTAGAAATTTCAGATGTGTATTTTATTTTACTAACAAAATAACCCACATGATGATTCCTACCCTATTTTTTTGAATAATGTGTCTAATTTTATGAAATTATTTCTAATTTTAAAAATGACTCTTACATTAAGTAATGCTAGGAAGTAGTCACTTTTTTTAGAGAATAGATTGTAGAATAGACATGCCAAGACGTAGCGCAGATATGGAAAAGGAACATGAAACGAATGAATCTTTAAAAGGTCATAAAATTGTCCAAACTTGCCGTCACGTTCAAGAGTTGGGAATAAAGCCAACTAGACATAATCAAGATGATAATTTAATATGCGCTGAATGTATTCTTGATTTCTTTATGGCAATGGGTAGAGCAAAAGATGACGAGAAATCACAAGAAGAAGTCATTGTAGAATATGCCCAAGGGGATCAAACATACTCTATTTGTTTAGATTGTTCAAATAAATCCCAAGACTTGGAAAAATTGAAATAGTTTAGTTTCACATATTCAAATCAACTAATTATAAGAAATATTCTTGAACAAATCTATTTTTTCTTTAATTTCTTCTTGGATTTCTTCTTGGATTTCTTCTTAGAGTTATTCACTGGCTTTTGATTCTTCTTTAACGCAGTAATTTCATTTTCTAATTTTCCAACTAACTTAGCTGTGATTAAAGCAACCATGCTCATTATTCCCTCTCGAAGTTTTAGAATGGAAGTTAGAATTAGGATATTATCTTCATGTGATTTTTCTTTTGTTGTGAGTTTACCAGCATTTTCATAGTATTTCATATAGATAGTAACTACTTGTTTGATTGCCATATTAGATATCCCAAATTTACTATCACTTAATTTCAAAGATAGTTCCTGAAAATCTGCTATTAGTTTGTCAATAGATGGTTTATCGATTTTAAAATCTTCAGGAAAATCTAACTCAAAAGTGACCATTTACAATCTTGCCTTTTCATCAGCGATTAGTTTGTTTACTTTTTCCATCTTCTCGCCCCACCACCAAAACCTTCCAGATTCAACTTGTACCCCATCTTTGAAAATTTTTGTTTTGATTTGTGATTTGATAATTGCAATGTTTCCAGGATTCAATTCAATTTCTTTGTGTTCTGTTAAGACATGAATCATAACCTTTGACATTAATTCTGTTACACTTTCTGTTGATGTTGACCAAGTACAATCTTTGCCTGCGTCTTTACAACTAATTGATTTTGTCATAATTATGTAATTTTTTACTTCAATAAAATATTGCAAAAGTGCCAGGCGTAAACTTTGTCCAATACTTGCCAAAATTAACCAATTACGTTAGAAACACCTCAAATAATCACAGTAGAAAAATTTAATTAAAAAATATCGATATTAGATTAAAAATTATCAATTAACTGTTTCTGACTAGTGTTTCCAAAGATAATCCAAAATAACCATCATTAGAATTATCTATAGAGTTAATCAATTCCATTTTCATGGATCTCAAATCTTTTTCTGATTTCATAGTTAGATAAGAATAACCTAAGAGATAATCATCTGTTTTTGATTATTGTAAAGTAATAGCTCACAGCGCATCAATAATTAATTATTAAAAAATCCTTTTATGACAAAAAAAAATTATAGCAAAACAGATGAAATTTTGTGATAATTGTGAAACTAAATTATCACAAAATCACAATGATTTAGGCGCTCCATGGATTTGTCCAAAATGTAATCCAGAAAAAATAATCATAAGAAAGCCAACATACGGTGTAAATTATTCAGGAAGGACAAAACAATGCTCAAAAGGCTGCGGTTCAGAAATTTATTGGGATGAAGAATTTAAATCAGATGGCGGAAAATTTATTCCTCTTGATGTAAGAACAGACGAACCACATAGTTGTAACGGTTCAGAAAGTACAAGCGCATATTTTCCAGATGAAATAAGAAGAATTACAAAAAAAGTAATTCCGCGTCCAATCACTGAAAAATTAAAAATTACAATACCGGAGAGTATTCTATTTGATGTCAATAAAATTCCAAAATTAGAAATAGACAATGATGTGATCATACACGAAATAGTTGAGGGTCACAGAAACCAATCATTAGCAATAATAGATTATAAAAAAATAATATCTTTAGAACCTGAAAAAATTCCAATAGAAAATCTAAATGATGTGTTATCAGAAAACATCATAGACGGGTTGAAAAAATATGGGTTTTTAGGAGTGCTACCATTTCAAAATGAATCAATTCGATCCATCTTAAAGGGAAATAATTCAATTATTTCAGCATCTACAGGTTCAGGTAAAACAGAGGCATTTGTAATACCAATTTTACAAAAAATATTGGAGAATCCAATAAAAGGAGTTTTTGTATTACTAATTTATCCACTAAATGCGTTAATTGATGATCAAGTATCAAAAATTTCAGATTTAATTCAAAAATGTAAATTAGAAAAAATTATGTCCACATATTCTATCCATGGAGGTCAAAGTTCAGAATACAAAGATAAAATTATTTCAGAATCCTATGTGAAATCAATTATTCTTGCAACAAACTTTGATTTTATCAACTATCATTTAATTTTACAAGATAGAAAGTGGAATCAATTATTTAAAAATGCAAAAATAATAGTAATGGATGAAGCGCATTCGTACACTAGTTTTCACGGTTCGAATGTATACCATGTTTTAAAAAGAATGAAAAACTATATGAAACAATTTCAAATAATTGGTTCATCTGCAACATTAGATAATCCCAAAGAATTTTTTTCAAAAATGTTTGATTTACCTGAAAATTCTTTTTCACACATTAAAAGTGAATTTAGAAGAAAACAAAACATGCATCAATTTTTTATAATGCCAAGAAAATTTAGTCAAAGAACTACAATGGAAATGGTATCATCAATATGCTATAAAAATAATTCAAAGCAACTGGTATTTAGTAATACACATAACGATGCAGAATTTTTAGCATCAAACGTAGAAGGAGCAAATGACGGGATTAGAATACAGATTCATCGAGGAGGTCTAGATCAAAAAGATAGAAAATTGTACGAATTACAAATGAAAGGAGGAGAATTAGATGTTCTATCATGTACACCCACATTAGAATTGGGCATAGATATTGGAAATGTGGACGTTGTTATTTCTGCATTCAAAAATGAGTATGATTCGTTTATTCAAAGAATTGGTAGAGCAGGAAGAAAAGGCCAAAAATCGTATGCAATTTGTGTATTTGATCCAGAGGATGCAGCATGTCATTATTTTGCACGAAACATTACATCATATCTTAGACAAAATCATCGTGTTGAAATTAATAAAAACAATCCCATTATTTCAGAAAAGCATACCGCATCAATAGAAATTGAAAAACATGCAGCAGTTGAATCAGATAAATCAAAGTTTTTTGATTTTGCAAATAGCATTAATCTAAGAGGATCATCAGGAGAAATTACAATTTTTTATAATTCAAAAAAAATAGGGACAAGAGATACACCTACAGGGTATTACCAACTGCATCAAAATGCAATTTATCATTTTAACAAACAAAACTATGAAGTGGAATCAATAGTAAAAATTCAAAATGGAGCAAACGTATATTTAAAAAAATCTAGCGAAGTACAAAAAATGACAATACCTGTTGTTAAGACATCATTAACACAATTATCTGAAGAAAAATCAATTAAAAAAGAAATTAACGCTAAAACAGAAAAAATTTCTTTGCGTTATGGATTAATTGATATGAAGAAAATAATTACAGGGTATCTAAAAGGCAACTATAATGATTCATCAGATAAGTTTGAAACATTTAACGGGGATTCATTAACGTCATGGGCTAATTTTAGTTGGAATTCAAAACATTACTCTACAAGTATCGTTGTTCCATCAGAGTTTACATCAAAAATAAAAACAGATGGAAAGAAATCAATCATATTAGATTCAAAGATCCATACAATTACGCATGTTTTAGTTAATGCAAGTAAAATTTTAACAAAATCAGAATCAAATGATATTGATGCGTATTATGAAAACGGCGTAATTCATTTGTTTGATAATACATCAGACGGGTATAATGGATGTAGTAAAATGATTTACGATAATTTTGAAAATATTATGAACATATGTTATGATTTAGTTAACGAATGTGATTGTCCTACAGATGAAAAGCAGAAAAAACAAGTGTTAGAAGGGGAAGAATGGGGAGGATGTCCAAAATGTACATTTACAACTAATTATTGCCAAACAAAAAATAAGAAACTCTCAAAAAAAGATGCGATGGAATTCTTTTCAATTTTTAAAAAGGATAAAAAATGACTTTACTAAAAAATGCAGAACTATTTGCAAAATCAAAACATGCAGGTAAATTAAAAAAAAGTGGAATAACATATTCAAAGCATTTGGAAGAAGTTGTTAGTAGACTCAAAAGTTTGGGTGTAATAG
This sequence comes from Nitrosopumilus sp. BACL13 MAG-121220-bin23, assembly GCA_001437625.1. Taxonomy (GTDB): domain Archaea; phylum Thermoproteota; class Nitrososphaeria; order Nitrososphaerales; family Nitrosopumilaceae; genus Nitrosopumilus. Next base: position 7,201 of record LIAL01000008.1, read on the forward strand.
ATGAAGAAGTGCTGTGTACAGGTTGGTTACATGACATATTAGAAGATACAGATACAAGTTTTGATGAATTGTTTGAAAAATTTGGAAGAAGGATTGCAGTATTAACATTATCATTAACAAAAACCAAATTTGTAATAGACATAAATGATAATTCAACATTTACATTAACAAAAAAGAAAACATTATCAAAAAAACAAAGACAAAAAGATTATGGGATAAAACTTAAAGAGTCAGAAGTTGATGCAAAAATAATTAAATTATGTGATATTTCAGCAAATTTAGGTAGTTTAAAGAAACAAGTGATATCAAAAAGTAAAAAAAGAATGGTCCTTAGAGAATTAAGATATTATCTTTCAATAATTCAAAAAGATGTAATGGAAGATCTAAAATATCAAAATGCAACAACATTACTAGAAACAATTAATCAAAATTTAAAAATTCAAACTCAAACCATATCTAAAAGTAAAGAGAGTAGATCAAAATTAAAAAAAAAGGGATAGTTAAAGCAGATAGGTGAAAACTAGAATTAAATAGTAAAGAATAAGATAACAATCATGAATTTAAAGAAAATTCTTGCAAAGTTTTGCATAATGAAAAAAGTGCGCGATAGAGCAAATGAAACAGACGATAAATAAGCAAATATTAAAAATATCGACTAGCAGTTTAATGGAATATTAGAATTTTTACATAATGTGTTAAAGATCCCAAATCCAAAAATAATAGATGCAAAAACGGATAATGGGATTAAAATAAAAATATTTGTTTTACGTCCCATAAAAAAAAATAAAACATCTGTAGTATAAAGTTGTGACAGTTTTTAATCAACAGTGATAACGAAAAGTCCCTTTGTTTTTGGATTTTGTAACTGTAAAACCATTTCTCTAGGTAATAGATCTGATGCTTTATCACATTTTACAGACAATGTTCTAGGACAAGTAAAATCACTTTTTCTTAATACAATATCCTCAGTATGAGTTAGAACTAAGTTAGGATGACCTCGTCCTTCTAAATTAAATTCATGATCACCAACAATAATTGAAAAACAGATCTTGGCTGTAGGATCTCTTAATTTATTTTTTAATTCATTAGGTAAATCAACACAAGAAGAACTAGCATTAACACCAACAATACAGTCACCACGAGGTGTTAAATGAGATTCTTTTGTAATTTCTATTGTTTTTTTATGATTTGATCTAATATTTTCATGTCCAAAAAATTCAATCGTATATCTCACATTATATGTAATAGGCTAGACTTAAATTAATCCTTCACGGCATTTCATTAAATGCTTCCTGCACAACAAGGTTATGATCGAGCTATTACTGTATTTTCACCAGATGGTAGACTATACCAAGTTGAATATGCAATTGAAACAGTAAGAAGAGGATCAATTGCAGTAGGAGTAAAATGTAAAGATGGAATCGTTATAGCAGTAGAAGAAAAACCAAGAAAATTACAAGTTTCTGAAAACCCACAAAAGATTTTTCAAATTGATGATCATGTTGGAGTTGCAGCAGCAGGTTACATTCCAGATGCAAGAAGCCAAGTAGATAATGCAAGATTCTTTTCTCAAAGTAATAAAATGATTTATGATGAAGCAGTTGAAGTCGAAACAATTGCAAAACATTTAGCTGATCAATGTCAACAATATACACAATATGCAGGTGTAAGACCATATGGTGTCGCCCTAATTTTAGGCGGAGTTGTAAACAACACACCAGAATTATTTCTCACAGATCCTAGTGGAACTTACATTTCATATGATGCAATAGCAATTGGTTCAGGTTCAGATACAGTAACAGACTTTTTAGAAAAAACATACAAAGATAATTTAACATTAGATGAGGCATCAGTATTGGCATCTGCAGGAATTTATCTATCAAGTGATGATAAAGAAGGAACTAATCATATCCGCATGGCACATATTAAAACAGGAAATGGTTTGTATGAATTAGTTTCAGATGATAAAATTGTTAGTTATGCAAATACTGCTAAAGAAAAATATCCGCACGACAAAAATTAACTTAGTATAACTAGAACTTGAGAGATTAAATTACATTGAAAATATCTGTTGCAATCCCCACATCAGCACTACAAGACGAATCACTAAAAATAGATAAAACACGTAAAATTTCAGTTTTAGCTAGAGCCTGTGCTATTTTTAAAATAGAAACAATTTACATTTACCAAGAAGGTAACAACGGTTCAGACGGAAGTTTAATGTCAATGATTTTAAAATATTTAGAAACACCGCAATTCCTTAGAAGAAGATTATTTCAAAAAGTGAATGATCTTAAATTTGCAGGAGTGTTACACCCGTTAAAAATTCCAAGTCACGTTACACCATCAGATGCAAAAAAAATAGTTGTCGGAGACATAAGGGAAGGAATCATAGTAAGTGTAAAAGGAAAAAAATGGGTAGATGTAGGAATTAATCAACTACTCCAATTTTACGGTAAAACTCCTACAGGTAAAAGAGTGACAATTCAATTCAAAGAAGGATATCCAAAATTATCGATAAAAGAAATTGACAACGCAGGATCTAAAGTGTATTGGGGGTATGAAGTTAAAGAAAAATCTAATTTATTTTCATTATTATCAGAATGGAAAGGCAATGTAATCATTACATCCAGAAAAGGTAAAATAGCGTCAAAGGAACAATTGGAAAAATATACAAAAACAGATGAACCACTATTGGTTGTTTTTGGTTCTCCAGAAAAAGGAGTTCATGAAATTATTGGCGGAAGAATGAATAAAGTACAAAATGCCAAATCTTTGAATTTTTTTCAAAATCAAGCAACTGAAACAGTACGTCTTGAAGAGGCGCTACTTGGAACATTAGCAATAATTAATGCTCAAAATTCATCGTAACATGGCAGAAAGAAAAAATTTTCTAATATTCGCAATAGCTATAGGACTTATGGGAGTTGTAATTGGATCCATAACAATTTGGGATATGATTTTAGAAGTATTGAAATAATTATAAATTATAGAAATGATCGTTAACCAAAATATTTTACGTGGTTAACGATAACTCACAGGGTTTAATAGAGGGAATTCAAGAATCGATTTAACAATGGGCGCTAGAAAGAGACATCAACCACGAAGAGGTAGTTTAGCATATTCACGTAGAGTACGCGCAAAAAGTATGGAAGCAAGAATTAGATCTTGGCCAAGTAGATCAATAACAGATGAACCAAAAATTCTAGCTCACTGCGGTTTCAAAGCAGGCTGTGTTCAAATAGTAAGTATTGATGATCGTGAAAAAGTTCCTAATGCAGGAAAACAATTAGTTAGTTTAGGAACAGTACTAGTTACACCACCAGTTTTAATTTTAGGAATTAGAGGATATGCAAAAGACTATGATGGAATGCGTGCAGAATTTGATGTGTATGCAGAAGACATTCCAAAATATATTTCAAAAGAAATGACATTTAAAAATAAAGAAGGTGCATTAGAAAATGCAGAGAAAAAAATAAAACACATTAAAGAAATATTTGCAGTTGTTGCAGTTTCTCCAAGAGCAGCAGGACTTGAAATGAAAAAACCATATATTTTTGAAGCAATGGTAAGCGGCGGAGATATTCAAAAACAATTTACTCACGTTAAAGAATTACTCGGAAAAGAAATTAAAATCGATCAAATTTTTGAAACAGGTGCAACTGTAGATGTTGCAGCAATTACAAAAGGTCATGGATGGCAAGGTACAATGAGAAGATGGGGTGTCAAAAAGAAACAACACAAATCTAGAAAAACAGTTAGAGAAGTTGGTTCATTAGGCCCAATTTCACCACAAAGTGTCATGTATACAGTTCCAAGATCTGGTCAGACAGGATTTCACCAAAGAGTAGAGTATGATAAAAGAATAATGGTAATGGGAAATACAGAGAACGATAAATTAAAAATTAATCCAGAGGGAGGATTCAAACACTTTGGTTTAGTTAAAGGAGACTTTGTAATTTTGAAAGGATCAGTTCCAGGAACATATAGAAGATTAATCAAAATGAGAACTCAAATCAGAAACGCACCGCTAAAAGTTAACAAACCAAATATCTTGGAGGTAGTTATCTAATGAAAATTACAACTTACACAACTACTGGAATAAAGGAAGGAGAAATAGAACTTCCATTAATATTTTCAACTCCATTTAGAAGAGAGTTAATTCACAAAGCTTGGACAAATATTACATCACACAAATTCCAACCACAAGGTAGACACCCAACTGCAGGTCAAGATGTAGTTGCAGATTCAAACGACCCACCAACAGGTCAAGGTGTATCTCGTGTTGCAAGAGCTCAAGGTGGAGGCGGTGGAAGACAAGGTCAAGGTGCAGAAGTCGCATCAACAAGAGGTGGAAGACAAGCACATCCACCAATCGTTGCAAAAGTAATTTACAAGAAATTAAATAAAAAAGAAAATAAACTCGCATTATGTTCAGCAATTGCGGCTACAGCATCAAAAGAAATTGTAGGATTAAGAGGTCACAAAATTGAAGGTATAGAGACATTCCCAATTGTTATTTCAAATGACATTGAATTAGTTTCTAAAGCAAACGATATTTCAAAAATATTAGATTCATTAAAACTTAAACAAGATGTAGAAAGATTAGAATCAAGAAAGGTTCGTTCGGGACAATCAAGACTTAGAGGAAGAAGTAAAAAAGTTGGAAAAAGTGTATTATTTGTAACTAAAGATGTTTCAAACCTATCAAAAGCAGTAGGTTCATTTCCAGGAGTAGAAGTTAGAAAAGTTACAGACTTGAGTATTCTAGATTTAGCTCCAGGAGCACATCCAATAAGATTAACAGTGTATTCAAAATCAGCAATAGAAGAAATTGCAAAAATTAAATCAGCACATCTAGAAGTAATGGTGAAAACACAATGAACGTCGAACAAGCAATGAAAATAATTGTTAAACCATACATTACAGAAAAAACATTTGCAATGATTGAAAATGAAAACAAGATCTGTTTTATTGTAGAATTATCTGCAAAAAAGCCAGAGATCGCAGAAGCAGTAAAAACATTGTACAATCAAAAAGTAATCAAAGTTAACACAGCAAGAACAATTTATGGTAAAAAAGCATTTGTTCAGTTTGAGAATACTGAAAAAGCAAGAGATCTAGCAACTAAAATAGGAATGCTCTAATATGGAATATAAAACTCGAAGTACGTTAACAGTGGAGAAAAATAATGGTTAAAGAATTTAATTATAGAGGCCTATCTAAAGACGATCTTGACAATACTTCCTTAGAAAAATTATTCTTATTATTTAATTCAAGACAAAGAAGATCTCTAACAAGAGGCATCACAGATGGAAAAAGAAAATTAATTGAAGAAATAAAATCTGCAAAAGCAGGTAAATTATCTAGTCCTATCAAAACTCACCTTAGAGATTTGATTGTTCTACCATACATGGTAGGCGTTACAGTAAATGTTTTCTCAGGAAAAGAATTTCGTCCAGTAAATATTACAACAGAAATGATTGGTCGATATTTGGGAGAATATGTCATAACAAATAAGAAGGTACAACATGGGGCACCAGGAGTAGGTGCATCAAGATCCAGCCTTTACGTACCATTAAAGTGATTATTATGGGTAGATTCAATTACGCTTTCCAAAATTATGACGCAACGAAACATGTTAGATCATCAGTAAGAGAGAAAGATATTTCACATAAACATGCACGTGAAGTTGCAGTTGCAATCAAAGGATTGTCAATTGACAAAGCACGAGATTATTTACAAGCAGTAATTAACAAAAAAAGAGCAATTGCATTTAGAAGATATAAAAATCAAGTAGCACACAGATCAGATCCTGGAATGATGTCAGGTCGTTATCCACAAAAAACAGCAAAAGAGTTTATCAAAGTATTAGATAACTTAGAATCAAATGCAGAATACAAAGGAATGGATTTAGACAGATTGAGAATTATTAATGCAGTTACACACAAAGGAGTAGTTGTCAAAAGATTTACTCCGAGAGCAATGGGTAGAGCAACTGCAAAGAATAATGTATTGACACATATAGAATTGGTGGCACAGGAAATTTAGATATGTCAGCAGTCAAAAATGTTATCAAAGATAATTACAATATGATGTTGTTAAAAGACTATTTGAGAAAACAAATTAAAGATGCAGGTTTCTCACATGCAGAAATATCAAAAACACCAACTGGTACTAGAGTAGCGTTACATGTTACAAGACCAGGAATTGTCATAGGAAGAAAAGGTTCAGGAATTAGAGAACTTACAGAAAAACTTGAAAAAGACTTTGGATTAAAAAGTCCACAAATTTCAGTTAATGAAATTGAAAAACCAGATTTATCACCAAATGTAATGTGTACTAGAATGGCTTCACATCTAGAAAGAGGAACAGCATTCAGAAGAGCAACAATGTGGACTATGAAACAAATTATGGAAGCTGGTGCAATGGGTGTTCAAATAACAATTTCAGGAAAACTCAGAGGTGACCGTTCAGCATTTGAAAAACATGTAGCAGGCATATTACCAAGAGCAGGACATCACGCAGAGGTTATAGTTGATGAAGATATTGCACATGTAAAAACAGCAATGGGTTTAATCGGAGTTAGAATAAGAATTGCAATTAAAGAAAAACTTATTCCAGAATTTGAATTAATTAAAGATAAAGAAGAAAATAAAAAGAAAGCAGTTGTACCTGTAAAAAAAGTTGAAGAAGTAGAAATAGATAAAGATGTAAAAGTTGAAGTTATTAAAATTGAGGGAAATGAGAATAAAGCTAAATCAGAAACAGAACAAATTGCAATTGAGGCAGAGAAAATGAAATCATTAGAAACACTAGAAGAAGAGGAGAAAGTATTGAAATGACCATAATCAGTATGAAAACAATTAGAAAATTAAATGAAAAAGATCTTAGAAGTAAAATTTTAGATAATAGAACAGACTTGGCAAAACTTAGAGTTGATTCTTCTAAAGGAACATTAAGAAAAGAGAGCGGTAAATTAAAACCAATACGACACAACATTGCAAGAATGTTAACTAGATTAAATGAAATGGAGCAAGAGAAATGATTACTGCAGATACCATTACAAGACATGAATTTATTGGATTGAATACTCAGATCTCAAACTCTAGCAATCAGGAAGTAATAGGATTAAATGGGACTATAACAAATGAAACAAAATCTATGTTCACAATTAATACTGAAAAAGGCATGAAACAAATTCCAAAATCAACAAATGATTGGAAATTTTCAATAGGAGGAAAAGAAATAACAGTAAAGGGTTCAACGATTATAAAAAGACCATTTGAAAGAATAGGAGGAAAAGCATGACTAAAAATATAGGAGTTAAAGTTAATGAGCCAACAAGAGAGTGTGAAGATAAAAATTGTCCGTTCCACGGAGGTTTATCAATTAGAGGTAAATTATTTGATGGAAAGGTTACAGGTGCTAAAGCAAAACAAACTATCACATTAACAAAAGATGAACCAATTTACTTTAGTAAATTTAAAAGATATGCCAGAGGTAAGAGTACAATTCACGCACATGTGCCAGGTTGTTTAGATGTTGCATCTGGTGACAATGTATTGACTGCAGAATGCAGACCAATTTCAAAATCAGTAAATTATGTAGTAATTGAGGTAAGAGCATAATGGCAAAACAAGCAGGAAAAGGTGTACGAGAATTCCGCCCATATGTAACAAGATCAATTCCAGTGGGTGCAAACATTGTATGTGCAGATAATTCAGGTGCTAAAATTTTAGAAGTAATCAACGTTCCAAGAATTCATACAAGATCATCAAGACTTGCAGCAGGAGCAGTTGGAGATTATTGCAATGTTGTAGTTAAAAAAGGTCCAGCAGAATTAAGAAAACAAGTGTATGGAGCAGTCATTATTAGACAAAAATATGCAGTTCGTAGATTAAACGGTGTAAGAGTTTGCTTTGAAGATAATGCGGCAGTATTAATCACTCCAGAAGGAGAAACAAAAGGAACTGACATTAAAGGACCAGTTGCAGCAGAAGCTTCAGAAAAATGGCCAAGAGTAGCTAACTTGGCATCAACGGTGATATGAGATGGTAAAACCAACCAAAATGCGCAATCGAATGATTTACCAGGCAACATTCCAAATACGAAGTAAACAATTAGGAAGTTCATTATCAAAAGACTTGCAAAAAAAATACGGTAAAAAAAGTACAAGAGCAATTGTAGGTGATACTATTACAATTCTAAGAGGCGAATTCAAAGGAGTTTCAGGTAAAATAACAAAGATATCTACAGAAAAAACAAGTGTAACAATTGAAGGAGTAAAGAAAGAAAAAACAAAGGGAGATAAATTTGACGTTTACATTCACACATCAAATTTAGTAGTAACTGCACTAAACACTAGCGATAAATGGAGAATTGCAAAATTAGAAGATAAAGATCCAAAAAAACAAACATCAGTCAAGGCAGAAACTAAAGAAACAAAAGTAGAAACAATAGTAGAAACAAAGGATGTTGAGAAATAATGGTAAGTATTGCAGGTAGTAAAAAACTCAAACGACAAATGGCACCACAATTCTGGGGAATTGCCAGAAAAGACAAGAGATTTGTAATTACAGTAAAACCAGGTCCACACAAAAAAGATCAGGCAATACCAACAGCAGTATTTCTCAGAGACACATTGAAAATAGTTACAAGTCTCAGAGAAGCTAAAGCATCAATATATGCAGGTAAAGTCAAAATTGACGGCGTAGTTAGAAAATCACTACATCATGCAATTGGATTAATGGATGTTGTAGAATTAGAAAATGTTTCAGAAATATATCGTCTCGTTCCAACGGAAGGAAAACTTCTCAAACCAATTAAAATTAATGAATCAGAGAAATCTAAAAAACTTGTTAGAGTTGTAACTAAGACAACAATAGGTAAAGGAAAAAATCAAACAGGATTTCATGATGGACGTTCTACACTATTAGAAGTTAAAGCAAGTGTTGGAGATACATGTGTAATGCAAATTCCTGATCAAAAGATTTTGGAAATTATAAAACTAGAAGCAGGTTGTCAGGGCTTAATAACACGTGGAATTAACGCAGGTCAAATAGGTAAAATTGAAAGTGTTGAAGAGGGTACATTTATTCTTCCAAAAAGAGTTATTCTAACTTTAGGCGATAAAAAAATTGAAATTCCGGCAGAAATGATCATGTCAATAGGTAAAGGAGAGCCTGTAATTCAAATAAACTGATAATATGTCTCAAACAACAGAAAACCCAATGAAAAAAATATCTTTAGAGAAGGTAGTACTAAACATGGGTCTTGGTAAATCAGGAGATGTTATTGATATTGCAAAAAGAGCATTAGAGCAAATTTCAGGTAAAACAGCATCAACACGTAATGCAAAAGAAGCTCAAAGAGAATGGGGAGTTAGAAAAGGAGAGCCAATAGGCGTTGCAGTTACAATTAGAGGTGATGATGCAGTTGCATTATTCAAAAGATTGTTAGAAGCTAAAGGTAACATAGTAAATGGTAGATCCTTTGATAGTTTTGGTAATTACTCATTTGGAATTAACGAGCACATAGACATTCCAGGTGTAAAATATGATCCTCAAATAGGAATCTTAGGTCTTGGAATATCAGTTACATTAACTCGACCAGGTTATTCAATACGTAAAAGAAGTAAACACAAAGCACATGTAGGTAAAACACACATCATTACCAGTCAAGAAGCAAAAGATTATCTTACAAAAGAATATGGAGTAACAGTAGCATAATGCCTAAAGATAGATCCTATGAAGCCACCGGAAGGAAGAAACATGATTTTGGTAGAGGTTCCAGATGGTGTAAGAGATGCGGAGATTATACAGCTGTTATTCAAAAATATGACTTAATGTTATGCAGACGATGCTTTAGAGAAGTAGCAACATCTTTAGGCTTCAGGAAAAACATGTGATATAGATATGCCTGCAACCAATATTTTAGCAAATTTGTTTAACACCCTTTACAACAACGAGGCAAGAAGAAACAATAGTTGTTTAATCATTCCAACTTCAAAATTAGGTGTTGAAGTTCTAAAGACACTTCAAAAGGATGGATATATCGGAGAGTTTGAACACATTGACGATAAACGTGGTGGAAAATTCAAAATCAAATTATTAGCAAAAATTACAAAATGTGGTGCAATTTCTCCACGATTCAAAGTAAAAAGTGATGAATACAACAGTTGGGAACAACAATATCTACCAGCATATGATAGAGGCATGTTAGTAGTTACTACAAACCAAGGTGTCATGTCACATCATGAAGCAGTAGAAAAAGGAATTGGAGGATTTTTGGTGGGATATGTCTACTAGTCAACTCGAAAAATTCCAAGACGAAGTAGTAATTCCAGAAGGAGTTACAGTTACACAGAAAAAAAACATGTTAACATTTGTAGGACCGTTAGGTAAAACACACAAAAGTTTCCGTTTAATTCCAGTAGATATTGAAATTGTTGAAAATAAAATATTACTAAAGGCATTTGGTTCAAAAAAGAAAGACTATGCAATTTTACACACAGCAAGATCAATCATTAGAAATATCTGTGAAGGGTTAATTGTTGGCTATACAATAAAAATGAAAATTGTTTTTGCACACTTCCCAGTTACAGTCAAAGTTGAAGGTAAAAATATTATAATTGAAAACTTCCAAGGAGAAAGAGCTCCACGTAGAACAGTTATTGTAGGAAATACCAAAGTTATTCCAGGAGGAGAAGACATAATTCTTACTGGAGAGGTTTGGACAGACATAACACAAACTGCAGCCAATATTGAATTAAAAACTAAAGTTAAAAACAAAGATCATAGAGTATTCTTAGATGGTATTTATGCATATGAAAAGAAAAAAGGTTTAGAGAAATAAAATTTTTAATTAGATAATGAATATTGATCCTGAGTTTGTAAAAACAACAACAGAATTCATAGACAAAACTTTAGAAGCATACAAAGCTGCAGGAGTATCACCATCTGTAGGAGACATATGGAATTGTCAGAATGTAGGAGATTTTCTGTGTGGATTTTTTGTAGGTGAGTTAGTTGGATCAATACTTAGTGCATTTCAATATTCACAAAAAAGAGATCCAACAGGAGATGAGCATTTAGAAATAGTAGGGTTAGTAGAAAGTCGTTCTAAAGAAATTAAAGAGTTTTTTTTAAAATTCAATAACTAAGTCTACAGATTTATTAGAATTTCTAATAGTCGGAAAGATTAAATCACTTTTACCAAGGTAAACCACAGTGCCTCCCTAGCTCAGCGTGGTAGAGCATCCGACTGTTAATCGGATGGTCACCAGTTCAAGTCTGGTGGGAGGCGCTTTTTATTTCTAAATTCGAATTTAGAAACATTGATCGGTTGATAGTAATTGGTGTACTCAATTAGACAACATAGATCTAATACATGATCGGATATTAACAAGAATGCAGGAGATTTACATTGGTTAGAACTAGAAGAGCCAACAGGTATTGCGTGGATTGCAGTGCAAGATTGGTCTATTATCCTAGATTATCAAACCCAAAAGCACCAAATGAACATAGAGTGTTAGTTTACGCATGTCCAGATTGCACAGAGAATTTTGAAAAACCAAAAATGTTTTCAATTAAACGTAATCAGGTAGAAGATCCACTAGAGACAGTTGAAATTGAAATTACACAACTACAGAAAAAAGTAATAACTGCAAGATAATTTTAAAAATACATGCCGTATCCTGAAAAATCCGGAGGAGACTATCCTGAAAAACCAAGAAGCGGTATGTGGTATTTACTTCCAATACTTATCGGAATGATTGGAGGAATAATTGCATATTTAGTAATAAGAAAAGATGATCCACATAAAGCAAAAAATTGTATTTACATAGGACTAGTTATGGTACTAATCGGTATTCTTTTCAATATTATGTTGTTAGGGGTAGATGTAGCAACTAATCCAGGTTTCAATGTTAATCTATAATAGAATTAATGATAATCACAGGCCTCACATCCACTATATTTCTAAATTCGAATTTAGAAACATAACTAATCAACAGTAGTGATCATCAAGATTTAGAATAATATAGAAGAGATTTTGAAATTTAATCATGAGCCTATCAAGAATGAGAGATAATGTTGAAAGATGGTTAATTCATGAAGCTTTGTCATTTAATTCCGTAAAAAGTGAAGAGAATTCATTTCAAATTTTAGTAAAACATGCAGGGCAATATGGAATATCAGTGGATATTTTTGAACCAAAATCACAATTAGGGATTTTAGTAGTAGGTGCCAAAGTAGAGATGAAAAATAATCAAATTATCAGATATAGAGGATTTACTGACGAGGAGAAAACTAAATTCAATGATAAATTGTCTGATTTTTGTAATTCAATTCAAGTAATTAGTAAAATAATTAGTGAAGATGGAAAACAAAAAGTTGCAGTTTATGTCGTATTAGATGATAAAGAAAACATCAACCAACAGACAATGTTAGATGCAATTGAGAGTTTATCAGAAAAACATGAAAGGACATCCAGATTTCTACTAAAAACATTCTAGAAAATATACTAAAAATTAGAACAGGTAAAAATAGGTTCAGAGGAGAGATGTAAAGAAACATGATTTTATCAAAAAACAGTAAAGTCCAAAGTAAAATAACGATATTATCACACATGTTAAATTCTAGTTTTTGTTAATTTTGTAAGGTTCTACATGAAGAATATTTTTGGAATAATAATTAATGAAAAAAATAGAAAATGACCCAATTTACAAAATTGTGCCTAACTGCTAAACCCCCCCTAGTAAAAAGACCATTTAGGCACCTGATGAAATTTTTGAAAGTAGTCATTTTGGGTGGGGGGTTAACACTTGTGCCTAGATGCAAAAGGCAAGGGTAATTCCACCAAGGTATCCCAGCAAAACAAGGGTAAACTTTCATTGTTAGGCGTAAAAGCTAAACCCCCAAAAACAACACGGTTTTTCCAAAAAATAACCAAAAAAATAGAATATTTTAATTGAAAAAACATACCACAAATTAAAAAAATGAACAAATTGAAGATTAGAATTCAAATATTTTAGAAAAAGTTCCAGGTAAAATGTTGAGAATACCCCCCCTGTTTAGAGGCAACAGTTGCCAAACAGAACATGCAAAATAATGAATCAAAAATTTTAGAAATTACGTTGCAACTATATATCAAAAAAAGATGCAAATTTTATGGTACGGATGGGATTAGTCATTGTCATTGCAGCAATTATCGGTTCAATGGTACTGGCAAATTACACGTACATGCAATATCAAACAAATTTCATTGAAGTTAATGAAGGAGAAACAGTAACTGTAGGACCTGTGGAGTACATAATTACATTTGAAGGAACACATGAAGGAAGTAAAGAAGTTAGACCTGAAAATACATTTGTAAAAATTGGAATTACGGCAAAAAATATCAGTGATGAAAAAACACTGCTATCAGGGGGGCAATTTTACTTAATTGATGAAAAAGATCAAAAACACAAAGCAGTTTTTGGGGAATTTTCATCAACAGATCTAGTTCAAAGGGGATTAGATCCAAACCAACCAATTCAAGTGACAACCCAATTTGATGTTCCATTTGATGAAGATGTAAATTACAAAATTATCATCAGGCCAATAAAAGAACAATCAACAGTAGATACAGCTGCAATTTGTTTAACAAATTGTTGATCGATAAATTTTAAAAATCAAAAAAAGTGTCAAATTTTATTATAGCAAGCGTAGTATTGTGTGACTTTTACCACATATCACACATGATTTTTGAAAAAAGTCATGGTAATATCCAAATCCAAAAGAGCCGAAGCAGCTAAGAAAGCAGCAGCAACTCGTAAGAGAAATGCAGCTGCAAAAGCAGTAGAAGCACTAAAGGCAGCAGCAACTCGTAAGACAAGAGCAGCAGCAACTCGAAGGAAAAATGCAACAGTAAATGCAGCACCTAAGAGAAAAGCAGCAGTAAGAAAAGCAGCTCCAAAACGAAAAGCAGCAGTAAGAAAAGCAGCTCCAAAGAGAAAGGCAGCAGTAAAACGCAAAGCAGCTCCAAAGAAATCTGCATCTAAAAAAGCAGCTCCAAAGAGAAAGGCAGCAGTAAGAAAAGCAGCTCCAAAACGAAAAGCAGCTCCAAAACGAAAAGCCGCTCCAAAGAGAAAGGCAGTAAAACGTAAACGTTGATCTGTCTATGCACTTTTTTTCTAATCTACCTTACTTGATTTACTATGTTTCTAAATTCGAATTTAGAAATATAATAAATCGCAGTCGTACATCATTCATTCATTTTTAATTCAGGCAAAACAAAAACTCTCTGAGGCTTAATTTTAAAAATAATTCTTTTCTCACCATCTTGTTTAAACGGATAATGTTTACGGCCCATGTATTGTTCAGTTAATTTGTCTGCATGAGAATATTGGCTGTCTGGAATTATTTCAATTACAGTTCCACGGATAGTAGTCATGTCAAGAGGATTATCATTAGAAGTAACAGAAACAGCTACACGAGGATCACGTAAAATATTTTTGTGTTTTATTCTACCTTCGGCAGTATTGACTAAAATAAAACCATCCTCATAGTTGGCCCAAACTGGTGAAAGTTGAGGAGAACCATCTTTCATAAGAGTTGCAATAAAAACAAGGTTTTTTTCTGAAAATAGTTTTATCACTTTAGAATCCAACATATTTTCAGGAATCCTGTTTTACAATTAGTGTGTTTTTCAAATAGCGTTTAAAATTGAATTTTAACATGATTTTTACTTATTTTAATTCAAAATAACAATTACTAATTGATCGCAATGGAGAGAAAATTAAATACAAAACAAATTCTATTTTGTATTTGATTTTTCAAGGACATTAGTCATCGCTCTATTCATAATCTCCATTACCAGGTATTGAGAATACTCTACAGATTGCTTGCCATTAGATTTACTGGTTTTAGATCCTAAGCCTTTGAGGATTTTTTCAACTTTATCAGATGTGTTATCGATGATTTTAGAATATGTTGAATCAAAATTTTCAGGAGTTTGAAAATCCAATAATTTTGTTGACGTACTATAAAATTTGGTAATTGCACCACGAGATTCTTCAATTCTTGCAATTTCAATTAAACCAGAAACCTTCAAGATTTCCAAATGATGTCTAATAGTGGTTAATGCTTTTTTGAAACCATATTTCTTTAGGGCCGTACAAATTTGATCAGCAGATAAAGATTGATGGTATAAAATTTCAACAATTTTTGCTCGTGCAGGGTCTTCAATTGCACGTGCGTGTCCAATACTTGTAGTAACGGTACGATTTATTTTAATTTCCTTTTCTAATAATGTAGACATGTTATAATTACATTTTAATCTGATCTAAAAGATCCTCGTATCATATTTTTTTGTCCAATTGCATCAATTTTTGTTTACTTTAACAAACATGATACCGCTATGAAAAACATACAGTAGGCTACAATAAAAGTAGTAGTACATTTAACATCATTAGTAGCATTATCATAATTATGATGTAGGTACTAAATGAATCACACAGACATCAAAATTATAGTATCGGTTCCAAAAATATCAAAAAATAAAATTTCTAAAACAATGTTGGCAAATTTATCACAAACAGGTTAATTTTTGAACATATGAAAAGTATGATTCGAGTTGAAAGTTAACTAACAGTCAACATTACGTATAGAATTCAGATTAAAGAGTTGCCAGTTAATTTCTCATATGCAATAACATATCGTTTAGTAATTGTTTCAATGATGTTAGATGGAATTTGAGGTGCAGTTGGCTCTTTACCTTCATTTCGCTCATCTTCAAATTGTTTTTGATAGCCATTAGCAGTTAGCCAATCACGTAAAATTTGTTTATCATATGATTCTTGAATTTTTCCAACCTCAAAGGTATCTTTTGGCCATAGCCTATACTCATCAGGACCAATTGAATCCCCCAAGATAATCTCACCATTAATCATTCCAAATTCTAATTTTAAATCAGCCAAAATAAAACCAGCATCATCTGCAATTTGGGCCATTTTATTGTAAATGTTAATGGATGTTGTTTTCAGATACTCAAATTGTTTGTCTGTAACTAGATTCATCTCCAATGCTTTTTGCTTGTTCACGGGAATATCATGTTCGGACTTTGTTGTAGGATCAAAGATAGGGGCAGGTAATTTTGCAGCCATTGTCGTATCAGTGTTTATGGGAAGAGTTACCTCACCGTTTTTCCATCTGCCAATCAAACTACCATAAAAATAACCTCTCACTACACATTCCATAGGAATCATTTTCATTTTTTTAACAATAATTTCAGTATCAGATTTTTTCTGGATGAAATGATTTGGTACATTTAATTTTTCAAACCAAAATTTGGCAAAATTACATAACACTTTACCCTTTTGTGGAATGTCTTGATGAAATTTAACATCATAAGCAGATACCCTGTCTGAGAATTTGAAGAGAATTGTCCCCTCATCTACA
>LIAL01000009.1 GCA_001437625.1 Nitrosopumilus sp. BACL13 MAG-121220-bin23
TATTAATTCTAATTCCATAAGATTCCATGAAGGATCAATAACAACAGATTCACTAGTATCTTCATCAACAACAATGTAAGAAAAATTCTGCATTGGTCCAACTGGTATTTGATGTACTATCATAATATTCCCTCTTCAGCTTCAACAGGAATTCCAATTTTTTCGACATAAAGTTCACCAGTCAAATCTTTTCTTTTTGGAATACCCTCTTTCATTTTATGAAATGTGACAGTCATATCACATTTAGTAAAAATATTTGCAGTATTTCCAGTTTGAGGATCTAATCCAGAAGGAACATCTACAGCAAATTTGTAACAGTCAGTTGAATTAATAAAATTGATTGCAGATGCATATGGTTCTCTAATTTCACCAGAAATACCAGTACCCAAAATACCATCTACGATAATATCAGGCTTAAAATTAAAATCCAAAGAATTTCCAGATAGTAACTTTACCGAAGGCATTTTTTGTAAAATTGACCAATTCCAATTACTTTCTTCAGTTTTAATTTTTTCAGGATCCCCAAGAAGCATCACAGTGACTTTTGAACCATAGCCAGCTAAATGCCTAGCCATCACCAAACCATCACCACCATTATTTCCTAATCCTACAAAAATTAAGATATATTTTGAAGATATATTTTCAAATTTTGTAATCAAACGTCTAACGGCTGCAGCTCCAGCATTTTCCATCATAAATTTTTTTAAAAATCCCATATCATGACCCTTATTTTCAATTCGATACATTTGATCTACAGTTATTTCCATACATTATATCAAATGATAACCAAAATAAGAGTTTAGCAAACGACTTTATCCTAGTTTTAGAATATTGTCAAGCATGACATTAAAAAACGTTAAACCATCATTAAATAAAATTATAAAGTCTTTAGCAGTAACTCAAGATTCAAGAGAATTTTTATTAAAAAATACTAGGGAGATAATTATTCTATGCAGTAAATCAATTATTGCAGTTCATAAAGGAGAATTAACAATTGCTAAAAATAATTTAAAACAAGCTGATGCATTATTAAAAAAATATAAGAAAAAAGCAACAGGACAATTAAGAAGATATTTGATCACACCAGAACAAGAGTTTGTGGAAGCAGCATGTTTAATCGCAATTGTTGAAAAAAAAGATATTCCATCAGATACAAAATTAGCAGTGATGCCAGAATCATATGTTTTAGGATTATTAGATTGTGTAGGGGAATTAAAAAGAAGAGTTTTTGATGAAATGAGAATAGGAAATATTGATGAAGCAATAAGATTTTTTGAAATAATGGAGGGGCTATATCTTCAGCTTTATACTTTCTCATTATATGATAAAGTTGTAAAAGAAGCAAGAAGAAAAATTGATGTAAATAGAATTTTGGTTGATGATGTTAGATCTGCAATTACAGAAGAAAAAAGAAGAACAGAGTTAATCAAAGCATTAGAAAAACTTCAAAAGTGATTTAGAAAAAATGGTGCGGATGATGGGATTTGAACCCACGTACTCCTAAGAGACTAACCCCTCAAGCTAGCGCCTTTGGCCAGGCTGGGCGACATCCGCAATAAAACATTCATGTATGGTTTTTATAATCCTTGACGACTTTTTTCTTTGTGTTAGTTCCAGTTAGATGTTTTACGTGTGGAAATTTAATTGCAGATAAGTATGATGATTATCAAACCAAAGTCAAATCAGGTGAAGATCCTCAAAAAATTCTAAATGATTTAGGAATTAGTAGATATTGTTGTAGAAGAATGATTTTGACCACTGTTGAAACAATTCAGCAAGTAATTCCATTCTATGAATCAATTGAGAAAAGAAAGCAAGAAGTTTTAGCTGAATTAGATTAGTTTGCCTAAAATTACTTCTATTGAAGGACGTATTTTATTCAATAGTAGAGGTAGTAAAACAATTGAAGTAGACATAATATCAGACAATAAATTTCTAGGAAGAGTTTGTTCACCATCAGGTGCAAGTGTAGGAAAATATGAAGCAGTAAGTTTTCCAAATGAAAATCCAGAAGAAAGTCTCAAAATATTAAAACAGAATTCTCAAAAATTTATTGGATTAGAATCATCAGATTTAAAGATAATACATGATACTTTGAAAAGTTTAGATGATTCTAATAATTATTCAATAATTGGAGGTTCACTTGCATTTGCAGTTACAATTGCATCAATGGAATCAGCATCAAAAGCATTAGAACAGCCATTATTCAAAACATTATCAACTGGTTCAGAATTTAAATTTCCAATTCCAATAGGTAATATTTTAGGTGGTGGTGCACATGCAGGGCCTGGAACTCCAGATATTCAAGAGATTTTAATTTGTGCAATAGGTTCAAAAACTATTGAAGATGCAATTGAAACAAATTTAGCAGTTCATAAAGAATTACGTAAAGTTTTAGAAAAACAAGATCCTACATTTACAAACGGAAGAGGTGATGAAGGAGGATGGGCACCAAAATTAGAAAATCAAAAAGCATTAGAAGTATCAGCAAAAGCTTGTGAAAATTTAGGATTTACTTTAGGTAAGGAAGTTGCATTAGGAGTTGATTTTGCATCATCTACACAATGGAATGAGGAGAAAGGAAAATATTTCTATGATAGAGCAGGGTTTGAAAATTCAAGTGGAGAGCAAATTGATTTTGCAGCAAATATAATTGATAAATTTAAATTAATTTATGCAGAAGATGCAGTTCATGAAGAGGCATTTGAAGACATGGCAGAATTAACTGCAAAATTTCCAAATACACTTGTCACAGGAGATGATTTGACAGTTACCAGTAAAGACATCCTAACAAAAGCAATTAAAGTAAAAGCATGTAATGCTGCAATTTTAAAGGTAAATCAAGCAGGCAGCCTATATGATGCTCTTGAATTTGCAGATGTTGCAAATCAAAATAATATCAAATTAATCACATCACATAGATCCGGTGAATCCACAGACTCACAAATTTCCCATATAGGAATAGCAACAAACTCAAAAATGCTCAAAGTAGGAGTGGTTGGAGGCGAAAGAATAGCAAAATTGAACGAATTATTACGCTTATCAGGGCATGATTTTATATGTGGCATGGCGGAGATTTAAAATCGTCATGAGTGAACAACCTGAAGTCATAGATATTAAGAAAAAAGTTATTTCTACTGGGATCAGAGTAGGAACACAAGTTAAGACAAAATTCATGAAACAATTTATCGAAAATGCAAGTCCTGAAGGACTTTACATGCTAAATATTGACATGACATTAGAAAAAATTAAGACTTGTGCTAAATTCATCAATAGAGTAGGAGCAGAAAATATTATAGCATGCTCAGGTAGACAATATGCAGGAATACCTATTGAAAAATTCTGTGAAATGACAGGAGCCAAACAACTTCTTGGAAGATTTATGCCAGGAACTTTAACAAATCCATCACTACCATATTACGTTGAACCAAAATTAATCCTTATTTCAGATCCTGAAGTAGATGTACAAGCACTGATTGAAGCAACCAATGCAGGAATACCAATTATTGGAATTGCAAATACAGATAATGTTACCTCAAAATTAGACGTCATCATTCCAGCAAACAATAGAGGAAGAAAATCATTAGCAACAATCTACTGGTTGTTAGTTCGTCAAATTCTCATTGAAAAAGGAGAATTAAAAGAAAATGAATCAATGAAATATGAAATTGATGATTTTGAAGCAAAGATGATTGAAGAGGAAATAGAATAAAATCTATTTCAAAGTTTTAATTGAAATCTAAAGCATCAGCTCCAGGAAAAGTTATTCTGTTTGGAGAACATTTTGTAGTATATGGAATAAAAGCAATTTTGTGTTCTATCAACAAAAGAGTAACAGTTACTGCAGAAAAAACTAGTGAAAGAAAAATTATTATTAATTCAAAAATAGGCAATTTAATCTTAGAACCCAATAAATTAATTTCAGAAATTAATTCACCATTAAAACCATTTTATTATTTGGCAAATAAAGCAATTAAAAATCAAAATACAGGTATAGAAATTGAAATTAATTCAGAAATTCCATTAGGTGCAGGACTAGGTTCATCATCCGCATGTTGCGTTGCAGGCGCTGCAGCAATTTTTAAATTATTTGAAAATATATCTAAAGAGAAAATTTTAGAACTTGCAATAGAAGCTGAAAGAACAATTTTTGAAAACACATCAGGGGCAGATTGTACTGTATGCACATATGGAGGAATAATACAATATGGCAAAAAACAAGGTTTTAAAAAAATTGAGGATAAACCTAATTTTCAATTAGTTATTGCAAATTCAAACATAGAGCATTCAACGGAATCAATGGTTTCAGGAGTTCAGACATTTGTAATTAAAAATAAAGATACATTTTCTAAATTATTAAATCAAGAATCAAAATTAGTTGAAGATGTTTTAAAATTACTAAAAGAAAACAATTCAAAAGAATTAGGAGAAAAAATTAATCAAAATCAAAAATATTTAGAAACAATAGGAATATCAAATAATCAATTAAGAGAGATGATAGAAATAGGGCAAAAAACATCCTTTGGAGCCAAAATAACAGGTTCAGGAGGAGGGGGATGTATTTTTGCATTGACAAATGAATCAAATGTAGAACAAACCTTAAAAGAATTCAAAGATAAGAATTTTGAATGTTTTTCAGCAGAAATTGATTTCAAAGGACTGGATACTTTTTAATTGACTAAATAATTTGCAACAACATGATTCTGATAAAATTAGGTGGATCAATTATTACAAATAAAGAAAAGCCATTATCAGCTAGGAAAAAAACAATTGATGACATTACAAAGAGTTTAAGAAAAATTAAAGAACCAGTCATCATTGTTCATGGAGGAGGATCATATGGTCATTATTGGTCTGTAAAATACGATATGCATACAAAAGAAAGAAAATATGACATTAGAGGAGTTTCAATTATTAAGAATTCAATGATTGAATTAAATAAAATTATTTTAGATTCATTATTAAAAAACAAATTAAATCCATATGCTTTACCTCCAACGGATTTCATGTCAGGAAATAAACCAATTTTAAATAAAATTAAAGAAATTGAAAAAATTGCAAAATCAGGCTTAATTCCAGTTACATACGGAGATGCATTATGGTTTGGTAAAAATAAAACATACATCTTATCAGGAGATAAAATTATGACTCACTTTGCAAAAATTCTAAAACCAAGATTGTGTATTTTTGCATTAAATGAAGATGGATTGTATTCTGATCTTAAATCAAAAAAATTAATTTCAGAATTAAAAGGAAATATTCCATTAATGTCAGAAAATAAAATGGACGTAACAGGAGGAATGACTAGAAAAGTAGAAGAAGCTGTTAAAATTTCAAAGATGGGAACAAATGTATTTTTTGTTAATGGAAAAAAACCTGAAAGAATTGTAGCAGTTGTTAAAAATAGAGAGTTTAAAGGAACAATGTTTAGAGGAAAAAGAAATGGTTAAAGAATTAGTAATACTTGTAGATGAAAATGATAATCCAATTGGAACTGAAGAGAAAATAAAATGTCATTTACCAAATGGAAAATTACATAGAGCATTTACAGCACTGTTATTTGATATTGATGGAAGACTGATACTAACAAAAAGAGCAAAAGGAAAAATGTTATGGCCAGGAGATTGGGATGGAACATTTGCAAGCCATCCAAGAGAATCAGAAGGATATACTTCATCAGGCGAAAGAAGAATGCCAGAAGAGTTAGGAATTACTGGAAAATTAGATTATTTTCATAAATTTGAATATCATGTACAATACAAAGATATAGGATCTGAAAATGAAATTTGTGGAACTCTAGTTGGAGTGATTGATAAAAGTACAGAATTAAAAGAAATTGAAGGTGAAATTGATGAAATTAAGTGGATTTCAGCCAAAGAATTAATTGTAGAAATAAAAACAAATCCTGAAATTTATTGTCCATGGATGCTAATTGCATTAGAGTTACTTGAAAAATCAGACCAATTTATGCTCAAAAAACATGAAAATGTCTTATCAACATGGTTAACCACTGAAGTTCATGAAGGATTACAAGAAGCAATTAAGACCCACATTCCAGCAGAAAAATGGAGATTAGTAAATGGAAAAAAATAAGCAAATTGAAAATAATGCTAAAATTGTAAACAAGTATCTTAATTCAAAATTAAAAGGTAATCCAAAAAAACTCTATGATGCAGCAGGTCATCTTATTGTTAATGGTGGAAAAAGACTTAGACCATATATGGTAATTAGAAGTTGTCAGATTTTAGGTGGAAAAGCATCTAATGCCATGATAGCTGCAAGTGCTGTAGAAATGGTTCACAACTTTACTCTAGTACATGATGATATTATGGATAATGATGAAATGCGTCATGGCGTTCCAACAGTACATAAAAAATTTGGTATGCCAGTTGCAATTTTAGCAGGAGATGTTTTATTTTCAAAAGCATTTCAAATTATTTGTGAATCAAAATTATCACCAGATGCAACTACACATCTAATATCTAGACTTGCAAAAGCTTGTGTAGATGTTTGTGAAGGTCAATTATTAGATATTAAAATGGCAGATGAAAAAAGAATTCCAACACAAGTAGAATACATTACAATGATAGGTAAAAAAACAGCAGCATTATTTGATGTCTCTTGTTCAATGGGAGCAATTTGTGCAACAAACAAACCTAAAGATATTGCAAACCTTTCAGCATTTGGAAGAAACTTAGGAATAGCATTTCAAATTACAGATGATCTAATAGGAGTTATGGGAGATCCTAAAATTACAAAGAAACCAGTAGGAAATGATTTAAGAGAAGGTAAGAAATCATTGCCAATTTTAATGGCAATAAAACTAGCAAAGGGTAACGAGAGAAAAATAATCCTAAAAGCATTTGGAAATTCTAAAATTTCAAAGAGTGATCTAAACAAAGCTGTTGAGGTAATACGCGAATTAGGAATAGAGGAAAAAGTTAGAAATCAGGCTCTAAAATACGCAGAAAAGTCAGAAAAATCATTGGTAGAGTATACAGGTTCCGCTAAAGTAGAATTAACAGCATTATTAGATTTTGTAGTTAGGCGAAGTGTATAGTCACAGTAGAGGGAATTATCATGGATGAACAAATAAAGAAAGAAATTAGAAAAATGACTCTTCAAAATGCATATGAACATGAAGGAGAAACTCGAGATAAAATAATTTTAGGTAAAATTCTTGGAACTAAACCAGAATTTAGAACCAAAGTGAAAGAAATTTCAATTGAAATATCTGAAATTGTATCTAGTGTAAATCAATTATCAATTGAGGAACAAAAGAGAGAAATTGATGAAAAATTTCCAGAGGTTTTAGCACCTAAAGAGAAAATAAAAGAAAGAGTAGGACTGCCTGAATTAAAAAATGCACAGCAAGGAAATGTCATTACAAGATTTCCACCAGAACCAAATGGTTATCCACATATCGGACATGCAAAGGCAGCTATCATTAATTCAGAATATGCAAAAATGTATGGGGGAAAATTTATTCTAAGAATGGATGATACAAATCCGGAAGCTGAAAGAATGGAATATCATGCAGCAATTAAAGTGGGATTAGAATGGCTAGGAATAGAATTTGACATAGTAAAAAGTACTTCAGATGACATGGAAATATTTTATGAAAAAGGAATTGAATTAATTAATTCTGGAAAAGCCTACATTTGTAAATGTAAAAGAGAAGACATTAGTAAAAATAGACGAGAAAGAAAAGCATGTAAATGTAGTAGAGAAGATTTAGATAAAAATATCAATAATTGGGGGAAAATGGAAACTAAATTCAAACCAGGTGAAGCAGTTGTTAGATTTCGTGGAAACATGGAAGCAGATAATGCAGTAATGAGAGATCCAGTATTATTTAGAATAATAGAAGGAAAGCATTACACGTTAGGTGAAAAATATAGAATTTGGCCAAGTTATGATTTTGCAGTTGCAATTGAGGATAGTATTGATGGGGTTACGCATGCTTTTCGTTCAAAAGAATTTGAATTAAGAGAAGAGTTAACGGATGCAATTTTAGATTCACTGAATATGAGAAAGCCAGAACAAGGCTTTTTTTCAAGATTGGAATTCAAAGGTATGCCAATTTCAAAAAGAGTGATCAGGCCTTTAATTGAAGAACGAAAAGTTTCATGGTATGATGATCCTAGATTACCAACTTTAGAGGGATTAAAAAAACGAGGAATAAAACCAGAAGCTATTAGAAAATTTATCATGTCATTGGGATTAACTAAAGCAAATACACTTGCACCATTTGATTCACTTGAAGCATTTAATAGAAAATTTGTTGATGAAAATAGTATTAGATTGTATATGGTTAATAATCCAAAAAAACTTACAGTAAAAAATTTATCAATCACATCAGTTGAAGTTTTAAATCATCCAGTAAAGGATATTGGTAAACGAAAAATTGATGTTGATGGAAGTTTCTATATTTCTGGAGAAGATGCACAAAATATCAAAGAAGGAGAACAAATTAGACTTTTAGGATTAGGAAATATTTTGATTACAAAGAAAGGAGAAGAATTAGAAGGAGAATATGTAAAAGATGGAGACATCAAAAGTATTCCAAAAATACAATGGGTTTCACAAAAAACAGCACATGAAATTAAAATAATTATCCCAAAAATATTATTTATTGATGGAAAATTTAATGAAAACAGTTTAGAAGAGACATTAGCTTATTGTGAGCCACATTACTTACAGATAAAAGACGGAGATGAGATACAATTTGTTAGATTTGGATATTGTAGAAAAGATTCACAAAATCAAGCGATTTTTACACATAAGTGATGGAATATGAGAATAGTTAGAGTAACAGATGGTACTAGTGAAACATATGGTTTTCTTAAAGACGGTAAAATAGCTATAAAAAGTGAAATTACAGAATTAACAGGCGTACCAATTCCCATTAATGTCAAAGATTTTTTGTTTGATGGATGGTATGATGAAATTAAGAATAAATTAGATGAATTAGAATACAGAGAAGATATTTCAAAATATAAATTATTAGCACCAATTCCAAATCCAAGTAAAATAATATGTCTAGCATTCAACTATTCAGATCATGCAAAAGAGCAAGGATTGCAAGCAATTGAAGAACCAGCATTTGTAATGAAACCAAGAACAACACTAAATCATACAAAATCAGATATTTTATGTCCAGACTT
This sequence comes from Nitrosopumilus sp. BACL13 MAG-121220-bin23, assembly GCA_001437625.1. Lineage (GTDB taxonomy): Archaea > Thermoproteota > Nitrososphaeria > Nitrososphaerales > Nitrosopumilaceae > Nitrosopumilus. The sequence goes on from LIAL01000009.1 coordinate 9,168, forward strand.
TGTTACACAATTAGATTATGAAATTGAATTAGCGTTGATCATTGGAAAAGATTGTAAAAATGTCAGTACAGAGGATGCAAAAGATATGATATTTGGATATATGATTTTCAATGATACATCAGCAAGAGATATTCAAAAAGTAGATAAACAGTTTACCAGAGGAAAAGGATTTGACACATTTGCACCATGTGGACCATGGATTACAACAGCTGATGAAATAGAAAATCCTCAAAATCTAAAAATGTCAACAAAAGTTAATGGGGAAGTAAGACAAAACTCTTCAACAAGTAATATGTTTATTAAAATTCCAGAGATAGTTTCAAAAATTAGTAAAGTAATGACATTAGAAAAAGGGGATATAATTTCAACTGGAACACCTGCAGGTACAATGTTAAACAAACCAAACGCAGTATATCTAAAAGACGGTGATGAAATAGAAATGGAAATTGAAGGTTTAGGAATATTAAACAATACAATAAGAGTAATTAAATCAAATTAAATCAAAGATTTTTTCATTAAATTAAATGAAATTTTATATTCTAAAGAATCAAACGAAGGTAATTTTTCTTTAGTTAGAATTTGAATTCGTTCATAATTTTTTTCAATTCCATAATTTTGTAAATAAGAAATAATATTAGATAAAGTCTCAAATGAGCCTGAAAATAGAGTCACAATCAAAGTTTTTTCATGATGTTTATAATCACCAATTATAGCAACAGAGATTTTATCATTCAAACTAGATGTAATTACTTTATTTTGAGCACATAAATCCGATAGAATTTTTTCATTAGTTGAAAACCATCTCCATGAATTTACATAATAAGGGAATAGATTAGTAGGTACAGATTTTGCAAATTCAATTTTATGATGAGAGTTTATTTTAGGAATTAATGAGTAAAATTGCCATATTTCAAATAATTTATAATTTAATGAATTAGCCATAGAAATAGAGGGTAAATTTTCAGTATCTATTAACATGTAAGAAAATAACGCATTAGTTTTTTTTCCAATTAATTCAGCATGAGTAACGAGTTTTGAACCAATCTTTTCCCTTCTAAAATTAGGATCAATTCTAATTCCTTCAATCCAGATTTGATTTTCAGAATAGAATGCATGACATATACCAACTGGAAATTGTTTTTCAAATAAAAATAAATTACCTTCTTCCAGCCAGGAAGACCAAACCTTATCAACATAATCCCCCCAAGAAAATGTATCCTTACAAAATTTTAAGACGGAAATTTTATCAAAAGAATTTGCTTCTCGAATTTCCATATACAAAAAAATATTAAGAATGATCAAATAAAAATTACTATGGGAAGAATAATTGCAGGAAAAACATCAGACATTACTCCTGGAAAAATGATCAAAGTATCAATTGGTGGCAGAGATATTTTAGTTGCAAACATTGATGGAGAATATTACGCTACAGATGATTCATGTACACATTCAGGTTCTAGTTTATCTGAAGGTAAGTTAGATGGATGTACCATTACTTGTGGATGGCATGCAGCAGAGTTTGATTGTAAAACAGGTAAATTTTCAAAATTTCCAGTGAAACTCAGAGATTTAACATCATATGATGTTGTAGTTGAATCAAACAATGTATTTGTAGAGATGTAACTATATACTGCTAATTTTTAACAAAATGTGTAAAAAATGGTAGATGAGGCTCAAAATAAACAAGCAATGAAAGAAGCTATCGACACATTAAACCTAATTATATCTACTAACTCTACTCCAAAAACAGTTAAAAAATCAGTTACAGATCTTGTTACAGAATTAGTAAAAGAGGATGACGCATTAGCAGTAAGAGCTGCAAATACAATCAGTCTACTGGATGATATTACACAAGATGCAAACATGCCATCATATGTGAGAACGCAATTATGGCAAGCAGTATCAAAATTAGAAAGTATAAGAGAATAAATTCTTGCTTGAAATAGAATAATTAATGAAAATTGAAGAATATTTAGAAACACTTCCAAAAAATTTACTTAGTGGAGAGGATGTTCAATTACCTGAAAAAACACTCAAAGAAATTTTCAAATTTTCAAATTTAGGAAAAGATGATATTTTTTTTCATCTAGGATGTAATAATGAAAAGGGAGTAGAGATTGCAATTAATGAATTTAAAGTTAAAAAAGCTATAGGAGTAGATAATAATTTAGAAAAAATTCAAAATGCACAAAAAAAGATTAAAGAAAAAAATATTGACGTAAAATTAATTCATCAAAATATAGAAGAATCAGATATTTCAGATGCAACTGTAATATTATTTTGGTTTACAGATGAGAAGATCATAAGAAATATGGTTAAAAAATTTAATAAATTAAAACCAGAGACAAAAATAATTACAATATGGGGACCACTGCCAAATTACCTTCCAGACAGAGTTAATTTCCCATACATTATCAATAAAGTACCATTCAAAAAAGCAGAAAATTTACAAGAGCAATTATTGTCTGTTTTTGGTGTAAAATGTGTAGATTTTGTTACTGCATGGGAATTTGCAGAAAGATATACAAAATCAATTTCAAATTCAGAAGTTAAAAATGATAGATTTCTAACAATCATACAGACATTAATTATTTGGATCAATGCAAAGGAATTAGGTGTTGTGTGTACGGAAGAAATTCCAGAATCAATTAAAACATACATTAGCATCATGAAAATGCATTTTGATATTGATTTTGAACATTTATTAAAATAAAATAGGTGTAAGCCTTTTATTTTGTATATCCGTAAAAAAATTATGGAAAGCAGACTAAACATCAACGTATCTGCAATAGATTATGATAAAACAAGTAAAGCATTAACACAACAACTCATACTTTTAGAAGAAATGGTTCATGGAAAAGATGATTTTAGTATGACAGATGCAGAATTTGCATTTGGATGGCATTTTTTTGTATTAAGTGTTAACAGAACATTAATACAAAAATTAGAATCACTAATGGATGCAGACTTTCAAAAATTAAAGGGAAGAGGAACAGATAAAAAATTCCTCACATGGTTAACAAAAAATATTGAAAATAAATCTCCTAGATTCAAAATTGCTATTAAAGAAGAAATGGAATCAAGTAAATTCGGAATATTTTAAAAATAAAGAGGCCCTCGAGGGGAATCGAACTCCTGTCCGAGGATCCACAACCCTCTATACTAACCACTGTACTACGAGGGCCACAAAAAAGAAATTTTTTTATCCAGTAATAATCTTTAAGATTCAATCATAAAAATAGAAAAACGATTGAAACCAATTAGTCATAAAGTAGTCATAAAGTAAAATTATTTAAAAAAACAATAGCCGATCGCTTTAAATTTAAACGCTCAGGATATGTTTTACCATGGGACAAGGATTCTTCACAAATAGATTACGTATAAGTAAAAAATCTCAAGAAAATCATATTGAAAAGAAAATAGAGACCATACAAGGTAATGGATTTGTATGGACAGATTTACAAAATCCAGATAGAGATGATGTTGAAAAATTAGCTAAAAAATATAATTTCAATGAATTAAACATAGAGGACTGCATGACAAAATTTGAACTTCCAAAACTAGATAGTTATGATGATCATTTCTTTGTAATTTTACATTTTCCACCACTTGCACAAAAAATTGGAATATCAAAAAATAGTCAATTATCCATATTCATTGGAAAGGGATTTCTAGTTACAGTGCATCAAGGAGATCTAAGACCATTTGTAGAATTAGTAAATACGTGTAAATCAGATTTAGACAAAAAAATAAAAAATAAATTATTAGGAGAATCATCAGGGGATTTACTTCACGAAATTATAGATGCATTAGTAGATGATCTTTTACACATATCAAGAAAAATTATTGCAAATTTAGATGAAATGGAAGACAATGTATTTGATGAATCAAAACCAGTTGCTAGAAGTATTGCATTACTTAGAAGAGAAATCAACAGATTAAGAAGAATATCAGTGCCATTGAAGAGATTTGTGTTAGAAATTGCAAAAAATGTTAAAAGATTTTCAAATAATTCAGATAATGAGCTTACACTATACTTTGATGATGTAATTGATCATATTGACAAAGTTATAGAGACATTAGATGAGTCAAGAGAAACAATGGAAATTTACAAAGATGTAGATTTTGTATTAAGTAGTGAAAAAACAAACAAAGTATTAGCTGTTTTAACTATGATTTTTACATTAGCAATTCCATCAACAGTAATTGGAACATTTTATGGAATGAATGTCAATCTACCAGGAGGAATTGTAGATAATGGAATGATTTTAGGTCCATTTACCACATTCATAATCATAATTTTGGCATCAGTTATACCTGCAATTATGATGTTCATGTATTTCAAAAAATTGGGTTGGATTAGTAATTAGTAAAATATATTCTAAATTTTTTCATGTAGATTTACCTTAATTTTTGTTAAAGAGCGATTCAAGTTATCAGGAATTATGATTAAAAGGCCCGATTCTTGATCAATATTTTTACAAATACCACTAAAACTATGATAATTTTTACCAAAACAACCATCGTTTGTATAAAAATCAAATATGCCATAATTTAGATAATTTTCAAGTTGTCTTTCAGAATCAACAAAATAAACATCAAACCCAGAAGTGTCATCATCAATAGAAATGGAATATTCATATGAAGTAGTTTTTTTATCCGTGCATATTGGAATAAACTGAACATAAAATTCAGATATAATTGAATTTGTAGATTTTACGGTAGGTAAAATTGAAACATAAGGATCATTGTTTAATTCGATACCTTGAATTAATTCAATTTTATTTCTAACTGAATCAATTGCATACCTATACAGCATGGGTTTCCAGCTTGAATTACAATCACTAAACTGATGTTTTAATTCTACATAACCACGATTGTCTTGATATTGCAAATAATTGGAATTATAGTTATCAAAATTAGAAACATTAGAAAAATCTGTTGAATAAGTATAATTTACAAAATTTGGATTAGACCAAACATTTGTTATATCAAATAAAATATTTACAGGATAACTATCCCATTCTTCTTGAAAATGTACATAGATGGAATATTTGTTAATATCTTGATCATATGTAAAAAGTAAATGTCCAAAAAACATATTGACAAAAATTAAGATAAATGCAATTACAGGTAATATAAAAAATATTTTCTTCATAACAACATAAAAAATTAATCAGAATTTATTTTAATTGTAATTCATAAAGATAGAAATAGTTTTAAATAAAATCTTAATAGTATCATAAAAAATTAATATTATGATAATTTGTTTTTAGAAGAAAATTATAGACATATCTTATAAAAGCCCGTATCTAATTTTAGTAAAAATATGGTAAAAGTTAAAGTTAGAACAGGAAGAGGCACAGGAACAATAGAAGTAGATGTAAAGGATCTAACATTTTCTGGAGAAGAATATAAGAAAATTCAAGCTGAAAAAAAGAAGGCAGCAGGCAATAGAACAATATCTACAGGTAGAGGTACGGGTTCAAGAAAGCTCCAAGACACCCCAGAACCAAAAGATAGACCTTCATCGAAAGGAAAAACGACAATAACTAGTAGAGGTACTGGTTCAAGAAAAAGTCCTTAAACATCTCTTTTTAAAAATTTTATTTTTATTATATTGATTAGTAATAATCTTGTTTAGTATCCACTAAATCTTTAGATCTGGATTTGTTAATTTTAGTTTTTCCCAATCTGCAAGAAAATTATCTAACCCAATTTTTGTCAAAGGGTGTTGTAACATTTTATCTAAAACGTCTGGAGGTAATGTAACTACATCAGCCCCAATCTTTGCGGCATCAATTACATGTAATGGATGACGAACACTTGCAACAAGAATTTGAGTTTTAAAAGCATAATTTGAAAAAATTGTTTTAATTTCTTGAATCAAGTTCATTCCATCTTGACCAATATCATCTAATCGTCCAATAAACGGACTAACATATTTTGCTCCAGATTTTGCAGCAAGTAAAGCTTGATTTGCAGAAAAGATCAGTGTGACATTAACAGGAATTCCCTGGGATGAAAAAGATTTGCATGCTTTAAGACCATCAGGAGTCATTGGAACTTTAACAACAACATTATCACCATATTCACGAAGACGTTTACCTTCTTCCATCATTCCAGAGTATTCAGTACTAACAACTTCTAAACTTACATCACCCTGAATAATTTTTGTGATTTCTTCCATAGCATTTTTTGGATTACCACCTTCTTTAGACATCAAAGAAGGATTAGTTGTAATACCATCTAACAATCCCATATCATTAAATTTTTTTATGGATTCTAAGTTAGCAGTATCAAGAAAAATTTTCATAATTGTTTATTCCTAAGTTCTTTTGCTTGTTTTGCCATATTAAAAGATGTAATGCCGTGCTTCTCTAAAAGTAAATGGATTTCAGAATCACGTGCAGATTCCCCAAACATGTCTTGAGCTCCAATTCTTTTGATAGGTACAGGATAAGATTCAGAAACAGATTCAGCTACAGCTGATCCCATCCCTCCCAAAATATTATGTTCCTCAGTAGTAACAATACAGCCAGTCTCCCGTGCTGCCTTTTCTAAAATTTCATTATCAATAGGTTTGATTGAAAACATATCTAAAACTCTACATGAAATTCCGTCTTGCTGCAACATCTCTGCGGCCTCTAAAGCCATTCTAACAGTAATTCCGCATGCGGCAATAGTACAATCAGAGCCATCTTTCACAGTAATTCCTTTTCCAATTTTAAATTCTTGAGATTCCGAATGTACAATAGGTACTTTTGATCTTGCCATTCTCATGTAAAATGGTCCATATTCGGATGCCATCAACTGGGTTAATTTTGAAACAGAAACAGTGTCAGCAGGAATAAAAACTCTAAAGTTTGGAATTACTCGCATTATTGCAATATCTTCAATTTGTTGATGAGAACCACCATCAGGTCCAACAGACAACCCACCATGAGATGAAACTAATTTTACATTCAATCCTTTTTTCCCTGATGGGGAAGGGTATGCAATATTATTTCGAATTTGATCAACTGCTCTTCCGGGTAAAAATATCGCATAAGTACTTGCAAAAGAGATTTTTCCAGATGCAGCTAATCCAGCAGAAATAGTTACAAGATTTGCTTCAGCAATACCGACATTAAAAAATCGGTCAGGAAATTGTTTTCCAAATCCTGAAATATTTAAAGAATCAGTTGTGTCAGCACCTAGAACAACAACATTAGGATTATCATGTCCAAGTTGAATTAATGACTTTGAATATTCTGAACGCATATCAGCCATAATAGGATCATTCAAAGGTATCCACACTCCTGTGCAATTTTTTTAATTTCTTCTTGTTTTGTACCAATTACATGTAATCCAATCCATTTATTGACTAAATCAGAGCCCCCCAATTGATTTGCTTTATCAAGTAGCATACGTCTACGTGATTTTAAAACTACATTTCTAAAATCTTTGATTGCAGATCTCACATCTTGTTGTCCAACAATAGCACCGCCACCAACAAATGCACGTGCACCATCAGCAAATACTGAACCAATATTTTCAAGATTTACACCACCGTCAGCCTCAATGCAACCTGAAAAATTATTTTCATTAAGAATAGAATTTAATCGACTCATTTTAGAATGAGTTTCCTCAATGTATTTCTGACCAGATTTTCCAGGAATAACAGACATTACAATTAGTTGATCTAAGCTAGACAAAAATTTGTAAGACCATTCAGGTAATTCAGTATCAGGATTAATTGCAAATCCAACACCTACTTGATGCTGTTTTAAAATATCATGAATTTCTCCAAAACTGGATTCATCAGTTACTTCAGCATGAACTGTTACAATATCACTTCCAGCATCAATGTAATCATTAACATGTTTTACAGGATCGTTAATCATCAAATGAGTGTCAAATGGAATTACAGTTAGAGGCCTTAATTCTTTAATTTTAATATGATCAAAAGTTTTAGTTGGAACAAATTGACCATCCATCACATCAAGATGAATTAAATCAGATCTTCCAGTTACACATCTCTTAACTTCATTTTCTAAATTAGACATGTCACCTGCAATAATAGAAGGAGAAATTAAAAATTGAGAATCTAATTCAGAATTAATTATAGGGACAACATCAGAATCAGGTGCTTTGCCATGCCACTGAGGATTATCTTCCATATGTTCCAAAGACTTTCCTTTGATAGTTCTTGAGATAATTATTGTAGGAACTCCTTTAGTGGCATTAGCTTTTGTAATTGCTGCATCAATTTGTTCAACTCTATGCCCATCAATTTCAAGAACATTCCAACCAAATGATCTCCATTTATCGCCAGTCTTCCATCTAGATGCATCTTTCCACATTTCAGAAATGTCATCACCATCTAATTTTTCATCCAGTGGCATTATTTTTTCAGTGTAAGAATCTTGTTGAATAAAATTTCTATCAAGAAAAGCAGTTAGGTTATCAACTTTATATTTAGAAGCAGTCATAGCAGCTTCCCAAACTTGACCCTCATCAGATTCGCCATCACCAATAATTGTATAGACATGATGATCTTTTGAATCAATTTTTGCAGCAAGAGCAATCCCTATAGAATAAGACAACCCAGTTCCAAGTGATCCACCACAGAATTCAACACCAGGACATTTTAGATCAGGATGTCCTTGTAATCTACTACCAAATTTTCGTAAAGTTTCAATTTCAGATTCTGGAAAATATCCTGCAACTGCCATGTTAGAAAACAAACCAGGTGCAGCATGGCCTTTTGATAATACTAATCGATCTCTATCCACCCATTGAGGATCTTGAGCATTAAACTTCAAATGTTTGTTAAACAAACAACCTAAAATTTCAGCCATGGAAAAAGAACCACCAGGATGACCAGAGCCTGCAGTATTAGTTGCTTTAATTACTAATTTACGAGCTCTCAGAACATTTTTTTTAATTTGATAATAATTAAGACCCAATAGATCAATTACTCATAAATTGAATAAAAATCTACTTCTGTAAAATTTTAATTTGATCGCAATTATTACTAAGTATGGAAATTAAAGAAGAAATTCCAATTGTACTTTTTGATGATCAATGTTATGTTTGTATAAAATTTGCAACTATTGTTAATTTTTTAGCAAGAGGTCAAATTACAATGGTAGGGCATTATTCAAATTTTGGAATAAAAATTAGGAATGAAATTTTAGATCAATCAGCATTAGAGATGTTTTGGTTTATTGATGAAAAAAGAGCAAGTGGAGGAAGAGCAGCATTATGTCCATTAATAAAATCAATTTTTTCTACAAAATCAAGAAAAAGAAAATTTGCTCAACTTGACAATATATGTAGTAAAGACTGTAAAACAGTCAAATCTGTATTTGTAAGATCATTTACTCTAATTACAAGTAGTAAAAAAATTGATTTATAGAAAATCTAAATAATGCTTTAAAAATAGAATTTCATCATGAAGATCAATTCAGATAATTATGGTAAAAAGAAAACAGAACTTTTGTGTGGATTTGTATTAGAAGATTCAAACAAAGTTTTAGGATTACCTAAATTTGATACAAAAATATTATCTTCAATTAATCAATCCATAAAAGATATGAATGGTGTACTAGGAAAATTAATAATTATTCCAATACCAGGTAATAAACGAGCTCAAAGAATTCTACTTGCAGGGATTGGTAAAAAAGAAAATTTAACAAACGATACTATAAGATTTGTTTCAGGAAAAATTGCACAAAAAGCAAGAGAATTAAAATTAAAAGAATTTTCAATCATCACACCACCTACATTTGTATGGAATTCAATTTCAGCAGTTTCTCAAATTATAGAAGGTGCCAAAATATCATTATACAAATTTGATAAATTCAAAGCTGACAAATCAGATAAATCACCAGACCTTACAATTATAGTTTCTAAATCAAATGAAAGCTCAAAAGCAATCAAAGTTGCTGAAATAATATCAGAAGGCGTAATATTTGCTAAAAATATAGCAAACCTGCCTCCAAACGAATGTACACCTACAACATTAGCAAATTTTGCTAAAGAGATTTCTAAAAAGAACAAAATGAAATGTACAATTATCTCACAGCCAGAGTTAAAGAAAAAAGGTTTTGGAGGAATTACAGCAGTAGGTAAAGGAAGTAAAAATGAGCCTAAACTAATTACCATAGAACATAATCATGGACCTAAAAGTCAAAAACCAATTGTTCTAGTTGGAAAAGCTGTAACATTTGACACAGGAGGAATTTCATTAAAACCAGGTCAAGGCATGGATGAAATGAAATTTGATAAATGTGGAGGTTGTACAGTTTTAGGAATTATGAAATCAGTTTCAGAATTAAAATTACCAATTAATGTAGTGGGAATTATTCCATCAGTAGAAAATATGATAGGTGGAGAAGCATATAGACCTGGAGATATTATAAAATTATACAATGGAAAAACAGCAGAGATTCTAAATACAGATGCAGAAGGCAGATTAATTTTAGCAGATGCATTGGCATATGGAGAAAAACAATATTCTCCAAAAGCAATTATTGATTTTGCTACTTTAACAGGAGCATGTATAGTTGCATTAGGAAATAACGTAGCTGCAATTGTATCAAACGATAAACAACTAACAAAAGAAATTATAAATTCATCTAAAAATACAACAGAAGAAATTTGGGAATTGCCATTAACACAAGACTACATGGACATGATAAAATCAGATGTTGCAGACATTAAAAATGTTGGAATAGGAAAAGCAGCAGGGACTATTACAGCTGCTGCATTTTTGAAAAGTGCAATCAAAGATACACCATGGGTACATTTCGATATTGCAGGCGTTGCATGGACTCAGGGGGAAGCTACAAAACAAAAACCATACAATCCAAAAGGAGCTACAGGTTTTGGAGTAAGATTGATTTTAGATTATTTACAAAAATTATAAAATTAATAACCCCTGCTATTTCTATCAGGCTTACTAACATTTGGATTTCTCCAACCATGTTTTTCCATCATATGATTTAGTAATCTAATGTCATTATCAGATTTTTCTCCACAGACGCTACAATTTGGCATTGAAATCAATTCAATCAAAGGATGTAGATATTAAAAGATTGATTAATAATTGAAAAATGCCAGCACTATTGCTTCCCAACAGCTCTCGCATGTTAGTAACACAATAGCGCTATCAGGTTTGACTTCTAAGTTCGGAATGGGATTAGGTCGCACCCTGACGCTATGGCCGGCTTGAAAACTATTCAATAATTCTTATCTATTAAGGTAACGAAATATTTCAAATCAACTCAAAATAGGTATAAAGCAAAGAAAATATCAAATTACAATCATGACACATAGAGTTGCCGTACTGGATCAGGATTTATGCCAGCCACAAAAATGCGGATTAGAGTGTATAAAGTATTGTCCAGTTAACAAATCAGGTGCAGAATGTGTTACAATTAATGAACTATCAAAAAAAGCCCAAATTGATGAGGATGTTTGTAACGGATGTGGAATATGTGTTAAAGTATGTCCATTTGATGCAATAACAATTGTAAATTTAGCAAGTGAATTAGCTACAGATAAAATTCATCAATATGGAATAAACTCCTTTCGATTATACAAATTGCCAACTCCAAGAAAAGGAGAGGTTGTAGGGTTATTGGGTAGAAATGGAATGGGAAAAAGTACTGTAGTTAACATACTTTCTGGAAAACTAAAACCAAATCTTGGAAGATATGAAGATCCACCTGAATGGAATGAAATTTTTAAACATTATAGTGGAACGGAGTTAAAAAATCATTTTCAAAAAATAGAACAAAATCAAATTCGTGCTTCAATAAAACCGCAACAAATTCATCGTCTTGCAGAAGCATTTGACGGAACAGGAAATGAATTACTTGACAAATATGATGAACGAGGAGTAACCAGAGAATTAGTTAGAGAATTAGGATTACAAAATTCTATGGAAAAAAGGTTGAAAGAACTTAGTGGTGGAGAACTACAAAGAATTGCAGTTGCTGCTGCTGCATCAAAAGATACAGAGTTTTACTTTTTTGATGAACCATCATCATACAACGATGTATATCAAAGAATAGGAGTTGCCAGAGTAATACAAGGTTTAGCAAAAATTGGAAAAAGTGTAATGATTGTAGAACATGATTTGACATTACTTGATTTTCTTAGTGATTATATCGAAGTGTTGTATGGTGAACCAACAGCATATGGAATCGTATCAAATATTTTATCAACTAAAATTGGAATCAATGTTTTTCTTGACGGATATTTACCAAATGAAAATGTTAGATTTAGAGATAAAAGATTCTCTATGGACGTATCATCATCATCTACAGATATTTTCCAAGAAGGTAGTGATGTTGTAATTTATCCAAAACTTGAAAAGAAATTTGATTCATTTTCAGTAACAATTGAGCCTGGAAGAGTACGAAAAGGCGAAGTTTTAGGAATAATGGGTGCAAATGCACTTGGAAAAACAACCATGATGAAAATGATTGCAGGCGTTGAAAAACCAGATATTGGTTCAATTGATAAAAAAATAAAGATAGCCTACAAACCACAATACCTACAAAATGATAGTGATGTTGAAGTTATAGCACTTTTAGAAAAAGCAAGTGGAGGTCCTATTGAAGGTAGTCAAGAAGAAGAACAAATTCTAGATCCATTAAAAATTAAAAAATTATACAATAAATCGATAAGAAATCTATCAGGTGGAGAACTACAAAAAATTGCAGTTGCATCATGTTTAATTCAAAAAGTAGATCTGTATGCGCTAGATGAACCTTCAGCATTTTTAGATGTAGAAGATAGAATTGCAGTTGGAAAATTTTTGCAGAAATTTGTTCGCTCATATGGAAAATCAGCAATTGTCATAGATCACGATTTACAATTAATGGATTTAGTGTCAGATTCAATGATAATATTTGAAGGGGAGTCAGGAAAGGCAGGACTAGCTACAGCACCTATGCCAAAACATGAAGCAATGAACAGATTCCTAAAATCATTAGATATGACATTTAGAAGAGATGAGAAAAGTCTGAGACCTAGAGTAAACAAAATAGAAAGTAGATTAGATAAAGATCAAAAATCATCTGGAAACTTTTACTACAAACATTGACTCGAATGCTAAAAAAGGCATTAGAAAATATATTGACATCAGAAGAAAGTGATGAATTAATTTCTGCATTTGATCAAATTGGAAATATAATCATAGTCAGAATACCTGAATCATTACTATCTAAGAAAAAAATTATTGGTCAAACATTACTTGATCAAGTAAAAATTGTAAAAAGTGTATTTTATCAATCTTCGCCTGTAGAAGGGGATTTCCGTATAAGGAATCTAGAGATTCTGGCAGGAGAAGACAATACAGAAACAGAATACAAAGAATTCAATTGTAGATTTATTGTAGATGTTGCAAATGCATTTTTTTCGCCACGTCTTTCAACAGAAAGAGAAAGAATTGCAAAATTAACTCAAGACGGAGAAACAATGGTAAACATGTTTGCTGGTATTGGTATGTTTTCAATAATGGCTGCAAAAAAGAAAAAATGTACTGTATATAGTATTGATTTGAATCCAGTAGCATCAAAACTTTGTGAGAGAAATATGGCATTAAACAAACTTGCTGGCAAAATAATTTCAATTAATGGTGATGCATCAAAAATTATTCAAGATCAATTAATGGATAAATCAGATAGAACATTAATGATATTGCCTGAAAGATCGGATGAGTTTTTAGATTCAGCAATAAATACAACAAAGAGTGGTGGGATTATTCACTATTATTCACATATCCATTCAGATAAAAAATTAGAAGCTGGAAAATTAAGTGAAGAGCATTATCTAAAAACAACATCAGTTAAATCAGAAATTCTAGGTTCAAAAATTGTAAGAGCAGTAGGTCCCAGATATTATCAAACGGTAGTAGATGTAAAAATTACTAAATAGGTGAATCATCAGATGAGGTAATTGTTGCAGATGTAGGTTTTTTTGTTGCAACTACATATCCAATCCAAGCAATCATTGCAAGAATACCACCAACTGCCATTAATACAGATAATTGTAAAACAATTGGAGACCATTCAGATAACATGAGTAAATAGGCATAAACAAAGAATGTACCTATACAAAGTGAGAAAAGTAAAATGCCTAGACTCCTACGCTTATCCATATGAAAAAACTTTCGCTGACTTATTTATCGGTTATCTTCTCAAAACTTCTTTTTAATACCAATTACAACTACAACTGGAACGCCAAGATACATTCCAAGATTCAACATAATTACGGACAGTCCCATTCCCAATACTTCAGATTCTGAATTAGCATTCTCCATTAGAGATAAACTGGAAATCATTGGAGTGATTGCAATCTTTACTGCCCCCTTGAATAGTGGAAACCAAAGTAAAACCACGTGGTTTTAGCGTTAATTACACATAGGCACGATTACAAAAGGTA
>LIAL01000010.1 GCA_001437625.1 Nitrosopumilus sp. BACL13 MAG-121220-bin23
GAAGAATATAGGAATAAACTTTCACGACTAGGTATGCCTGTTTATGATGTTCAAGAAATGGTTTCTAATCTAGATGATGTTGATAATGGCACTGAAGGTATTTTGTTTAATGCTGGACAAAGAATATTTACTGAACGACTACTAACTAATGTTTTACCAAAAGATGTAGCTGATTCTCACTTGTCTGGAGACTTGCATATTTCCAACCCTGGACTTTGGTCTATGATTCCTGATACAATATTTGTTAATGTTAAAGAATTAATTGATGACGGAATTGATCTTGGTGGAAAATACCTTGATGTATCAAGAACTCCTGCATCAAAACAACTTGATGACATTACAAGTTCATTGTCTACAATTATCTCACTTCTTTCAAAAGAGGCTTCGCAAGAAATTGTACTTGATGGATTAGTTACATTATTTGCTAAACATTCAAAGTCTCTTCCAGAACTTGAACAAAAACTAACTAATGCATTTGCAACTGCCTCTACTACTTCTAAATATAACAAAGTTAGTACAAATATCTCAATTAGATTGCAATTGGGAACTGATACAAAAATAATTAATTCAATTATTACTGCATACAAAAATTATGTTCGTATAACACCAATTCCAAAAGTTGGTTTGATAATTGATAATGAAAAAGGAAAGTTATCTGATGTTTCACAATCCATATCTGAAATATTATTACTTGGTGGAAAAGTTATGATTGCTAAAGGCCAAACATCTAGTAACGGTGTTACAAATGGATCCACAAAAGATACTGGTCTACTTGCAATTACTTTACAGTCTGTTTCAATAAATCTTCCAAGATTAGCATTTGAATCAAATAAAGATGAAACTTACTTTAGAGCAAGATTAGCATTATTGATGAAGCCAACACTTGCTTCAATGGCATTAAGAAAGAAAGAACTTGCAGATTTAACCCGAAGAGGATTAAATCCAATATTGGCTAAAAATACGCAATATATGCAAAGGAGTTCCGTATCTCTAGTCATAAATTTAGTCGGCCTTAAGGAATCTGTGTTTAACATACTAGGATTCAAGGATAACAAAGATGGCCGTGCTATTATTCACAAAGTTATTGCAACTGCAATTGATGTTGGATCTAAAAAAGGCAAAGAATTAGGTGACAATGTTACTATTTGTATGACTGAAAATGAAGGTTCATCTCGTTTTGCAAAATTAGATGGTGAAAAATATGGTAAAAATTCTAGTCTTAATTCAATGGAAAGTGACTTTTATTCTCAAGGTACGGTGCTTAGTTCTTCAGATATTAACGACTATACTCCAAAAAGTGAAATTATCTCTGAATCTAATAAAATCTCTAAATTACTTAATGGTGGATTGCTTGTAACTTTGGATATTGACAAGCATTTGAAAGTTGATGAAATTAAAAAGTTAATTGATAAAACAGCAGAATTAGTTCCATCTTTTAAACTTGTTAGACAAACTGCTATCTGTGGTGAATGTGGATTTAAAGATGAACCATTTGAAGATAAGTGTCCAAAATGTAAATCTCCTTACATCGTATAGATTTCTAATATACTCGATGACCAATTCATAATTTAATGCGATCATCGTATTCAGAATACCACTACTGCTTTTCTAATTATTAAAATGATTGTTCTGGTTTATTGATTAGTACGATACTCGTATTAGAAATTATGTAATTTAGTCCCCTCCAACACTAATTGGAGCGTTGTCAAATATGTTGCACTAAAATTTTAACTAATTTCCTTTCAAAGTTTATAGAGACTAATATTCTTACTATCGTGGAGACATTGTTATGGATAATTCACAAATAGAAAATACGATCAATGAGATCCGTAAACGTAGTGGTACAGTTACGGCTTTCGATTTAGATAAAATTTCAAATGCCATATTTCAGGCATTAGCAGCCACCTCTAAAGCCGACCGTGGTGTTGCAGATAAACTCGCTGGAGACGTACTTAACAAACTTGTTGAGCAAGGATTTACAAGTTCTAGAGCACCTACAGTGGAAGACATTCAAGATATTGTAGAATCAACTTTAATTGATAGCGGCAATAGTGATATCGCTAAATCATACATAGTCTACAGACATGAAAGACGAAAATTACGAGATGAGAAAAAGAGGGTTTTAAATCTACAAGCCCTTGATCCAGTTTCTAAGACATTTGATCTTAATTGTTTAAGGGTCTTAGCCTCAAGATACCTATTTAGAAATTCAAAAAGTGAAATTATAGAGTCACCAACTCAAATGTTTGAGAGAGTTGCAATTCTAGTTGGAATTGGTGATATTCTTTATGATTCTCAAATCTTTGAGAAATCTGGAAATAATAAACAAGATGTTGAAGAAGCAAAATCTTATCTTGAAAAATTAGATGCTTTTGATTATAAATTCAAAGTAGGAGATTATTTCTTCAACAAGTGGCATTTTAGATCTTTAATCAATCACTATGTAGCACTTGCAAACAAAGGTCAAATGAAAGTAAGTTTCAAAGATCTTTTAACACTACTAGCAGGAAAAAAACTTGAAGTTTATTCTGATAGAATTACTGAATACTTTGAGATGATGACTGCACAAAACTTTTTGCCAAATTCACCAACAATGATGAATGCTGGTGGAAGATTAGGACAACTCTCAGCATGTTTTGTTCTTGGAATGAATGATGGTATGGAGGAGATTATGAAATCTACTTCTGACGCTGCATTAATTTTCAAGTCCGGTGGTGGAGTTGGAATTAATTATTCTGATCTTCGTGAAGAAGGTGCAATTGTAGCATCTACATCTGGCGTTGCATCTGGTCCAGTATCTTTTATGAACATCATCAATACTGTCACTGAAGTTGTTAAACAAGGTGGTAAAAGACGTGGTGCAAACATGGGAATCATCGAAGCATGGCATCCTGATGTTGAAAAATTCATTACAAATAAAACAGAACCTGGTGTTTTGGAAAATTTCAACGTTAGTGTTGGTATCTGGGAAGATTTCTGGAATGCACTTGTAAATACTGAAGATGGAAATTATGTTTTACGTAGTCCAAGTGATAGAAAACCAGTTAAAGAAATTAATGCACATCAATTAATTGATTTAATTGCATTGTCTGCATGGAAAAGTGCAGAACCTGGTTTGATCTTCTTTGATCAAATTAACAAATACAATGTATTTGCTAAAGCAAGACAAGCTCCATTACGAGCTACAAATCCATGTGGTGAACAAAGTCTTTACCCATACGAATCATGTAATCTAGGATCCATTAACTTGGTAAATTATGTTCAAAAACAAGCTGATGGTTCATTTGAATTTGATTGGCAAGGATATGAGGAAATCATTAGAAAAACAACAAGATTTTTGGATAATATCATCGATGTGAATAATTACCCAGTTCCAGAAATCAATGTAGCCTCAAAAGAATCTAGAAGAATTGGACTTGGAGTCATGGGAGTAGCTGATCTATTGTATAAACTCAAAATCCCATACAATTCAAAAGAAGGTTATGACCTACAATCAAAACTATCTGAAGCACTAACATACTATTCAATGGAAGAAAGTGTAGCACTTGCTAGTTCTCGTGGCGAATTCCCACTTTGCTCCAAGACTGAATATCCTGAGGGTAAAATCCCAATATCTGGATATTATGAGAAATCAAAATCTACACATTCATTTGAATGGGATCCATTAATTGAAAAAATCAAAACACATGGAATTAGAAATGTACTAACTACTACCGTAGCACCAACTGGTACACTTTCTATGATTGCAGATTGTTCAAATGGAATGGAACCTGCATTTGCTCTAGTATTTGAAAAGAGAGTGACTGTTGGAAGATTCTTTTACACAAACAAAATTCTTGAAGAAGCCCTTAAAGAAAATGGTATCTACAGTGATGCACTTCTTGAAAAAATTGCAGATAATTATGGTTCCGTAAAAGGAATTGATGAAATTCCACAATGGATGCAAGATGTCTTTGTAACTGCAATGGATATTCACTGGGCTGATCATCTTATGGCTCAAAGTGTATGGCAAGATTGGATTGGAAATGCAATCGCAAAAACAATCAACATGCCATACGATGTAACTGTTGATGATGTCAAATCTTCATACTTGTTAGCCCATGAACTTGGACTAAAAGGAATGACTGTTTATCGTGACGGTTCTAGACATACACAAGTTCTTCACATGACAAGTAAAAATGCACAAAAAACATTTGAAGTTACACCTAGTGAATACATGTTGTCTTACATTCACGAAAATGTTACAAACAATTACATCAAAAAACAAGTTGGTGCATCACTAGCAATCAAAATTCATGATGAAGAACTTAAGATTACACCTCAAAAACACGAAGTTTCAGAGGATCGTCTTTGTCCAACATGTAAAAACACTCTTGTATTTGTAGAGGGTTGCAGTATGTGCATTGAATGTGGATACAGCGGTTGTACTTCTGGATAAATAACAGAATCGCAACTTTTTTACTTTCTTTTATTTTCTAATTTTTATGAATAAAAAGATCATAGGCGTAATTATTCCTATTTTTACAGTTATCCTAGTATCTTTAATTTTCCTTTTTCCATCCTCTGAAATTACTTCTCAAAAAAATAATGAAATAATTGGCTTGGTAATTAATTCACCTTCTTCATCTATATCCTTACAACAACTTGATCAAATTTTTACAGATGCTTCTTCATCTGGAATTGGTAGAAGTAATGTTTACTTATTCTGGAATGTTATTGAACCCGTAGAGGGAAAATTTGATTGGTCTCAATCTGATATTTTAATGGGATTAAATGAAAAAAATAATCTCAAAGTAACTCTTTTCTTTTCAATCATTAATGGAGACACTCTGGGACCATTTCCTAAATGGATTGGAAAACCTACACTCAATGGAATAAATGAAGATGAACTAGTGAACACTTTGGATAATATTCTTTCACGATACCATGTAGTGGATTCAGTGATTATTGCTGGTGAAACTGAATCCCAATTTCGATATAATGAAAAATTTATTCCCGTATATGCTGAATTATTCTCTAATGTTTATGATAGAATAAAAGAAAAACATCCTGATGTCCAAATTGGAAATTCATTTGCATTGCATCAGGTAATCAATAAAAATTTAAAACATATTGTAAATGATTTAGCAATTGGAGATTTTGTTGCATTTTCATATACTCCAACTGATAACTTAAATGAAATTAATAAAACCCCTGAAGACGCAATAGATGATTTAAATCAAATATTTGAAATTATACCAAATAAAAAAATTGGATTTTTTGAAATAAGTTGGAGTACTTCGGATTTTGTTAATGGCGATTCTACTTCCCAACAAAATTTTATAGAAAAATTGTTTAATTTTTATGCCCAAAATGAGTCAGAAATTGAATTTTTAACTTGGTATCGGTATGTTGATCAGGAAACAGGTACTTGTGTTATTAAAGATCAAAAAATTGGTGATCAAACAATAACTGTAGGTGGTGGCTCCAGTTTTGGTACAAGTGAGCACATAATTGAAAGATTAAATCAGTATAATTGCAATGCTGGAATTGTTACTACTGATCAAAATCCTAAATCTGGATGGAATGAATTTATAAATCAAATTCAAATGTTGAATTAAAATGATTTCATTAATTATTTCTGAATCTGCATTAGAACTTGTTCCTTACGAATTAGAAGGACATCCGTCAGTTATTTCACATGCAAGAAAATTAGGAAAGCATTCTTCAGAAATTCTATTGGATAATTCTTGGCATTTTGCAGCAATGAAAGGAATTAAAAATGAAATTAAGCGTGGACGTCCAGACATTGTTCATTTTTCAATACTTGAAGCTACAACAATTCCACTGTATCTTGAAAATAAATTAAATCTATTTGTTCATACTATTGATAATAAAGTAATACATTTTGGAAAAAATGTCCATCTTCCAAAATCATATCATAGATTTCAAGGTGTAATTGAAAAATTATATCGAGAAAAAAAAATTATTGCAAATAATGAATTATTACTTGAAATTAAAGAACAAACATTTTCAGAATTAATAGATGAAATTAAACCGTCTAAAATTGTTGGTTTTTCTACTGAAGGTGAATTAAGTTCATATGAAAAAATTGCAGCACAAATTTCAGATAACTCTTGTATTGTAATTGGAGGATTTCAAAAAGGTCATTTTTCTGATTCAGTTCAAAATAAAATTACTGATCTATACTCTGTTGGATCTGAATCATTTGAAGGACATGTTGTCACATCTAGAATCCTATATGAGTATGAAAAAACCATTTTTATGTAGGAAATTTGATTTTTTTCTTATCGCAGTCATAGTATAGCCTGGTTAGTATTCGGGGTTTCCAACCCTGTGACGCGGGTCCGAATCCCGCTGACTGCATTTTATTCCTTATAATCCGAACTAATTTTTAGCTCTATTTTTAAAAAATTATCATGAAGCCTGTGGTGTACAAAATTGCAATGGAGAGAATGCAAATTCTTGTTGATAATGCCATTGCCAATGCAAGAACAGATCCTGAATTATCGCAACATCAAGCTTCTATTGCTCGTAGAATAAGTACTAAATATAAAATTCGAATGCCATACTATCTTAGAATGGTTTTCTGTAAAAAATGTAAATCCTTTATTGCCCCTGGAATTAATTCTAGAATTCGTTTAGGCAGAACATCTGTAAAGGCGATCAGAATTTCTTGTAATTTATGTGGACATACTTATCGGAAAATTATATCTTGATTATTTACAATTATATTTTAATAACTTTAAACTCTGTATAGTTATGATTACAAACTATATTTTAATAATTTTTGCAGTACTTTTTCTTATTACTATTTCCCCTGCATATGCCCAACATCATTCAGGATCTCTTTCACCTCCAATTGATCTTGATGGATTAAAAGTTGCAGTTAGTACAACTCTTTTTCCTGAAGATTTTAGTTATGGTGATTCTAAAACAACAAATCTATCCATTCGATTTTTTGATATTGAAACTAATGTAAATATTCCAAGTGTAACGTATCGCGTTCAGATTTTCCAAGATGATAATTTACTTGCTAGTGAATATTTTTATGATGAGGACGGTAAATTAGATCTAACAATCAAGCCTACAACTGGATGTCTTGAAAAAGATCTTTGGAAATGTACCGTATACAATGGTGAAAAACATGCTATTGCTGGAGGATATTATGCTCGAGGGGATTCATTACCTACAATTCAAGGTCCAATTTTTGATAAAAGTGGAACATATTCAGTTCAAGTTTCTATTGTAGGTGCAACAACTCCTAAAACTTTGACTACGCAGGATTTACTTTTTGAAACTTTCTTACATCTTCCTTACAAACAAATTTTTGAAATTAAGACTGCATCTGCTCAAGAATTTCCAATATCTATAAAATCCCATA
Organism: Nitrosopumilus sp. BACL13 MAG-121220-bin23; assembly: GCA_001437625.1. Taxonomy (GTDB): domain Archaea; phylum Thermoproteota; class Nitrososphaeria; order Nitrososphaerales; family Nitrosopumilaceae; genus Nitrosopumilus. Next base: position 7,385 of record LIAL01000010.1, read on the forward strand.
ACGGTGAAATCTTTAATTTTAACTATGATGAAACATTAGATAAAATTTCATATAACATACCTTTTACTTGGAATGGGGATAATCTTAACCAAATAATTTTATTTGAAAAAGATTTTTCATCCATCAAAGAAGGATATGATTTAATTATTTCTCTTAATGGAATAATCATTGATCATGATTTTTTTGAATTTAATATATCTGATACCAAGAAAAATTTTCTGAAAATTAATATTCCTTCTGAAGATCTTTTAAAAATTAAAAATAAATTAACTTTGGAATCTAATGAAAATATACTAAAATTAGAAATTTCATCTGGTGAAAAAATAAATCTAAATGAATTAAAATTTTCTTTTGATAATAATTTTATTGGAAATGTATCTTGGGATTCTAAATTAAATTCTGGTAACAAAATACCCTTTACATTTTCTTTCTTTGATGAAAATAATCTACCTGTAACCGATGTGTTGTTTGTTTATGGTATTACGGATTTATCTGGAAAAGAAATATTTTCTAATATTGGAGTTGGTGAAAAATATCTTGGTATTTTAGCCCCATATGGAATTTATCAAGACTCTATTTTTATTCCAACTGATGAAAAATATGAATTTAAATTAATTTTAACTGGTAAAAATTCAAATAATTTTGAAAAGTTTTTTGTGTCTACATCTAATTTTCAAATTAATTCCCAACTAATTCTAAAAGATCAAAAAATTAATGTTATTCCAGACTGGATTAAAAATAACGCCGGCTGGTGGGCAGATGGCTCAATTGACGATGCTTCATTTATTCAAGGAATTCAGTTTTTAGTTAAAGAAAATATTTTGAAAATTCCTCCAACTGTACAAGGAACTAGTTCTAGTTCTGAAATTCCAGACTGGATTAAAAATAACGCAGGCTGGTGGGCAGATGGCTCAATTGACGATGCTTCATTTATTCAAGGAATTCAATTTTTAATCAAAGAAGGAATTCTAAAAATTTAACAATAGGATTTAAATTAAATTATTCTCTATTTTCTTTTTGTATTTGATTAGATAATCTGTTTTTACCACTTTTTTCATACTCACACCAACTTTTTTTATTGGATATTGTATGTCATAATTATCTAAAAAAAGTCATTATGCGATCTTTTTTTTAAAATTAGAATTATGCCTAATCATGTCTAAGAATTTTTACTTTTTGTTTCAATGATTTATAAGACGATTATCGATTTCTGCACTTTATGGCAAAAGTCTATGATGTACCAGCAAATGTCCTAATTGAAAGATTAGCAAATATTCTAAAGAAAGAAGATATTCCTGCTCCTTCTTGGACTCCATTTGTCAAAACTGGAGCACATGCAGATAAACCACCACAAGATAGTGAATGGTGGCAAACTAGATGTGCATCAATTATGAGAAAAATTTACTTTAACGGTCCAATTGGTGTTAATGAATTAAAGAAAGATTATGGTGGTGGTAGACCATCTGGATACGGTGCTGCTCATCATAAAGATGCAAGTGGTGCAATTATTCGTACTGCAATCCAAGGATTAGAAAAACTTGGATATTTAGAAAAAGTTGAAAAGAAAGGTAGAGTTGTTTCTAAAAATGGAATGCAAAAACTAGATAGACTTGCAACTGAAATTCTTAATGAATTAATTTTAGAAAAACCTGAATTGAAAATATACCGTTAGATAAAAATGAGTTTTCCTGAATCAAATGATCTACCACAAGATTATAACCCCAATCATGAACAAGATTATAACCCCAATCATGAACAAGCAGCACAAAAAGAACAAATTCTAAAACAAATTCTTACTCCTGAAGCTAGAATGAGATTAAATAATATCAAAATGGTTAAACCTGAATTATCTGACAATGTGGAACAATTTCTAATTGGGATGGCAACACAAGGAAAAATGCCTGGACAAATAACTGATGATCAATTAAAAGAGATTCTTCTATCTACACGCCAACCAAAGCGTGAATTTAAGATGAATCGAATATAATGCAGATAAAATATAATTATGGGAAATATTTCTAATTAGTTATGAAAGCCGTTACATATAGTGAATATGCCCCAGACGATAATTATGCTAAAATCCTAAAAGTCCAGGATATAGATGATCCAAAACCAAAAGCAGATGAAGTTGTTTTTGAAGTAAAATCTGCAGCCCTAAATTATAATGATATTTGGGGAATGAGAGGACAACCAGTACCTGTTCCATTACCACACGTTTCAGGTTCTGATGCTGCTGGTGATGTTATTGCCATTGGTGAGGATGTTAAAAATATAAAAATTGGAGATAAAGTAGTTTCTCACTCTAACATGTCATGCAGAGTTTGTAAGGCATGTACTGATGGACGAGAATTTGATTGTACCAAAAGAATGATTTGGGGATTTCAAACAGGTCCTAATTGGGGAGCATTCCAAGAAGTAACTCATTTACCAGAAGTTAATGTTTCAAAAATCCCAGAAGGGGTATCATATGATCAAGCAGCGGCTGCATCTATGACATTACTAACTTCATGGCACATGCTAGTTGGTAGAGCCAAAATTACTCCCGGACAAACTGTTCTAATTATGGGTGGAGGTTCTGGAGTAGGAAGCTTTGGAATTCAAATCGCAAAATTATACAACTGTGATGTTATTGCAACCGCAAGCCCTGACAAACTAGACAAATGTTTAGAACTTGGAGCTGACTTTGCAGTTGATCATAGAAAAGAAGATTGGCACAAAGAAGTTAGAGCAATTTCTAAAGAATTAGCAAAGAAAAAAGGTGAAGCGCCAGGTATTGATTTATCATTTGATCATATCGGTGAAACACACTGGAACAAACAATTACAATTGTTAAAGTACGGTGCAACACTTGTTTCATGTGGAGCAACAACTGGTTACAATGCACAAACTGATCTTAGACATGTGTTCTTCAAAGGAACTAACATCTTAGGTTCAACACAAGGAACCAAAGCCGAACTTGATCAAGGTCTCTATTGGATGGGTCAAGGCAAAATTAAAGCTGCAATTGATTCAACATACACCTTTGAACAAGCAGCAGAGGCACACACAAAGATGTTAAACGGAAAAGGCATGTTTGGTAAAATCTTAATGAAGCCTGAAGGCGCTTAGTCATTTAATGACTCAGCTCTTCCGTAGCCTTATTTTCGTACCTGGGAACAATCCCAGATTTCTTGAAAAGGCAAAGAAGATTCAAGCTGATATTATTTGCTTTGATTTAGAGGACTCTGTTCCAGATGATGAAAAAACTAGTGCAAGAAAATTAATCAAAAATGCATTAAAATCTCGTTCAGAATACTCTTCTTCCATTTTTGTTCGAACTAATTCCCCATTATCTGGAAAAATTCCATCAGATCTAAAGGAAATTATTCAAAAAGGAATTGATGGGATAGTTATTCCTAAAGTAAATAATGTTTCAGAATTAAAAAAAATACAAAAAATTCTTTCCAGTTTAGAAAAATCTAAAAAATTAAAACCAATTCAAATTATTCCGTCTATTGAATCAGCTGAAGGTGTTGTTAACTCCTATTCAATTGCATCATTTGGAAAACGTGTTAATGCTATTGTTTTTGGAATTTTTGATTTACTAAATGATCTTGGTGTTGAATATACAAAAGATTCACCAGGTGGAAAATATTCTCGATATAAAATCCCTGTCGATGCAGCAGCTGCAGGTATATCTGCTATTGATGGTATCTGGCAAGATCTAAAAGATTTGAAGGGATTAGAAACGGATTGTAATTTTGGAAAAAGTTTAGGATATGCTGGAAAAAGTGTTATACATCCAGATCAAATTTCTACAGTCCATAAATCATTTTATCCTAACAAAACTGAAATTTCATGGGCAGAAAAAGTTTGCAAGGTGTATTTAGAATCAACAAAAAAAGGTAAAGGTGCTACAACAGTTGATGGAAAAATGATAGACGAAGTACACTATAAGCAAGCAAAAGCACTACTTGATATTGTAAAATAATAAAATGATTGACCTTCTTGATCCAACAAATGTAATTACTCGTATGTTTAGTGCTGAAAATTATGATCAGTTGTACAATTATTGTAAAGATTTACTCAAAAAGGATCCAACTGATATGCTTGCTTTACAAAATATTTCATTATCACTGATATATCTAAAAAATTATGAAGAAACACTTGTGTATTGTGATAAAGTTCTTGAAATAAAACCATCTGATACATACGCATTAAAAAATAAAATTTTTGCTCTTGAAAGTTTGAAGCAATATGATGACGTTTTAAAATTATGTGAAGGCATTCTACTAACAAATCCTAAAGATACTTGGGCTCTAAACACCATGGGAATATCTCTAAATGAATTGGATCGCCACAAAGATGCACTTCAATACTATGATACATCACTTGTAATTGATCCAAATGACGTCACTGCATTAATGAATAAGGCTATTTCACTTAGCCATCTTGGTAATTATCAAGATTCAATTGATTACTATGATTTAGCCCAACGAGTAGATTCAAGCTTACGCGAAATACCTTCTGCAAAATCAAAATTATTTGAAAAATTAAACATGCCTGATGAGGCATTTTTAGCTGCACAAGGTGTATTGAATAAAGATATGGATAAAATTAAATCTGACGCTAAAAAAAACAAATGTTCTATTTTTCATCAATTTTGTGAAGATGAATTTGAAAATTCAAAATAATTTCATTTAGTAATATCTAAATCATTTTATACATAAACTCTCTACATTCTTTTAATGTTTACTGGTATTGTTGAAGGGGTTGGTACAGTAAACAAAATTTCAAAAATTACTAAAAATCGAAGTGCAATTGAAATGACTATTGATTTGGGTAAACAAGTAAAGGGATTAAAAATTGGACAAAGTGTTGCAGTTAATGGTGTATGTCTTACTGCAACCAAGATATCTAAATCTAAATGTATTTTTGAAATGATTGAGGAGACTACAAAAAAAACTGATCTTGGTAATCTAAAAGTTGGTGGAGTTGTAAATATTGAACGAAGTTTAAAGGCAGGTGATAGATTAGAGGGCCATTTTGTTTTAGGCCATGTAGATGGAGTGGCAATAATAAAAAAAATTCTAAAAAAACCTAAGGAAGTTCAAGTTTATTTTGAAGTTCCTAAAAATTTAGCAAAATATATTGTAAAGAAAGGATCAATTACTATTGATGGAATTAGCTTAACTGTTGTTGATATAAAAAAAACATTAGCCTATGTTTCATTAATTCCTCATACTATTGAAATTACAAATTTCCATACTAAGAAAGTAGGAGATAAGGTTAATATTGAAACTGACATTCTTGGTAAGTATATTTTAAAACAAGCCTAATTATCTACTATATTAGTGGTAATTACCCGTTTTTTAGTAAGCTATATACCTAGATCGAAATAATTTTTTTATATGTCACTTGAAACTGGACTTGAATCTCTTAAACGTGGAGAATTTGTATTATTATTTGATTCAGCTAATCGTGAAAATGAAATTGACATGGTTGTGGCAGCAGAATTTATCACTCCTGAACATGTTGCACGTATGCGTCAAAACGCTGGTGGATTACTCTGTATAGCACTAGAAAATAATTTTGCAAAATCTCTTGAATTACAATATATGCATGAAATTCTTGCTAGTTCTTCTATTTCAAATAAAGAAATGATTATGGGTTTAGCTCCATATGGTGATTATCCAACATTTTCATTATCTGTAAATCATTATCAAACATATACTGGAATTACTGATAAAGATAGAGCATTAACAATTATAGAAATGGCTAATATTTTTAAAGTTAAAAATAAACAGAAAAAATTTGTATCTTCATTTAAAACTCCTGGACATGTGCCTTTATTGATTGCATCAGAAGGATTGTTGGCATCACGTCAAGGACATACTGAAATGTCTGTTTACTTAACTCAAATTGCAGGTTTAACTCCTGTAACTGCTATTTGTGAAATGATGGATGCTGAAACATATTCTGCATTATCTGTAGACAAGGCAGAAAAATTTGGAAAACAAAATGGAATTCCATTAATTGATGGAAAAGAACTTTTAGAATATGCTGAGGTGAATTAATTATGAATATAGCTATTGTAGTTTCAGAATTTAATGAGGAAATAACATCTAGGATGTTAGATGTTGCAAAAGAAAAAGCCAATTTATTACAATTAACAATTTCTCATGTTTGTATGGTTCCTGGAGCATATGATATGCCAATAATTGTAGATAGATTACTGCAAAATGAAAATATTGACGGGGTTGCTACGTTGGGTGCTATAATTAAGGGACAAACAAAACATGATGAAGTAATATCTCATGCTACTGCTCAATCTCTTACTACATTATCACTAAAATATCAAAAACCTGTATCTTTGGGAATATCTGGTCCTGGAATGCAAGAAAGACATGCTTATGCTAGAATAAGACCTGTTGCAGAACGTGCTATTGAGGCTCTTGTTAAAATTTCTACAGAACTGGAAAAAATTCAAAAATGATTCAACTTAGTATTTTAAAAATTACTGAATATGGGCCATGGACTTTGACATTGGGCAGTGATAGAGAACATGAATTACAAATGCTTCAAGCATCACTTTACAAACAAGTACAAAAATTATTTTCTGAAAAAAATTGTTTGGTATTTTTAAATAGATTTGATGAATTTTTTGTAGTTTCCAATTATCTTACTTTAGACGATCACATAGAAATTCAAAAAACACTTGAAGGGTTATTTGAAGTACGATTAACTATTTCAATTGGTTTTGGTGAATCTCCTTTTGAAGCTAATCTGAAAGCTTATGATGGCAGAAAAAATAATATAATTTTAAACAAAGAACATAATATTTTTGGATTTATTGATGATAAATCTGAATTAAATGTTTCAATAATGCATTTAGATGTTGATGATTTAAAATCAAAAAGAGAAGATAATTCTCCCTATGAAATTTCAGTAAAAATTTTTGACTTACATTCAAAAATCGCAAAATATTTCATTCAAAAAAATTCACTTACATTTTTTATGGGCGGTGATAATTATATGGTAGTTGCAAGTAGTGAAGCAAAAAATTCAGTTCAAAGTTTTATTGACATGATTAAAAATAATGATAATATTTCTTTGAATTGTGGGATTGGAAATGCACAAACTAGTAGGGATGCAGTAAAATTAGCCACAAAATCTCTTGATACAATTCGTGATATTAGAGATTCCGGAAAACCAAAACCTGACGTTTATGAATTATAATGTTATTAAAAAATATTAGTGCTTTATTGGGTGAAGAATTAGATTTTGTTTCAAATGTTGATATTGAAATTAAAAATAATAAATTTCAAAAAATTCAACCAGAAATTAAATCTACTTTAGAGAATGATATAGTTGATTGTCAAGGCCTATTGTTAATTCCAGGATTCATTAATGCACATACCCATATTGCTGATTCAATTGGAAAAGATATTACAATAAACAGTACTGTGAATCAAAAAATTCATCCGATATTTGGAATTAAATCTAAAATCCTAAAAAATACTTCAGAAGAAAATCTATCTACTTTTATGAAAAATACTTGCCATTCAATGATTTGTAAAGGTATTACTACATTTGTTGATTTTAGAGAAGGGGGTTTAGATGGATCACTTTTACTAAAAAAAGTATCTTCTGATATTCCAATTCGTTCAATTATTTTGGGTCGACTTGATTTTCATCAAAATTCTTCTGAAATTAAAAAAAATAATCCTTTTCCTAAAGAAAAAATTCAGGATCTTCCTTCTTTAATTAAAACATGTGATGGAATTGGTATTAGCGGTGCAAATGAGCATAGTAAATCTGTGTTAACTTCATATTCTAAAACAAAAAAACTTCGTGCAATTCACTCTTCTGAAACCCGAGAAAGTGTCCGTAAATCTAAACAAATTACTGGTCAATCTGAAACTATTCGAGCATTATCTATGAAGCCTGATTTTTTAATTCACATGACACATGCTTCAAAAAGTGATCTTCAGGCTGCATCTAAGGTAACTAGGGGTATTGTGATTTGTCCTAGAGCAAATTCCTCCTTGGCAGAAGGAATTCCTGATATTGAAAAAATGGAAAATGCTGGATGTCTTTTGGCATTAGGTACAGATAATGTTATGATTAATTCACCTGACATGTTTCGTGAAATGGATTTTCTTTGGAAGGTAACAATGGGAATTAAGAAAAAAAGAATTGATCCAAAAAATATTCTTAAAATGGCTACGGTTAACGGTGGAAAAATTTTAAAAAAAGATATTGGAGTTATTCAAAATAAAAAAATAGCTGATTGTATATTTCTCGATAAACATGCATTAGATTTAGAACCAATGCATAATCCACATGCATCTATTGTACATCGAGCATCTGAATCATCAATTAAAGCAGTAATGATTGGAGGAGAAATCGTACATGGAAAAATTTAATCCGCATGTAATTTTAAGTGCAGCCATATCAATAGACGGAAAAATTTCTACAAAAATTGGTGATTCTAAATTATCTTCTAAATCTGATAGTATTAGACTACATAAATTACGATCAAAAGTAGATGCAATTCTTATAGGGAAAAATACTCTCCTACAAGATGATCCTTTACTAACTGTACGCTATACTAAAGGAAAAAATCCCATAAGAATAATTTTAGATTCTACTGGTAGTATACCGATTAATTCTAGAATTATTAAAACAAGCAATGATGTTCCAACCATAATAGCTGTTTCAAAAAAAATTAGCAAAAAAAATTTATTGAAATTACAAAAATTACCTGTAGAAATAATTATAGCTGGAGAAAATTCTATAAATTTAAAATTATTATTAAAAAAACTTTCCAGTAAAAACATTAAAACTATTTTAGTTGAAGGCGGTGGAACTGTAAATTGGGAATTTATCAAAAATAACCTTTTCAATGAATTGATAGTTACATTATCTCCTTTTCTAATTGGAGGCAATGATGCTATCTCTTTTGTTGAAGGAAAAGGTTTTGCAAAAATTTCTAATTCCCCTAATTTGAAATTAAAATCAATAAAGAGGCTCAAAAACTATCTGGTACTAAATTATGTTAAAGTGTAAGTTCTTATACTTTATTTAAAACAAAATTACAAGAAATTGGCAATAAAAAAGAAAACCACAACAAAAAAGACGGTTGCAACAAAAAATAAAGTTGCTCCTAAAAAGACGGTTGCAACAAAAAATAAAGTTGCTCCTAAAAAGAAGACTATAACTAAATCAAAAGCAACAAAACCAGCATTTGGAGGATACGCTATTAATTTCGCAGGTCGTCAAGAAACTGTAGAACAAGTATTTGGAAAAAAACCAATAGCTCCTAGTGAGATGACTAAAAGAATCTGGATATTTGTAAAAGCAAATAGTCTATCTAATCGTTAAATCTATTGTTAACAAATACACGTTAACTAATTTTCTTTCTTTTAATTATTTTTATTAAAAAGATATAGATATTGGATTTTATTTTTTGTAATTATGTCTACTGAATCATTACGACGTGATCATGAATTAATTGAAAAAGTAATCAAAGCTATGCAATCCACCATCGAATTATTAAATGATAAAAAACAAATTCCTGAATCAATTTTACTTCCAGTAATTGATTTCTCAAAAAACTTTACCGATGTTTGTCATCATACTAAAGAGGAAAAATCACTATTTCCTGCATTAGAGGAATCTGGAATGCCTACTACCATGGGGCCTATTGCTATGATGTTACTTGATCATCAACGATCACGAGAAATTGGAAATGAAATGGAAACATCTGCAAAAGAATATCTTTCATCTGGTAATTCTGAAAAATTAATTACTGATATGCAACTTTACGTTGATCATATTACAGAACATTTGTGGAAAGAAAATAATAAATTATTCATGATGGCAGAAGCACGATTACAGAATGTTTCTAAACAAGTCAATGAAGAGCTTGATATAATTGAAAAATCTCAATTAAATGATCTTGGAAAATCTAGACAACATTATGAGGAATTAGCTGAAAATCTTACTCGTGATGTTTCTAATAACAAAAATTAATTTTGACTAATAGTATATTTGGTGAAGTCATTAGAGTTAGAAAATTTTCTAATGGTGATATTGAAATTGATTTTCATCATGAAGAACAAATTACTGAATATCGTTATTCTGCTGATCCTGGTAGATTAGGTAATTTTCCCAAAAATTTAGCTGAAACATTGGTTTCAACTTTAGATACCAACATCTGTATTGAGATTTTTTTCCAAGATGATGGAATTCCTAGTCATGTAGAATTAGAACAATGTGAAGATGAAGATGAAGATGAAGATGAAGATAATGAAGATAATGAAGATAATGAAGATAATGAAGAAGAATTATAAAATTTGTTTTTTTTAAAATTTTTTATTAGGTTTATTTTTTAATCCCTTAAAATATCTGTTGCATATCTTGTTTGATTTCATCAATTTTCTTTGAATATGCTTTTCGAGATTTTTCATTCTTTTTTATATTTAATACATTCTGACATGATGGACATTTGAACATGCCATCAAGTGCTTCTTCGAATGTAACTCTTGGACAGTCCTCATTACCACAATGATAAAAGTCAGATGCATTTTCATAATCAAATCTCTGTTGTAATCTTTCTTGAATTTTCTTTTTTTGATTTTCAATAAAATGTTCGACTTCTTCTCTTCTAGTTCTCCATCTGTATACGAACCAACCCTTTCTTTCATCCTTCACTCTAATACCTGTAATCAAAGATTTTCCAAAAAGATCATACAACACTTTTCTTACCATGTTAATTCTAAGACCTGTAGAGCTAGCAATTTCTTCATCTGTTGCATCTTCTGCTTTTAGTAATGATCTTGCTACTTTGAGATATTCATCGCCACCAATCATTGATGCAATTCTAACAAAAGGATCTTCGTATTTGTCTACCAACTTTATTCACTTCAAATTTGTAGTATTAATCCCTTGTCTCATTTACTTCAACATTTTTGCCATTTTTTGTGGGTATGATCTTTCTTTTGGCATTTGGAAAGATTTTTTCAAATTGCTGTCCATTTTGAACTCTGTCTAATAATATAGCTAAAGCACTAATTTCAGAATGAGGCTGACTTCCTACTCCTACGTTATAATCAGCTAATTCATAAATTTCTCTTGGAACTTTTTCTGCACCAACCACCACTAAAATTTTTTCTTCTTCATGTATTTGTTCTTGAACATCATTAATTTTTTCACCGTACATTGATAGATGTATTATTTTAAAGCCGTCTTTTTTTTTATTTTTTACAACTGATTTCCAGTTATCAATAAATTCAACAGTGAAATTCCCTCCCCATGTATTGTTGATTTTTTCTAAAGTATCTTTAATTTCTGGATTTACTTCTGTCATGAATATTTTTTCTGCTCCAAAAGATCTTGAAACTAATGCTACGTGAGTTGTAACTCTATCATCTCTTACAACACGTTGTCCTATTCTAACAACTTCAATTATCAAATGTTTTTACCTTCCCATTCATTTTTTTTATATTTATATGGATTTTTATCCATTATGATTTTCTCAATCATTTTTTTTAATTCATTTATGTTTTCACCTGTTTTTGAAGAAACTGAAATTACTTTTTCATTTTCCGTTAAATTTAGTAATTCTTTTTTATGATCAATTTGCTCTTTCTTCATTAAATCTGCTTTATTCAACGTAAAAATTATTTTTTCTTTTTTAACTCCTAATTCATCCAATGTCCTCATGCAGCTTGCAAATTTTTTCCTTAACTCTAGTTGTGAATCACTGATATCAATTACTAGAATAATAATATCTGTATAAGTTAATTCTTCTAATGTTGATTTGAACGCATCTATCATATATGCCGGTAATTTACTGATGAACCCAACTGTATCTGCAATTAATACTGGTTCTTGATTAATTATAATTCTTCTAGTAGTGGTAGAAAGCGTTGTAAACAATTCTTTACTTTGAGCTTTTGTTTCACCTGTAGTTTTGTTAAACAATGTTGTTTTTCCTGCAGATGTATATCCTGCTAATGAAATTGTTGAAAATCCCATCCTTTTTCTTCCTTGTCTGTGAAGTTCTCTTTGTTTTCCAGCTTTTTCAAGTTTCTTTCTTACTGTCTGCATTCTATGTTTAATGTCATTATAGTAAACATCAATCTCAAATTGCCCTATTCCCATAAACCCTGGTTGCTCTCCCATGTTGGCAAGACGAACTTTTTCTTTTGCCCTAACCATTTCATATCTTAATTGTGCTAATTTCACTTGTAATTTTGATTCTGAACTAGATGCTCTACTTTCAAAAATTTCAAGAATTAATCCTTCTCTGTCTAAAACTTCTCTTTGTAGTTCTGTTGCTAAATTATAATTTTGAGTAGGTTTTAGAATTTCATCATACACTATTACATCTGGTCTAATTTTATCTGCAATTTCACGTAATTGCTCTAGAACACCACCACTAATTCCGTATTTTGGTTTTTGTAGATAATTTTGTTGAATTATGTGAACTACTTCATATCCTGCAGCTTCGCATAACCCCTTTGCCTCATTTACGGCATCTTCTTTATCATATGTAATTAGAATAGCTTTGTCCATTTTCCCATATTACTCCGTTTTTGTCAAAGTTTTTTCTATATTCATATTTAACACAATTTCTGCAATATCGCTGGCATATTCCGAAATTCTTCTTATATTTTCTGCTAATCTTCTGACTCTGTACATCTCTTCATCACCTTTTATTGATTTTGAGGCATCTTTAATTTTTTTCTCAAATTTAGTAATTTGTTCTATTTTTTTGATCGTTTTTTCAGCCTGATAGTAGTCCTCTTTGAATAGGGCTAAACATGATTCATCTAACACCGTCAATGAAAAATCATTCATTTCTTGAAGTTTTTCTAAAATTTCTTTTTTGATTGATTTTTTAAATTCTAAAAGATCCTTTGCAATAAATGCAGCATGATCTCCTGTTCTTTCTATATTTTTTACAATTAATCTATATCCTAAACAATTTCTGGCATTTCTAAAACCCATCTCTTTTAAAATATGTTCATTTTGTATTGCAATTTTTAATTGACGAATAATATAAAATCCAAATCTATCCACTTCATCATCTGTATTGATCACTTCTTGAGCTAAATCCAAATTATTTTCTTTAACTGCTAAAAGTGCATCATTTAACATTGATTTTGCCAAGTGTATCATTCGTTTGAATGCCCCATCAACTGATAATTCTAATAAATTTACCATTACTTGAATTGTCATTCCATTACTTGAATCTGAAATAATTTCAGAGCCCATTAACATTCTCTTAACTGCTTCTTTTGCAGTGTTTCTTTGAATTGGGTTTAATCTTCCACTTTTTGATTTAATATTAATTATTTTAAATCCTAAAAAGTATAATGAAATTAATTTTCTAACTATGGAATCTGGTTGTTCCTCTTCTGCAATCTCAATTGTTGCATCTTCTTTTTTCTGTACACGAGATTCAAATTTTGGCGGATACAATTCTAATGTTGATGATCCTTTTCTGATCATTCTTATTTGATCACCTTGCTTAAGCCCTAATTCCTTAATCCATTGTTTTGGTAGTGAAACTATATACGATGATTTACCTGTAAACTGTATTTTTCTAGTTTCTCCTTGTTCTTCCATAATCTAATGATAAAGTATCTATCTATATAGTTATTTATTTCTACTATAGTTTAACATTCAACTAATATTTAGAATAATTTTTACTTTATTATGGAACATTTTGTGAAACTTCAACACTCTTTGGATGCCATATTTGGTAGTGGAACCTCAAAATACTTACCAAAAGATGTTGACATAAAATTATCACGGAGAACTGGAAGAATTAGAACTGCTTCTCATAAAGGAAAATTACTTTGTACTTTGAGAATTGATGGTAGCTTGGCAATTAGTATCCCTTTTGCTCAAATGTTATTACAAAATAAAGCATTTCGAGAAAATTGTATTGAAATTAACAAAGATGCCGCCCCATTTGTTCAAGAAGGTAGATCTGTATTTTGCAAACATGTTATTTGGTCTGGAAAAAATGTACGTATTTCAGCTGATACTCCTGTACTATTTGAAAATCAAGTAATTGCAGTTGGCAGATCTGTTTTATCTTCTGAAATGATATCTAATTTTAAACGAGGTGTAGCAATCAAGGTTAGAGATAGTTTAAAAAGTCGCAAGGAGGATCTAGTGATATGATGCGGGGAGGTAATCGCGAAATGCGAAGAATGATGGATAAGATGGGTCTTGATATGAATGAGCTACAAAATGTTCAAGAAGTTATAATTAAAACTGATAAAAAAGAAATTATTATTTCAAAACCTTCTGTTACTGAAATGAAAGCAAAAGACAGTTCTATTTTTACAGTAACTGCAGATAGTTATGAGGAGGTAGAATTAGCAGTTCAAATTTTCTCAGATGAAGATATTCAGTTAGTAAGTCAACAAGCTGGAGTTGATGAGGAAAAAGCAAAGACTGCTTTAGAGGAAGCTAAAGGCGATCTAGCAAGGGCAATTTTACTATTAACCTCTGGCTAAAATTCGCTTTTTATGTCTAAAACATGTTCTAAAAATGAATGATTTAATTAATGGAATTTTTGAATTGTGAATATAATGACTGATGTTGTTGAATCCAAAGTCACTAGAATAATTCAATCTTTGAATGGTTTAGAAGATGATCTTGACTCTTTAACTGGTAAGGTTGGAGATGTAAAAAAACAACTAACTGTCAAGACTTTGACTGAAATTGATATATTATTACAGAAAACACGTGAAATGGCTATGAAGGAAGCTGAAGTAATAATTAACGCAGCAAAAGAAAAAGCAACTATCGAATCTACTGGAATTGCACAAGAAGGTGATTCTAAATTGGCTAAAATTGAATCAAATACAAATGCCAATTTTGATGATATGGTGAAATATGTTGTTTCTACAATTTTGAAAGCATAATTTATTATCAATTTTAATTTAAAATTTAATTATCATATGTTTTGGTATTGGTTCTTTTGAAATTCTTTTTTTTGCCGCTTGAATGTTTTGCCTTATAATTTACTAATACTATGCCTATAATCCATATTGTCCCATTAATTATTGAAAAATATAATAGTGGAATTGGTAACTCTATTCCATTTGGTAAATAAGTATTCATTCCTAAAACAATGATCCCGATAATAGTTGATGGGATTAGTAAAACCAATCCAATATTTCTATAATTCATTAATATTCTAATTTTTCTATAAACTTAAGCGTGTTGGATAGTCGAGCATAATTTACAAATTAACTTCATTAAAAATAAAATCTAAAAAAATACTCTAATGTTAACTCATGAATTATACACAATACTAAATCTTGGAATGTATCTGGTAACATTCTCTATAGCTATAATTAGAAAAAAATTTTA